>CAZBLW010000001.1:0-557988 GCA_964493305.1 uncultured Gammaproteobacteria bacterium
TCGACTTGCATGCCTTAGACACGCCGCCAGCGTTCATCCTGAGCCAGGATCAAACTCTCAAAGAAGTGAGAATTGATTGATCTTAAAAAATAAGATCTGACTCTCAAAGAAATGACTTATGTTTCTCTACACTTTTCAGTTGTTAAAATTCATTTTCTAATCTTTATCTTAGGACTAGAAAAAACAGAGACACTCAAAATCTTTAAGTATCACTGTTTTTGCTCGTCTGGTTAGACAAAATCAAATTGTAAAATTTACTAGGCTTGGGGAATTAACTTAATAGTTAGCGAAAATATGTAAAATAATCGCTTCATAATAATAATAAAATCAAAAAAACTTGTCAACCCTCAGAAAAAACCCCAAAACAATGGTGAAATTATTAAATAAAATAATCAAAAACTTTGATTTTTCGCCTTATTTTTACGCCAAATTTGAATAGCTTGATGATTACCGGTCAATAAAACTTTGGGTACATTTAGCTTTTTTCTATTAACCGCAATTTTTTCTGGTCTAGTATACTGGGGGTACTCAACGTAATCCAAACCTTGGCTATAGGTTTCTTCAACTATTGAAGCTTGATGTCCCAATACGCCAGGTAGCAATCTAGCTACCGCTTCAATAATAGTAAGAGCTGGCAATTCACCACCTGATAAAACGTAAGGACCGACAGAAATTTTTTCATCAACAAATTTTTCTAAACGAGCATCAAATCCTTCATATCTACCAGCCAGTAATATCAACTGATCGTATTTTGCCAAGCGCACGGCTTCTTTTTGGGTAAACTGTTGACCGCCAGGAGTTAACATAATTACTCGAGATTTTTTTTGACGCTTAATACTTTTTAAACTTTTATAAAAAGGTAAAAACATCAAAATCATACCTGGTCCACCGCCGTAAGGTCTGTCATCAACTGTTTTGTGTTTATCAGTAGAAAATTTTCTGGGATTGTGAGTTGTTATTTTTATCAATTTTTTTTGTTGGGCACGTTTTAATATAGACTCACCTATATAGCCTTGAATAATTTCTGGAAAAATTGTGATGACATCAAATTTCATAGTATAAATATTATGACCAAAACTAGAAACAAGCAAATTCCCTCCGCTGATAGCGGAGGGAATTTGATTTGCGAATAAAATTAAAGCTGTAAATCAACAGCTGAGGTGTCAGCTTCAGCAGTTTCTCTTTCCTGCCTATCCTGCCTGCGAGGCGGACGTTGAGCGCCTTCTGGTTCGTAAATTTTCAAATTAACACGGGCGTTATTTTTAGCACCAACAACACGTAATAAGGTACGGACGGCACGGACGGTTTGTCCACTGCGGCCAATAACTTGACCCATATCTTGTTGATTGATATGAAGGGTGATTAACACTCCCATTTCATCAATCTTACGTTCGGTTTTCACATCTTCAGGATGATCAACCAACGCTTTGACGACCTGTTCGACAAAAGCTTGATCTTTTTCCATTTGTCTCATATTTAATTCTTAAATAGCTCCCTGTCACAAATGCCTGTTGGCAGCCGACATTATTACTACCATTAGCTTGTGTATCAGGCGCGTATATGTATTATACAAAAAAATTATTATTTGTCAATCATAACGTTTATCCAGTATAATATAATTAATAAAACATATGGCGGAGAGGGACAACAATCTATCCACTACCAGTCTATTAAATAACTACCTTTTATTGGCGGTACGTTCTCGTGCTTCTGATATTCATTTTGAACCAGACAAAAACTTATTGCGGGTTCGTTTACGAACTGATGGAAGACTAAAAGAGGTTGGTCGCGAACCCAAAGAAACCCATTCACAAATTGTCGCTCGTATTAAAGTGCTAGGTGAAGTTGATATGGGTGAAAAAAAACACAATATCGATGGACGCTTCCCGATTAAACTAGCCGGAGAAAGTTTGGATATACGTTTTTCTATTTTTCCAACAATTTTTGGTGAAGCAGTTGTTTTACGTATTTTACATACTTCACATATTGAATTGGGGTTGGAACCTTTGGGTATGAACAGCACTCAACTAGAAGCTTACAAGATACTTATTAAAAAACCTTATGGCTTGTTGTTAGTAACCGGTCCCAATGGTAGTGGTAAAACAACTACTCTTTACAGTTCGCTCAATGCTATTAACTCTATTGAAAAATCAATTGTTACTTTGGAGGATCCGGTAGAATACCAACTCCCCTTACTAAGGCAAACACAAATTGATCCAGACAAAGATATTACCTTTGCTTCAGGTTTAAAAGCTTTACTGCGACAAGATCCAGATGTAATCATGGTTGGTGAAATCAGAGATTTAGAAACTGCCAAAATTGCCGTCCAATCATCTTTAACTGGTCACTTAGTTTTTTCTACATTACACACCAACAATAGTATTGGGGCATTGGTAAGACTTTTAAATATGGGAGTAGAATCTTTTTTGGTTGCTTACGCTACTTTGGGAGTAGTTGCTCAACGTTTAGTTAAACAAATTTGTGACAATTGCAAACAAGCTTATATGCCACCACCCGAACTACTGAAAACATTGAATATCAGCAATCCGACTGAATTTTATAAAGGGGCTGGCTGCCCAGCTTGTGATCATACTGGCTACCGCGGTCGAACTGCTATTTTTGAAATGTTTATTGTTACTGATGAAGTGAGGAAGCTTATTTTAAAAAAAGCTGGATTTGATGAAATTTTTGAACTAGCCAAAAGTCAGGGCATGAAAACCTTACGCGAGCATGGAGTAGAAAAAATTATCCAAGGTATCACCACCCCGGAAGAAGTGATCTTGATGACCGAGGCTTAATTTGTTTAAAAATATTTTTTTTAAAATCATACAACATTTTTATTAATGTTGTTTTTTTAAATAATGAAATCGTAAAAAAAATTAATTTTTGTTATAATTGAATTATGAAAACTTATCTTTGTTTAGATGTTGGTGGAACCAATATAAAATCAGGTTTAGTTTTAACTAATGGTAAAATCAAAAACTGGCAAACAAGGCCAACCAATAAAAATAAATTAGTAGATTTTATAATTAAAATTATTCAAGATTATATTAACATCGAACCTAAAATAACTGCCCTAAGTCTGGCTTATCCTTATCCAATAAACTTAAATCTGTCACCTGAACAATTAAAAAAATATATAAGTAAAAAAATTGCTTTGCCTATTTCGATCACTAACGACGCCAATTTATTTACTCTTTATGAGGCTACTTTAGGTATTGGTAAAAAATATCAAAATGTATTGGGTTTAACTTTAGGCACCGGCGTAGGTGGTGGACTTTGTTTAAATAAAAAAATTTATCAGGGCAAAAAAAATGCTTTAGAAGTTGGACATACTACTATAAATTTTCAAGGACCAAAATGCCGTTGTGGTCAAACTGGTTGTTGGGAACAATACGTTGGCGCTCAAGGAATAAAAAAACTAAGTAGCAAATATCAACTAAGAAACAAAAATGGTGAGGAATTATATCACTTAGCTAAACAAAATAATAAATCGGCTTTAGATTTGTGGCAAGAATACGGTCAATATCTTGGTATTGGGATGGTCAATATAATAAATAATTTTAACCCTGATATAATTATTTTGGGTGGAGGCACGGTTAATGCGTTTGATTTTTTTAAGCAAAGCATGATGCAAACCATTATTAAAAGGTCATTCTTATCAATACCTCCTATCAACAAATCTAAGCAACAACATGCCAATTTAATCGGCGCTATGTTATTAGCTAAAAAATATGTCCGCAACTGAAACTTGTTATCAAAAATCAATTGATTTATTGATAAATAATTCCAGCAAATACGGTGTACTGGCCAGTGGTAAATCTGATACCGCTATAACCAGAAATTATTTAAGTATTTTTGGTAGAGACGCTAGTATTTGTTCTTTAGGAATGATAGTTAGTGGACATAAAAAACTGATTAATATTGCTAAAAAAAGTCTTGGCACTTTGGCTAAATATCAATCTGACAATGGTCAGATACCATTTTTTGTCCAACCTGAAAAAAGATTAACTGATTTTTATTATTTAGGCTGTATTGATTCAACTTTATGGTGGTTGATTGCTATAAAATTTTTTGATTTAAATCTAAAGACCAATTTGACCAAAAAATATTACACTAAAATTAACAAATCTTTAAATTGGCTTTACGCCCAAGAACATCAAAAATTTTATTTACTGCAACAAAACGAAGCTAGTGATTGGGCTGATTTAATGCCTCGATCTGGGTTTGTACTTTATTCTAATGTTTTATGGTTTTGGGTAAAAAAATTATATCAGCAACCAACCGCCAATCAAACTAAAAAATACTTTAACATAATTTTTAATACACATTTAAATTTAAGCAGCCAAAAAAAATATTTAAATAAAAAAATAATTACTTTGAAAAAGTACCTTGTTTCCGAAAAAAATAATCCCTGTTATCTTAGTTTCGTTAATTATTCCTTCTCTGGACATGAGGTAGATGTGTTTGGCAATATTTTAGCTTGTCTAATTAATTTACCTAATAAAAAATTAAAAAATCAAATAGTTCAATATTTGACAAAACAAAAAGCAAATTATCCCTATCCTATAAAAACGGTTTTAAAACCAATTGATAAAAAAAATAAACTTTGGCGTAAATACATGAATAGACACAATAATATCAATAAACCCAAACAATATCATAACGGTGGTATCTGGCCATTTATTGGAGGATTTTGGATATTATTATTGAATCAAATAAACAAATCAGCATCTCCAAACGAATTAAAAAAACTGGCAAATATTAATGCAAAAAATAACTGGGAGTTTAATGAATGGTTTCACGGTTCTTCTGTTAAGCCAATGGGAATAGCCAAACAATCGTGGAACGCAGCCACCTATATAATGGCTCGGCAAGTGATTAATAAAAATAAATTTAAATTGTATTAAAAAAATATGACTTCTAAGGAAGTCATATTTTATAAAATTTTATTCTTGTTTAGCCGGTGCTTCGGTATTTTCTTCTTTCTTTTCAGCTGGCTTTTCTACTACTGGTTGTTCAACTGGTTTATTTTTGATTCCTCTGGGTTTATTTTTTTTGTCAGTTAATATTTTCTGATCAATAAAAATATTTTTTACAGTATCAGATACTTGGGCGCCCTTACTTAACCAGTGTTTTATTCTATCAACGTTTAAACTTACGGTGGGTGGATTGGTTCTAGGGTTTACATGACCTAAATATTCTAAAGCATCACCCCACGGATCTTTGGTTTTTTCACTAACAATTACCCGATACTCGGGTTGTTTTTTCTTACCAACTCTACTTAATCTAATAGTTAACATAAAAAATTTATAAAAATTAATCGTCAAAATTTGAGAGCAGTTTGACGGTCAATGTTAGATAGTATAATGAAGTTCAATTTTGCTGTCAAGTATTTTTTAAATAATTACCAATCAATGATTTTAATTATCTAATTAATAATTAAATAATTGAAAATATATTAATTATTAGTAATTAATCAGTAGTAATTTCACTCTAATATCTATTCGCGTATTCTTGTGCTTCTTCAAACTTTACTGACAGCAAGCCAGATACGCCGTCTGCCCCCATGGTTACTCCGTATAAAATATCAGCTTTTTCCATGGTCGCACGATTATGAGTGATGACCACGAATTGAGTTTGTTTTGATAATTCGGAAATAATTTCGGCAAACCGCAAAGAATTTGCTTCATCTAAAGCAGCGTCAACTTCATCTAAAACTACAAAAGGAGAGGGGTTGTTGGCAATCATAGCACAGATTAAAGCTATGGAAGTCAGCGCTCTTTCCCCGCCTGACAACATAGCAATGCCTTTCATTTTTTTACCTGGCGGAGTAGCTTTTATTTCTATGCCCTGGATAAATTTTTTACTCTTATAAAATTTCTTTAATTCATCTTCCTCTTCCGCTAATTCTTTATCCAGATCTGAACCAATTTCTTCACCAATCTCGTCTTCAGCCTCAGTTGTAGTCAAAGTTTGTTCATCTTCACTAGTCAGTAGAACCAATTCAGCTCGACCACCACTAAATAACATGCGAAAATAAGTATTAAACAAATCTCCTATTTTCTGAAAATTTTTACTAAATTGTTCGCTAATAATTTCATCAAGTTCTGTAATTGTGTCTTTCAGCTTAGTCATGGCCTCTGTTAAATCATCAACTTGATTGGTAAGAAAATCGAACTTTTCTTTTACTACTTGGTATTCAGCTACTGCTTCTGGTTCGATACCGCCGATAAGTTCTCTTTTCTTCTTCAATTGTTCAATACGACCAATAATTTCGTCAGTAGTTATTTCTTCTTCCCAGACCGGTTGATTGACTTTCCACTGATCAACTAAAGCTGCCAAATATTCATTCAATTCTCGATGCACTTCAATTGCCAAATCTTCCTCTTTAGCATCATAGCGAGCTAACTGAGCGGACAACTCTCCTAATTGCTGTTGGATATTTTGGGCCTGCAGTTGAGCGGTTTGTAACTCGGACTGTTTAGCAAGTAACTGCTCCTTTTTAGCTTGTTCAGTTTTATTAAAATGTTTAATATTGTTGTTTACCTGCTCTAATTTTTGATTAACCTGGTCCAATTCTCCCCGAACCTTAACTTCAGCAGCTGCTAGTTCGGCCTTGCTACCAGTAGTCACCGTTACATGCTCCAATTGTTTAAACTCTAAATTAAGTTCATCTAAAAGTTGTTTAATGTTACTAATATTGGTTTCGCATACTTTTATTTCTAAATTTATTTCAGCAATTTCATTTACCAAATTATCACGATTGAAAACAACTTGTTGTAAAGCGTCTTTGAGATCTTTAACTATTTTCTGATCTGCTTGAGCATTTTTGGTTGTTACAATCTCATCAACAAAAACTTTTAAACTATTTTCCCAATCAGTCAATATTTTTATTACTTCTTCAACAGATAAAACCTCTTGTTTAAGCCAATTGTTTCGATACTGTCTAATTTGTTTGATAATTTTCTCCAAATTAATTTGCGTGCTGGTGAATAAATTATTGCTATCTTGAGCCTCCAACAACTTATGCTCAATTTGTTTAAATTCATCTACCAGTCCGGTTTGTTCAGCCAATTTAGTTGCTAATGTTTGTTGCCATTGTTTGTGTTTTTGTTCCCAATCAATTAAATGTTTACTTTTAGAATTAATTTTTTCGGAAATTTCCTGTTTTTTTCTTTTGGCCCATAAAACATCGTGACCTTCGTTTTGTGCTAAAGCCAAATCTTTTTGACCTTCAAAGATAGCCAACTGACGTTGATATTCTTGTTTGATACTCTGTAGTCTTTCGTATTCATTTTGTAATTTATTGTATTCATCTTCACGTGAAGAAACTAATCCAGCTTGTTTTAATTGGGCCATCAAATCAGCGACCTGTTTTTCCTGAGCTAACAATTTTTCTTTTAACTTTTCCATTTGGCTCTTTATTTCTTTTTGTTGAGTAGCATTGGTTTGCCATCTTTGAAAATATAAATAATTTTGTATAGCCAACAGTTCTTTATCCACCAGTTCTTTTTGTTCTAAACGTCTAACTTGTTTGGTTAACATCTTTAAGTGCGGCTCCATTTCACCAAGCATTAATTTGCCTTGTTTCATATTGGCATAGGCTTTTTCCAGTTTATGTAAAGCTTGATCTCTTTTTAATTGATACTGCTTAACACCAGTGGCTTCATCAAAAAAATCTTTTCGCTCGGTAGGTGTGGCAACCAATACGGCATCAATCTGCCCTTGGCCAATCACCGAATAGGTACGATGACCAACATTGGCTTTAGCCATAAGTAACTGAATGTCGTTTAAACGAGTTTTGGAATTATTAATCATGTATTCACCCTCACCAGAACGATAAAAACGACGCGTTATTGCCAGCTCGGAAAAATCTATAGGGGCACTATTATCTTCGTTATTAAAATACAAGGAAACTTCGGCCATACCCAAACGTGCCTTTTTGTCTGAGCCGGCGAAAATAACGTCGGCTGATTTTTTACCACGAATTGATTTCATTGATTGCTCCCCGAGTACCCAACGCACCGCATCAGCAATGTTTGATTTGCCACTACCATTGGGTCCAACAATAGCCGTAATCCCACGAACAAACTTTAGCTCTAGATCCTGAGCAAAAGATTTAAAACCATTAATTTTTAATTTTTCCAAATACATTACTAGATAATTAACTTAATACTTGCCATAAAAAAACACTTATTAAACACACACCCAAAATCAATTTTACAAAACCGCCGGTAACCAAACCCAAAAAACTGCCCCATGTGGCTTTGGCCGCTAACGGATGGGGCTTACCATCAATTAATTCACCAATAAAAGCACCGACAATTGGACCCAAAAATAATCCCGGCAAGCCAAAAACAACTGACCCAAACAATGAACCCAATACTGCCCCCCAAAAACCAGACTTAGACGCACCATATTTTTTGGCACCAATCGCCCCGGCTGTAAAATCCAACAATACTGAACCTAAAACAACCATACCAAAAATTACTATGGAAGTAAGGTTGACTTTTTCCCATTCAGTTAAAAAACCATATATTAAATAAGCAACATACATCAGTGGTAGACCTGGTAAAAATGGTGCTATCACACCAATCAAACCGATAACCATAATCACTAGAGTTGAAATAATAAAAAATAATTCCATAAATTACCAATCCTTTTGATCTAATGCTTTTTGGGCAGCAGCAACTTGGGCTTCTTGCTTGCTGTGACCCTGTCCTTTGGCAATTAATTCTCCATCAACAAACACGCCGATCTCAAATAATTTATTATGATCGGGACCATCTTCTTTTAAAACTTTATACTGGGGTGTAACACCTTTTTTTTCTTGAATTTGTTCCTGAAATCTAGTTTTAGGATCAATATATAAATCGTTAGCTAAAATATAATCTAATTTACTAATAATAAACTGCTGGACAAATTTGGCCGCTGCCTCATAGCCTCGGTCTAAATAAATAGCTCCAATAATTGCTTCGATGGCATTAGCTAAAATAAAATTTCTTGCTTTGCTGCTCTTATCTTTGGCTTCACCTTTAGATAAATATAAAAAACTTTCCAATTCAATTTCTTTGGCTACTTCAGCGCAACGAGTGGCATTTACTAAGCTCGCTCGCCAATTAGTCAGTTCGCCTTCCGGATTATCAAAATGATGATACAAATAATCAGTAACTACCAATTCTAAAACGGCGTCACCTAAAAATTCTAAACGCTCGTTGTGAGGTAAGGGAAACTTAGGATGTTCATTCAGATATGAACGATGAACTAAAGCTTGTTTTAATAAATCCTGATTAATAAACTTTGTACCAATAATTCCTTCTAAGGAATCTAGTCCTCGCATATTTTTTTATAATCGCCAGATTGATTGGTAAATATTTCTGCACCAGGCAGACGCATTTACTAAGCAAAGGGCTTATGAATTATTAATTATATTTTTGGTTTTTTGCCACAACTCTCGAGCCTGGTCATAACCTAAGACCTGATCGACCTCATCATAATCATACCATTTTGCATCTTTCATTTCACCTACATTTTGAGCGGGTTCTAATTCTCCATCTTTAGCTTCGATTATATACATATATACGGTCTTGGGATAAGGTTGAACATTTGGTTCTCGGACGACCAACTCTAATTCGCCAATTTTTTCACCAATAATTAAATTTTTTAAACCCAATTCTTCACCAATCTCACGACGGACTGCCATAATCGGATCTTCATCGGGTTTAATTCTACCTTTGGAAAAAGTCCATCTATCATGGCCATCTAAAATCAAAGCGACTTTGATTGAATTGTCAGGAAAAGCCCGCCAGACAATTCCTCCAGCAGAAAATTGACGTTCACCCAACACTGGTTGGTCCATACCTTGCTTCTCACCTTGTTCTTGCATAGTTTTATATATTGAACCCAAAACACCATTGATAAATTTACCAGAAGAATCACCACCGAAACTTTTAGCCAGTTCGATTGATTCGTTGATGGCCACTTTGGGCGGAATGTTAGGGGAAAACTTTAATTCATAAATACCCAAACGCAAGACGTTGCGATCGACGCCAGTAATTTGATCGAGTGGCCATTCCGGTGCGAAACGAACAATCAATTCATCTATTTTTGCTAAGTTATCAATGGTGCCGGACAATAAATTTTTAGCAAAGCCTTGATCATCAAAATCAGGAGCAAATTCTTTAAAATTGTACTCCAGTATTTTATCTATTTCACCTTTGGGCAGGCCATGAAAATCCCATTCAAATAATGTTTGTAAAGCTAGGGTTCGAGCTAAATGGCGATTGGACATAATTTAATTAACTTTTGGCTTTAGTGGTTTTTTTAGGAAAAAAATTTTTAATTATTTCTTTACCTTTATAAAAACCGCAATTTTTACAAACTCGATGAGGTTGAATTGGTTGACCACAGTTTGGACATTGACCCAAACCTAAACTTGACTTACCTTGTTGGGCGCGTCGACGACGGCCTTTGCTGCGCGATAATCTTTTAGCGGGAACGCTCATATAATTTTTTATTAATTAAAACTATTCAATAACATAGCAAAAAAACCTTGGTTTTGTCAAAAAAACCGCTGCAAATCAGCAGCGGTTTTTATAAAAAAATTATGACGATTGATTGGTTTTTTTCTTTTCCCGCCAATACCAAACATATAATAAAACTGTGGCCAGACCCAATAAGAACAAACCAACATAACGATTTTTACTTTCTTTGGTAACTGCCGGCTGACTACTAGCTGGATCCTCATTTACTTCGCTAATACTTGATGTTTCTCCGTTACTTTCGGCTGTGTCTTCAGTAACTACCACAGAATTTTCACTGGTGGCAGAACTAACTTCTACCTTGGCTTCACCAGAAACTTGATCATCAACTATAGTAACTTTGCCAGCTGCTGGCTCATCAATTACTTGGTTGGTAGTTGGTGATTGGTTTGTAGTAGAAGAGGATAAATCAACTTCATCGTTGCCTTTGGTAATTTTTTGTTGCTCAGTTTTAAAATTTATAATTTGGCTTTTTTTACTAGGTTTACCAGTGCTATCATAAGCAACGGCATATACTTCATGTACGCCATTTAATAAACCCTTGGCTTTATACCACCAATTGGTAGTACCAGAAGGGTGATTGGGCACGACAAAATCTGCTACTAACTTATCATCAATATAAACTTTAACTACTGAATCGTTTTTTATTAAACCCTTTATCAATATGTAGTCATCATATTCTTCCGGGGCAAATATAGTTGGTGCTGGCGTTGGCTGACTAACCTTATAACCAATAACTCCCCCCAATTCTGAATAGTCGTCGTGGTATTTACCTCTAACTCTAAATTCGTGCCAACCTAAGGCTAAGTCTGACTGAGGTGACCAGCCAAAACTGGCGGTTCCTGATTTATCTTTGACCACTTTAGCCATCCCCTGAGAAACATCGTCCATAAAAATTTCCACTTCGACTTCATTGGGGGTCCAACCAATTACCCAGGGACGAAATGAGTTCTCGGCAGAATGAACAACATTATAAATTTGCGGTGTGGGCACCTTGGCCTGAACTGGTGTAACAAAAAACATAGCTAGACCAAAAATCAAAGCCAAGCTAAATAAAAATTTTTTCATAAATAATAATCTAGTTAACGATTTATTTATGAATTTTAATTTTTTTATGATTTTGCTACAAGTAGAAAAAATGTTGAAAAACTGTGTAACCTAATCCAAACTAACATTTTCTAAATATTTAATAGTAACTTTTTTGTCTGTCTTATTAACTACCACGCTACAAACATCTATTTGATATGGCACTTTTCCCAACCAACCCTTACTACTCATAAAAACCGAAGCACTTTGTAATAAAGCCATGAGTTTATAACGATGTACAGCTTCATATGGTTGGCCCAAAGCCAAAGAACTTCTGGTTTTAACCTCAACAATTCTGATGCCGACAGGATTTCTCACTACTAAATCAAGTTCACCAAAACGAGTATAAAAATTTTCAGCTAATACTTCAAATTTTTTGTTCAGCAAATAATACTTGGCTGCCTGTTGCCCGTAAAAACCCATTTTTTGACGATAATTCAATTGAGAAAAATCTTCAGCTGATAAAAAATCAGCCAGTTTGAAGCTGGACTGAGTGGAGTTATTTGGTGAAGGCATTATTTTTGACCGGGTAAATACTTGCCGTACAAAGCGGTGCGTTCTAAATTAATTTTTTCTTCTTTACTTCTGCGTATAAAATATAGAACAATGAAAACCAACCAAGTAATTGCTGTTAATAAAATGATTAACAACCAAAAACGTGAGGAGAAAAAAGGTACTAACTGTTGCCTCATGAACCAATAAAATACACCCAGCAAAGACAGGGTTAGTAAAAAGTTGCTCAATTTATTTAATGTTTTTCTAATTACTCCTTTATTGTTTTTAAAAAATAAAATAATTTTTATAACCAAACCCAACAAGAAGCAGGCTAAAGCGGTTATTATAAAAATCCTACCTGATAAATCCCAAGCGCTCGGATATAAAGCAAACCAATAAGAAATGTCTAAATAGTTGTTCATGAATAATTAGAATTAATTTATCTTTTGATATAACAAGCCATAATGATATTCGCCAGGAACAAATTCTTCTTTTAACTTTACCTCATTGCTGGCAGCTAATAAAGCTTTGATTTCTTCGGCCCCTACTCTTTGTGATAAGGGCGGACCTAGAGGTATGTTGTTTTTCTTCCAATCAATAATCAACATCTTACCTTGCGGTTTAAGAAAACCGATTGCCTCTTTTAAAAAATTTTGCCGCTGTTGGGACTGATACAAAGCATGAATAACCAAGACAAAATCCATCATTTTAGTAGGAATTTTAGTGGCACCCACAATTTCTAAATTTGACCAGACTGTTTTTATGTTTAAAAGATGGTGTCTTTGGGCTTCACGTTTTATGGTTTCTAAACAAGATTTCATAATATCTACTGCATAAACCTGGCCATGACCACCTACTATTTCGGCAGCTGTTAAGGCAAAATAACCATTGCCCGATCCTAGATCAGCTAGTTTCATGCCTTTTTCTAAACCACTATGTAGTAATATATCCATAGGGTTTAACAATTTTGTGCCAGTGGCAACATTTGACATAGAGAATCGTAGAGGTTAGTGATTTTATTTTATCAAAAAATATAAAAAATTGGTAGTTTATTTGCTGGTGAATTTATGTAAAAAACTAATCCGGTGATGTTTACAAAAACCATGCTCAACGATTGCCTGGTGATGCAAATCTGTGCCGTAGCCTTTGTGTTGGGCAAAATGCCAAGACTGATAATTTTTACTCAATTGTAACATTAGGTGGTCACGATAAACTTTAGCAACTATAGAAGCAGCGGCTACAGAAAAAAATCTACTGTCCGCTTTAATAAAACTTTGTTGTGGAACAGGTAAAGATAAGTTAGACCAATAATCAACTAAAGCGAAATTATACTTATTTTCTAGATTATTAGCGGCTCTAATTAAAGCCAACTTGTTAGCTTGATTGATGCCAAGTTTTTCAATTTCCGATACACTAACTATCCCCACCGACCACTGCAAAAGCTGCTTAATGTTGGTAAATATTTTTTCACGTATTGGTGAGCTTAACTTTTTTGAATCATTTATCAGGCGTAAAGGTGCATACTGTTTTTTACGCAAATCAAGTTGATCATCGACCATTACACAACCAGCCACCAAAGGACCGGCCCAGGCCCCACGACCCGCCTCATCAAGACCAATGATTCTAAGGTATCCTTTTTTAATCAAATTTCTTTCAGCTTTTAAATTCATAAACCTTTATTGTCAATAATTTGTGTATAAGTTACTAATAAACTAATAATAACCTATGCACAAAATATAAATAATAGTGAATAAAATGACAATAAATTAATTGTTAATTTTTTTTGCTAATTTTAGCCAAATAAATATTATTGACCATAAATTTTTTCATGCTAAATTTAATTTGGAGAGATATTTTTGTTAAAATAATGCGCTTCAAAAAACATTTCAAAATTTTGTTTGTCTGGCGTAGACGTTGTCGTCAATACGTAAGATCGTGGCAAAATAATTTATATAAGTCCAGAATAAACGCTCCCTTGAATCAATACTTGTCGTGGAAACAAAAAGGTAATTATCAGCAACTTCCTTGGTACTGGCAACGTTCTTCACAAAATATAAAAAAATAACAAGCCCTTGTGACTAACTCTTTAGTTTGGCATGAGCTAAAGTAGAAATAGTCATAAGAGTTTGTACAAAAAGCAGGGCAACAAGCATGGGGAATAAAAAATGCACTCTAGCCCTGTTTTTTGTTTTCACAAAAAAACAGAAAGTTTAATTTCTGTTTTTTTTAGTTTGATTGATAAATTATTGTCTAACCAGCATACTATCAACAATTCTTTGCACTGCCAAAATAAAAGCAGCCGTTCTTAAATCAACTTTCTTTTCTAACTGTATGCGCCACACCTCGGCAAACGATTGTTCCATGATAGCTGCTAAACGCTTATTCACTTCTGTTTCAGTCCAATAATAATTTTGTTGGTTTTGTAACCACTCAAAATAAGAAACCGTAACACCGCCGGCATTTGCCAACACATCGGGTAGAATAACTTTATTTTTACTTAACAATTTTTTCTCAGCCAAAGGTGAAACACCGCCATTGGCCATTTCCAAAATAATTTTAGCTTTAATTCGGCCGGCGTTTTTTTCCGTGATGGCATTTTCCAAAGCAGCTGGAACAACAACATCAACCGGTAACTCCAATATTTTATCACTAGCTATCGAACTATAGTGTTCGCAATCACAAACACTGCCAACACAATAACATCCATCTTTAAAGCCTTGTTCAGTTTTTTGCTTAAATAAATGATCCGGATCCATACCGACCAATTTTTTATCATAAATACCTCCTTGTGAATCTGATACTGCGACTACACGCCAACCAGACTGGTGTAAAAATTTAGCTAAATAATAACCCACATTACCAAAACCTTGAATAGCAACTGTAGTTTGTTTGGATTTTATCTTTAATTTATTAGCCAATGCGTTTAATACATAACTTCCTCCCAACCCGGTAGCCTCTGTTCTTCCCAAAGAACCGCCCAGACTAAGCGGTTTACCAGTAACTACTCCTAAATTGCCGCTTCCCTGCAACTGATTATACTCGTCTGCCATCCAAGCCATAATTTGCGGGTTAGTATTTACATCAGGAGCAGGTATATCTAAATTGGGTCCAATAAAATCTTTAAAAGCCCTCACATAACCACGGGCCAATCTCTCTAGTTCTGATTTGGATAATTTTTTGGGATCAACTGTCACTCCCCCTTTACCACCACCCAACGGCAAATTAACTACAGCGGTTTTTATAGTCATCCAAAATGACAAAGCTTTAACTTCATTTAAATCAGTAGCGATGTGAAATCTAATACCACCTTTATAAGGACCACGGGCATTGTTGTACTGTACTCTATAACCTGTAAATACTTTAGTGGTGCCGTTATCCAATCGGATGGGTATGGCTGCCTCCAAAATCCGTTGAGGTTGTTTTAACTGTTCAAAGACATCAGTTGGAATGTCCTGATAGGCAGTTATACTTTCCAATTGTTGTAAAGCGTTCCTAAATAAATTAGCCATAAATAAAAATTATTTTTTAGCTACTCCCCAATCAATATTAACACCCTTTATGCCTTTGGTTTGTTGTAAATACTTATAAGCTTGTAAGGCCGCTTTGGCACCCTCGCCACCAGATATTATTATTTGTTTGTAAGCAATGTCAGTGACGTCACCAGCTGCAAAAATACCAGGTGTTTTTGTTTCACAATGACGGTTAACTTTGATTTGTTTATGGTCATCATAATCAATCAAGTTTCCCACCCAGTCGGTTTTAGCCACGTGACCTATTTCTACAAATAGACCATCAACGGCAAGGGTTTTGATTGGCTGGTTATTATTATCTATCAGCTCAATCGCTTCCAACTTTTGTTGACCAATTATTTTGGCTATATTGGTATTAAATAATATTTTTATGTTGTCGATATTTTTTACTCGCTCTACCAAAATTTCATCTCCACGAAATTGGTCACGACGATGAATCAAATAAACTTGCTTGGCAATACGAGAAATATATTCAGCAGCATCTAGAGCGCTGTTGCCGCCACCAATGACTGCAACGTCTTTGCCTTTAAATAAGGGCCCATCGCAAGTGGCGCAATAAGAAACCCCCTTGCCTTTTAATTCTTCCTCACCAGGAGCACCTAAATCGCGTGGAGTTAAACCAAATGCCAATATAATTGCAGCAGCCTTATACTGATTGCTGTTAGTAGTTAAAATAAAATCATTATCCATTTGCTCGATTTTTTTAGCTTCTTCAGATTTCAAAACTGCTCCAAATTTTTTAGCATCTGCTAAAAATCGGTTCATCAAATCAAAGCCATCCACCAAACCAACGCCGGGATAATTTTCAATTTCAGTAGTCAAAGCTGCTTGACCACCAACATCTTTGGAAATTAATAAAGTTTTAAGAGCTCTTCGTGAAGTATAAATACCAGCAGTTAAACCAGCTGCACCTGCTCCAATAATAATAACATCAAAATACTCAATCGCCTTGGTTTGTTCCATAAATTTATTGTATAACTTTGTCTAATTTTTCAGTAATAACATCCTTGGGTTGTGCACCAATTAACTGATCAACCACCTCACCGTTTTTAAAAATAAACAATGAAGGAATGCTCATAATACCAAAATTTTGTGATATTACTGGATTTTCATCAACATTTAATTTGCCAATTTTGGCTTTGCCTGCATATTCTTTGGCAATCTCTTCAACAATTGGCCCAACTATTCGACAAGGTCCGCACCAGGGTGCCCAAAAATCCACCAATACTACTTGTTGGCTGTCTAACACTTCAGTTTTAAAATTTTGATCAGTTAAAATTATTTCTGACATAAGTTTTTTATAAATTTTTAAACATTTGATTAATTAATTTTTCTAAATCTTTTTTAACAAATTTTTTATTGGCATTGAAACAACCATTGGCGTAATTTAATAATAACAACTTTGCCACCGAACGCAAAGCTGAGTTGGAAGCAGCTAGTTGTTGTAATACTTCCGCCACATCACGATCCTCATCTATCATTTTTTCCACACCCTGTATTTGACCTATGGCCCTTCTTAAATTGGTTAAAATATAATTTTTATCGCAAGCATTATTCATACTATATACTAGTATGTAGTATAAAGAATTTTTTGTCAAGTTTTATTTATCTGCTTCATCTTCGATCTCGCCCACTAAGTGTTCTAACACATCTTCCAATGATACTAAACCGATTATTTCTTGCTGTTGATTTCTACTTACCAACGCGATATGTTCTTTCAATTTAATCATTTTTCGTAAGACAATGTCTATTTTGTCATTGTGATCAAACATGGATATTTTACGACACAAATTTTCAATCGCTATTTCTCTTTGATCACTATTTAAAACTTTCATAATATCGTGTACATGAACATAGCCTATTATTTTATTTTCATTATCCAAATATACTGGATAACGCGAATAACCTGTCTGTCCAATAAAATAAGCAATACTATCAACCGGAACCTCTCCATTCAACAAAACCATTTTGTACTTTGGTGTCATAATTTCTTTAACCGCAATGTCATTTAATAAAAAAATTCTCTCTATAAACTCATGTTCCCGATAATTTATGTGACCACTTTCTACTCCTAAACGAGTTAAAGCCTTGATCTCGTCTTCGGTTAAAAATTTACTTTCTTTGATTTTAAATAGTTTCAACAGCATTATATTGAAACTTCTTAACAACCAAACTACTGGAAAAAATAATATATAAATAAAAAATAAAAACGGGGCGAAATTTTGTGCAATTTTAATATTATTTTTTTGGGCAAACGATTTAGGTACAATTTCACCGAATATTAAAATTATCAAGGTAACCAAACCAGTAGCCAAACCAATACCAAAGCTTCCAAAAAGATTTACTGCGATATAGGTGGCTAAAGACGCAGCTAATATATTAACAATATTATTACCGAGTAAAATTGTTATAAGAGTTTTTTGTGGCCATTTTTTTAATTTATAAATTAAATTGGCGTTTTTCTGTTTTTTTTGTAAAAGCAGACGAACTTGAGCGTGGTTAAGAGAAAACATGGCAATTTCTGCGGCAGAAAAAAAACCGGACAAAATAACTAAAATTATAAAAATAAAATATATCATAACTAAATTTTAACATGTCTCACACAATTTTAAATATTATTTTACGACACTTAATGTTCTACGTAGAACATTGTGTTTCTGTTTATAAAGACAAAATCAGGGGCTGGCCCCTGATCTTATCGTGTTTATCTTAATACAATTGACAAATTTTGACAAGTGTATATTTACATTTTTTTATTTAATAAACTCTGATAATTGAATTAAAATTATTTTTTTACTATTGATTTAATCCTACCCAAAACAAGAAAGCTCCAATTAAAAATATAACTGTACCCCAAAGTATTTGACCACCTTTAAACATTTGCGCTTTTTTATTAACTCGATCGGGAAAACCGATTTTTTCTATACCTTTGAATAATGTAACCCAGCCTAATATTGTAATTGCAACTTCCCAACTCCAAACCCAAATATTATGAGCCACAACAGTGGCCAAACCGAGTAAAAAGGTAATGTAACCTGTTGAAATGGTTATGGTGCGCTCTTCAGTATATTCAATTATTCTTCCTAACAACTTTGAGCCAATTGACATTGCCCCCAGAAGCATAAACAGACTTCCCCAAAATTTGGCTAAAAATATAGATATTTCCATAAAAATGAAAAATAATCTAACTTGGTGGACCCGAGGGGAGTTGAACCCCTGACCTCTTGCATGCCATGCAAGCGCTCTAGCCAACTGAGCTACGGGCCCGGATATGCCGTAATAATTATGTCTTATCAAAAAAATATTGTCAAAATGTTCCACGTGGAACAACTAATCAGAAAAATACATAAGTTTAAAGCGGTTACTTAAAAATTAAAATCATAGAATAAATCAACGTTTTTATAATTTTAACAAAATAAAAGTAAATATTTGGAATTTATCGGGGGAATTAAATAAATTATTGAATATTTAATGATTTTTAACAAATAGCCAAACTTTAAAAAATTAAGCTAAATAACCCAATTATCCAGCCGATAATCCCAATCCCAAAAATAACCTTCAAAACAAGTTCTAGCCATCTGTGCTTAACCGCTATTATATTAATAACTTTCTGACCTTTTATTAAAAAAATAAAAATCAAGAGAATTATGATCTTTAATCCCCAAGAAAAAACAGGACTTTTAATAAAATTTTCCAATTTAACCAAATTGTAACCGAAAATTTCAAGTGGGACTACGATAAGCAAAAACCATCCGACAAGGTTTAAAATATATAAAGCAATTTTTAATCTTAAAATTATGCTTTCTTTAAACTTTTGTTTCATATTCAACTTAGCTCAAATATTGATCTAGATTGGTGGACCCGAGGGGAGTTGAACCCCTGACCTCTGCAATGCGAATGCAGCGCTCTAGCCAACTGAGCTACGGGCCCAATTACCAATTACTAAGAAATGGTGACCCCACCAGGAATTGAACCTGGATCTAAAACTTAGGAGGTTTTTGTTTTATCCGTTAAACTATGGGGTCTTTATTTAATATTAGCCAAAATATAAGTGTCGTAAAATATAATAAATTACTTAAACGTTTATCAACTCAAAGTTTATCATGGTTTTAGCTTTTTTTCCAGGTCAAAAAACTTTTGTTTTTATGCTAAAAGATTTAAAATAATATTACTAATAATTAAATTAAAATATGAAAGATAAAAATTTAAACGAATCTCAAACAATCATCGGTCACGGAGTTAGTGTTGAGGGTGATTTTACTGGTCAAGGCGATGTTATAGTTGAAGGTAAATTAAAAGGTAATATCAAGACGACACAAGATCTTACTGTTGGTAAGGATGCTGAAATTGAAGCTAATATTAGTGCAGAAAATGCTACAATTTCTGGCGTGGTAAAAGGTGATGTAAAAATTGCTCACAGTCTTTTAATAACCAAAACCGCTCGAATAGAAGGAAACATCACCTGTGATATTTTAACTATTGAAGCTGGTAGTTATTTTCAAGGTAATTGCCAAATGTCGACCAAAAAACCAATAGAAAACGCATAATAATTGATATTTTTTTATGTACTATTATGTGTACGATCATTTTGTTGGCGAAAAAAAATATCAACCGCTGATAGCTAAAATTGAAAATCGATTAACTGATTTGGAAATAAAAGGTAAGATTGGACGTTTAAGTTTATTAAACAACCCTCAAGAATTAATTGAGGATGAAATAAAAAAGGGCGCTAAAACAATTGTGGCAGTTGGCGACGACACAACAGTAAGTAAGGTTATAAATGTCTTAGCTTATCACAGCGATGTTTGTTTAGGTATTATTCCTATCGGTCAAAATTTAAAAATCGCTCAAACCCTTGGTCTTAACAATCCGGTAGAGGCTTGTAATGCTTTGGCGTCAAGGATTATAAAAAAAATTGACATGGGTAAAATCAAAAATTTCTTTTTTTTGTCACAATTAGAAGTACAACCGGGTGAAGTTGTTTTAGAATGTGATGATTCATATAAAATTACAGTTGATCAAAAAAATCAGGTGACAATTTATAATTTTAATTATTGGTCCGATGATCACTTAGCCAACCCTACCGACGGTTTGTTGGAAACAACAATTTTCAACTATAAGAAAAATTTTTTGAATAAACTTACAACTAAAAATTTTATACCTACTTTATTAAAAAACAAAAAAATTATTATCCAACATAAAAATGAGGCGGTACAAGTAAAAATTGATGGGCAACAGACAATGAAAACGCCACTTTTGGTAGAAGTGGCTAGCGAAAAATTAAAAATTATTATGGGAAAAAATAGGATCTTTACCTGATTTTATTGGGTAATATCAATAAAAACCACCGGGCTAGGATCTTCTACCGGTGTATTTTTTTGCTTATTTTTCCTTTTAATAATTTTGACAACATCTTCTTCAACTATCATTTTTGTGCTGTTGATTTCAATTACTTGCCTGGGGGAAATCAATAAAACTGCAGATACAAATTGACCAAAAGCACTTGACTTGACGGCATACTTTTCAACAATATGTTCTTTTTCATTAATTTCTATAAAACTTACTTTGCCAATTTTTGTTCCGGATTCAGTGAAAACTGGTAAATTAGTCAGTTGTTTTGAGTTTAGAGTCATGGTGGTTGTTTTTAAACACGATTAATTGCTGTAAACCGGTTAGAACAGTATTGATAAACCAATATAAGGTGAGGCCTGCTGGAAAAGACAAGCCAATAAAAACGGTAAATATCGGCATAACATAAATCATCTGCTTGTTCATAATTGCGGCTAGGTTTTCATCTTTTGATCCGGGAGTATTTATTTCTGGTCGTTTAGTTGACAACATTCTTCCTTGCCAAAACTGAGCAGCTCCTGCTAGTAAAGCCAACCAAATGCTTCTTTGCGACAATTCGATAAAACCAAAAGCCAAGGTATTTAAACTACCGGGATTATGTATAAAAGGATACAAATATTCTAAATAACCATTGGCTAGTCCGGTACGAAAGACTTGATAAACAGCTATTAAGAAGGGGAGTTGAACCAAAATTGGCAAGCAAGATGAGGCGGGATTAATTTTTTCGTTTTTATATAACTCCATGGTGGCCTTGGCTTGAGCTTCTCTATCTTGACCATACTTTTCTTTGATAGCGGTAAGTTTGGGTTGTAATTCTTGTAAGGCCTTTTGTGATATAATCGCCTTTTTATTAAGTGGGTACAGTAATAATTTGATTAATATTGTGAGAACTATTATTGCCAAGCCCAAATCAGACCAAGGCAAAACGTCGTATAGCCAAACCAACAAGTTTAGTAATGGTACATAAAAAATTGTTTTAAAAAATTCAATCATTTATTTATTTTATAGGATCATAACCTCCCTTGCTAAAAGGGTGACACCGCAACAATCGATAAAAACCAAGCCCCAGACCTTTTATTAGACCCTTTTTGTTTATAGCATCCACAGTGTATTGTGAACAGGTGGGATAAAAACGGCAAGTGCCATAAGGTTTTAAAATTTTTATATACCCATGATCAAGCGAAAAAATTTTCTGATAAACTTTTATTATCAAAATAAGGGCCTGGCTTATTTTCTTTTCTAATTTCAATAACATATTTTATTTAAATCCGCCGAAATCTCTTGATGGGTCTTACCAATAGCTGAATTTTTAACAACCAACATATAATCAAAAGGCGGAATTTTATCTTTAATCTTATATAAGTCGCTTTTTATCCAACGACGCAATAAATTACGTTTAGTGGCTAGTTTAGATGTTTTCTGGGAAATTACTATACCAAAACGTGGGTTTTTTTGTTCTGGTTTTGATTTATAAATATAAAAAATAAAAAAGTTTGAATGTCTTTTTTTTCCTTTTTTAGCCACTTGGGCAAAATCCGCTTGCCTTTGTAAACGATAGGCCGGTGATAACATAGCTTTAACTAACGCTCAATCGTTGTCTTTGTTTGTTTCTTCTTCTTTTTAGGACTTTTTTGCCTTTGGTTGAAGAGTTTCTTGCTCTAAAACCGTGTGTTTTTATTCTTTTTCTTTTTTTTGGTTGATAGGTTCTTTTAGGCATATTTTTAATTAGTAAAATAAATATATCAAGAAGTTATCATTAGGTCAAAAAAATAATTTTGTTTTTGTTTTTTCAGTTTTCACAATTTTTCAACATCTTATCACCTTTTTAAATTAATTGGATGGTTTTTAAAAATAATCAGCAATGCTATAATGTGAAACGTTATTAGTAAAAAATAATTAAAACAAATATGGACTCAAAACAACTTTGGGAGGCAATCTTAGGCGAACTAGAACTCAGTCTGAGCAAAGCTAATTTCACTACCTGGTTCAAAAATACTTTTATTTTACAAATGAATGATCACGAAATTATTGTGGCCGTTCCAAACGCTTTCACCAAAGCTTGGTTAGAAAAAAAATATCACAAATATATTACTGATGCTCTAAAAAATGTTAGTGATAAAACCTTTACCAAGGTTAATTATGTCGTAGAAACCAAAGAAAAACAAGCTGTTAACCCAAACACTGAAAATGATTTTGGTCTAATAGAAAATCAGCCCGTCTCTACACCAAATAATCACCCGGTTACCAATAATAAAGTCGGTCTAAATCCAAAATACACATTTGAAAGTTTCGTGGTTGGTAAGGGTAATGAGTTGGCACACGCTGCTTGTTTGGCAGTAGCAAAAAAACCGGGTGAAGTTTATAACCCGCTTTTTATTTATGGAGGGGTGGGTTTAGGTAAAACCCATTTAATGCAAGCGGTGGGTAATTTTATTTTAAACGAACAAACCAACAAAAAGGTCCTTTATGTTACCAGTGAAAAATTTACCAATGACTTCATACAACTAGTGCAACAAGGTGAAGCCAAAAAATTCAAAGAAAAATATCGCAACATTGATGTTTTGTTGGTTGATGATATCCAATTTTTAGCTGGCAAAGAGCAAACTCAAGAAGAATTTTTCCATACCTTCAATACCCTTCATCAAGAAAACAAACAAATAATTATTTCTTCTGATCGACCACCCAAAGCTATTCCTGCGCTGGAACAAAGGCTTATTTCTCGTTTTGAATGGGGGATGATTGTTGATGTAAATGCCCCTGATTTAGAGACCAGAATTGCTATTATTGCTACTAAAATGAAGGAAAAAAACCTATCTTTATCTGATGAAATTGTCCGTATAATTGCTACTTCGGTACAAAATAATGTGCGGGAATTGGAAGGAATCCTAAATAAAATTATTGCCTTTCATCAACTTAATAACACCCCACCGACAGAAGACAGTGTAAAAAGTATAATTTCCTCCTTGTCCACTAATATTAAAAGAAGTCATATTACTCCTAAAAAATTAATTCAGACTGTTGCTGCTTACTTTGATATTGATACTGATGGTCTGGTGGGGAATAGCAGAAAAAAAGAATTGGTAGTGCCTAGACAAATAGTCATGTTTTTAATGAGAGAAGAATTAGACGCGTCTTATCCTAATATCGGACAAGAGTTGGGAGGAAGGGATCATACTACTGCAATGCATGCTTGTAACAAAATTAGTAAGGAAGTTGAAAGTGATGAAAAGATTGCTCGTGACATCGAAATGATTAAACAGCGCTTATACAATGGTTAATTTATTTAAAAGCTGTTAATAAGTTACTGAAAGGTTTGTTATTTTCTTTTGATAATTTTTAGATAAAAGGTTAACAAAAAAATAAAAAAAATAAAAAAATTTCTTTTCAATATTTTATACACTTTTTTTACTAGGAGAAGCAAAAAATTTTTTTACTTAAGATTATATAAAATTTTTTATTTTCCACTGTTTCCACAACACCTATTATTATTGCTTTTAAAATTATTTATAATATATGAAATTCATATGCACTCAAGAAAATTTAAAAAGAGGTTTGGGTTTGGTTTCACACCTAGCAGGTAGAAATCAAAATTTACCAATTCTTAATAACGTTTTATTGGAAGCCAAGGGTGGTGGTTTAATTTTATCAACTACTAATTTAGAAATAGGTATTAAAAGCAATATTAGAGGCAAGGTAGAAAAAGAAGGTTCGCTGACGGTACCTGCGCGTTTATTTTTTGATTATATTCAAAGTATTAGAGGTGAAAAAATTGAGATCGAAAGCAAAGGAAACAATTTGGAAATAAAAACGGAAAGTTCCCAAACAGTACTCAAAGGGCTGGATTATTCAGAGTTTCCACTTATTCCAGAAATTGAAAAAAAAATATCAATAACCCTAAACGCAGGTGAACTCAAGGAAGCCCTTAACCTAGTTTTATTTGCTACAGCAATGGACAACGCCAGGCCAGAAATAAGCGGAGTATTATTTAATTTTGAAAACAATCAACTTACTCTTGCTGCCACTGACAGCTATCGTTTGGCCGAAAAGAAAATTAATATAAAAAATAGTTTGGAAAAAGAAAAAAAATTAATAATTCCCGCCTTTACCTTACAAGAATTAAGCAGACTAATAAGTGAGGTTGATAAAAAAGAAAGTTTACAAATGAATATCAATGAAAACCAAGTGAGCTTTGAGTGTGATGCTACCGTTATGATATCTCGTATAACCGAAGGGGAATATCCTGATTATAAACAAATAATACCTCAAGACACCAAAACCAAAGTAACCGTGGATAAAAATATTTTACAACAGAACATAAAAGCAGCGAGTTTGTTTTGTAGACAAGGAATCAATGATCTTAATTTATTTTTTTATGAAAATAAAATTGAAATCAGGGCGCTAAACGACCAGTTGGGTGAAAGTAAAAACGTTGTTGAGGGCAAAATAGAAGGAGAAAAAAACCAAATTATTTTTAATTATCATTACTTACTAGATGTTTTATCTAGTATGAGTTCTAACGAAGTGGTAATAAAAATAAATAATCCCGAAATGCCGGGATTAATAAAGCCTTTAGCCGGAGAGGATTATTTGTATATAATTATGCCAATTAAACAATAAACTATTCCTTGATAATTTTAAGCCAGGCTAGGGCCGAGTTTTCATACTCATCATAAATTACTACTTTCAAATAATGGTCGCCACTGGCAAAAGAAGACAAATCAATTGATAATTGTGTTGTACCCACCGAGATGTTTTCCCAGGATTTGATTAATAAATCGTCAACAAAAACCTCTAGTTTTTTAAAGGGGTTTTTTGTTTGCCAATTTAATCTAATAAGCAAATTATTATCAACCACTTGATCTGGCCAAGGTTCAAGTATATCCACCCATGGCTTGCTGTCGCTGGTGTGTAAATTATCAAACTCAGTTGGCGGTTTTTCATTGGTTATTATGTTGTTTTCTTTTGCCCAGCGCATGACCGCCTCTTCCCAGTTAGCGTATTGAGGGTCGTTTGATTGTGATCCAGGAATTGGCCCCAGGGGGTTGTTAATATTTACAAAATACAAAATATTATGAATCTCTCGATAGGTTTTTTTTACCTTTAAATTTTCCGGAGTATAATCTGTAGCCAGTAAACCACTTAGCGAATCAATAGTAACCACTGTCTCTGCCCCAACCGAACCATTTAGCATGGGTTTATCAGAAATTTCATACTCTGGTTGTTTAAATGTTTCTACTGGCGTTCCTTGTAAGACTCGGTTCATAAAATTATGCCAAATTGGAGCGGCGATAATTGAACCATCAGCGCCTCTTTTCATTTCTGAGAAGTCGTTGTTACCCACCCAAACTCCGGTTACTAATGAAGGCGTATAACCCACCGTCCAAGCATCGCGGTAGTCATTAGTTGTTCCTGTTTTAACTGCTACTGGCCTGTCAGGTAAAGTTAAAATGCCACCAGTGCCAAAAACAAAAGATCTTGCTTGGTCGTCAGATAAAACCGAATTGGTGATTCTGGCAACCTTCTCATCTACCACTTGAGTGGGTTCTTTTGGTTGATGTTCAAAAATAGTATTACCCTCATTATCTACCACCTTCAAAATAGCTACAGTATCTGCTTTTTTTCCTTCTCTGGCTAATGCCCCAAAAGCCGCAGTGTGTTCTATTAGTTTTACCTCTCCACCACCCAACACTAAAGACAGACCAAAGCGCGAACGATCAGAAAAAGTGGTGTAGCCCATTTTTTCTGCCAAATCCAAAACGCTATTGATACCAGTTAAATACAGAGTTTTAACGGCCGGAATATTTAGAGAGCCCTGCAGTGCTTGGCGTAAAGAAATCGGACCATGTTCTTTAAGATCATAGTTTTTTGGTTCATAATCTTTTCCAATTTCAGTTTTGAATTTGGTAACCACATCATAAACAACCGTTTCGGGCACAAAACCTTTAAGCCAAGCTGCGGTATAGACAATTGGTTTAAAAGAAGACCCGGGTTGCCTTGGTCGCAAAACAACATTTACTTGACCGTCAATAGACTCATCAAAAAAATCTTTGGAACCAACCATAGCTAAAATTTCACCAGTTTTCGGATCAAGTGACACCAGAGCGGCATTACTAGCTTGCCAATTTTTTTGATTGATTTCAGCTTGGGTTTTTACAACTTCTTCAGCAATATTTTGTTTATAGAGATCAAGAGTGGTGTAGACCTTAAGACCACCTTGTTCCACCAAACGTTCACCATAAATTTGTGTTAGCAATTCTTTAACATACAAAACAAAGTGAGGAGCTTTAATATTTCCTAACGATTTTTTAAATTCCACCGGTGCTTGACTGGCCGCCTCAGCTTCTTCTTTGGTAATAAAATTCATATCAACCATTTCGTTTAAAACAAATTTTTGTCTGGCTAACAATTCCTCGACGTGATTGCCGTAAGGAGAATAATAAGTTGGCCTTTGTATCATAGCTGCTAAAATAGCGCTTTCTGACAAGTTTAAATCACGAGCAGACTTGCCAAAATAAGTTTGGGCTGCTGACTCAATGCCATATGCCGTTGAACCAAAAGGAATATCATTGAAATAGAGCTCTAAGATTTCTTGTTTGGTGTATTTTTTTTCGATTTGATAAGAGAGTATCCATTCTTTCATTTTTCTTACAGCCGTTTTTTCATTGGTGAGAATAGAGTTTTTAACAAATTGTTGAGTCAAAGTAGAACCACCAGGAACCAACCCATTGTATAGACCAATCTTGTTTAAACCGTAAAGAAAAATTGCTTTGACGATATGTTTAATAGACAGACCTTTGTGTTCAAAAAAGTTTTTATCTTCCAGAGCGATAAAAGCATCAATGGTGTGTTGGGGTATCTCATCAATTTTAATCAAGGTTCTTTTTTGATCGCCATGAATTTCGTACAATAAATTTTCGCCGGTACGATCATATATTTTGGTGCTTTCCACAACTAAACGTTGTTGCAATTTTCCTGGTTCTGGCAAACTGCGAGAAATCCAGGCAAACATAATCAGCGCTCCTAGCATGCCAACAACTAGTAGTAGAGAACCCAAAATTAATAAATTTTTAAAAAGGTTTTTTTTGCTAAATTTTAACCAACTTAAAAAACGGGCGGAAGGTTTGTTCTTCTTACCACGCCAGTTATTGGGAGAATAGATGTTGTGGGTATTATTTAACATAGCTCTCTTTTTATTATAACAATATTTAGATATAATAAAAAAGAAGTAATTTTATGGCCAAAGTATCAACTGATTCTCAAAAAATTAAAGCATTACTATCACTTGGTGTAAGTGAGGTTTTGGTGAAGAATGACTTGCAGAAAAAATTGGCAAGCGGCAAGGTATTGCGTATCAAACACGGAGTAGACCCCACCTCCAAAGACCTGCACCTTGGTTACGGAGTAGTTTATCATAAATTGAGAGAATTTCAAGAACTGGGGCACCAGATTGTCTTTTTGATTGGTGGGTTTACCGGTCGTTTTGGTGACCCAACTGACAAAGACAAAAAAAGAGAATTAAGGTCAAAAACAGAGGTGCACGCGCTGACCAAAAATTACTTAAAACAATTGTCCAAAATTTTAGACATAGATCGAGTAGAGGTAAGAGACAACAGTGAGTGGTATGACCAATGGAGTTTTGAAAGAGGCTTACAGCTTTTATCCAATTTTACCGTAGCCCGAATGTTAGAAAGAGACATGTTTGTTAAAAGACAAGCCCAGGCCAAAGAAATATATTATCATGAACCCGTTTATCCTATGTTACAAGGCTGGGATTCGGTAGAAATTAAAAGTGATGCCACAGTAATTGGTTTGGATCAAAAATTTAATGAGTTGCAAGCTAGACCGCTTCAAGAAGCGCAAGGTCAAGCGCCACAAGATATAGTTGCGGTACCATTATTGGTTGGTACTGATGGTAGGGTAAAAATGAGCCAATCCCTAGGCAATCACGTTGGGCTTAACGACTCACCGGCTGATCAATTTGGTAAGATCATGTCCATACCCGACGAGGCTTTATTGTCTTATTTTGAGTTAGCTGCCCGCTATAGTGATGCGGAACTCTCAAGGGTTAGGCGCGAATTAAAAGAAGGTAAAAACCCCAAAGAATTGAAAATTGAGTTAGCACAGGCGGTTGTTGCCATGTATCATTCTCAATTAGCTGCCAGTCAGGCGGCTAAAGATTTTCACAATCTTTTTTCTCAAAAAAATATACCTAACAATTTACCCATTGTACAGTTAAAAAATAAGCAGGTTAGTTTGTTGGATTTTTTAACCAGCCAGCAATTTTGTGCTTCCAAAGGAGAAGCTAGAAGATTGATTCAACAAGGCGGTTTAAAAATAAACAATAAAAAGATTTTACAGTACGAACAAACGTTTAATTTTCAATCAGACGATATAGTACAAATTGGTAAAAGAAAATTTGTAAAAATTAAATGAAGGTAAAAGCAAAAAAGTATTTCTTGATTTTATTTACCATCGCCTGTTTCCACGCTTTAGGCGTATTTTTTTTATACGACATTTTTCCCAACTATGATATTTTTATGCACGGCGGTACTGGTATCGCCCTAAGTTATATTTTAGCTGACCACTGGGGACGACAAATTAATCAGCGCAGTATTAGATATGTTTTTATTTTTAGTGTCCTAGTTTGTTTGGGGGTAATTTGGGAATTAGGAGAGTATGTTTGGGACCAAACTATTTCCACCTCTTTCAATTTAACTTTTTTACAATTGAGTCTGCGCGACACCATGGGCGATTTAGCTTTGGATATGGCGGGATCGTTAATTTTTTTGCTTTATTATCATCAGCACAGACTTGACAAATAATTATTTTTTGCTAAAATTAGACATTAAAATTGTTCATTTAAAAATCAAGGAGGCGCGTTATGAGTTTGGTTAAGGAAGTAAAAAAATTGCCCTGGAATTTATCCACGGCTATCACTTTATTTGGCTTTTTATTGTGGCCATTGGTTTTAAAAACCGTTGGCAAATTCGATTTCTATTTATGGTCAGCTCTATCAGTTTTAGTTGACTTACTGGACGGAGGAATTGCCGTAATTTTAAAAGAAGAAAATTACAGCCGTCGTTTGGTTGACACCATTAGAGATAAGCTAATTTTTTTTAGCACCCTGACGTTATTGTTTTATTATGACTATGTTCCTGGTTTTCTTTTTTGGTGGGTAATTGCTTATTTTTCTATTCTTACAGTTGGAGGCTATTTATCTCACGTTTATATAAATTACCTACCGGCCTCTGACCACCTGGGTCGTATTTCTCTGATTATTTTATTATTTTTGATAGGCTACTATTATACCACCAGCGTAAACAACCCTGCTCGTTTATTTGTCTTTGATTCTCAATTAAATACAGTATTAATATTAATTACCTTAGTTTTGAATATTAGTTGTATTATTAATTACGGCTTTAAAATTTTAGCGGCCAAAAATAAACCTCTCTGATCTAGAGAGGTTTTTTAAATGATATAAATTATTTTTTTCGGTAAAAACGGGCAGCCGTTTCTGGGGGAATAGAATTAATAACTAGTCCCGCGCCTAGTTCTAGTCCGGCCCAAATAGACTCGCGCGGTTGAATTTTTATATAGAAGTGTTGACTACGATCGGGAATTGATTGGTGCATAAAAAAGTTATAGGGCATGTTATATCTATTTAGTTTTGCCAAAATCATTTTCATGCCTTTAGCTAAGGAGGCCAATTCACCTTTAGTCAGCTCGGTAATATTATCCCTTTGTTTATAGGGAAAAATCCAAACCTCATAATGATACAGTGATGCGTAAGGGCAAAAAATAATAATATTTTTGTCATCCCAAACAAAACGAGCAGAATTTTTTTCTTTATTTATTATGTCTTGATAGACACTGTGGCCGTGTCTAATTTTATACTCCTGGGCTTTATCAAGTTCATGAAATACATCCGGCGGGGTTTTTTTGCTAGCAAAAATTTGTGAATGAGCGTGCAATAGCGATGCTCCGGCTGGACCACCCATGTTTTTAAAAATAAGAATATACTCAATATCTTTGATAGTACTTAATTTTTTTGTCCGACGACGGTACATATTTAAAACTTGTAAAATTTCTTTATAACTCATATCGCCCAACTCACGACCGTGAATGGGTGTTTCCACTACCACTTCTTGTTGCCCGTAGGCTTTAGGGTTGGACAAAGATACGGCCGGAAATTTATTGAGCAAAGTAATTACTTGCCAATTTTTTTTGCCGCCCCACCGGTCGGTGATTAAATCTTTTTCAATCATAGTAGGACAAAGCACACAGGCTTTGCCTGGTTCACGATGTGAGGTTTCAGTAACGTCTCGGGGACGTTTGGTTCTGGCCGGCGTTATAATAACATAACGATCTAAAAAATAATCTTTTCTTATTTGAGTTTTGTGATCATAAACAATGGGCATAAAAAAATTATTTTTTTATTAATTGTTCATAAAGTAATGCATATTTACGCGCGGATTGTTTCCAGGAAAAATCTTTTTGCAAGCAGTTAATTTGTAGTTCTCGCCAATCGTTTTTATTATTGTATACTTTTAGAGCTTTGACAATCGTTTTGTATAATGCCAGTGAGTTTTCTTGTTTAAACATAAAACCAGTGCCATAAATTTTATTTTTTAATTTTTTGTATTGATCGACAGTATCCTTTAGTCCGCCGGTTGATCGCACAATCGGTATAGCACCATAACGCATGGCTATCAATTGGGTTAAACCACACGGTTCAAAGCGAGAGGGCACCAAAAACACATCACTGCCCGCATAAATTTTTTGCGCTAAAGCAGGGTCAAAATCAATAATTGATTTTAATGTTGCGGGATATTTTTTTGCTTGGCTGATTAATTTATTTTCAATATTTTTATCACCAGTTCCTAAAACTACCACCTGGATTTGGTGTTTAGCTAATTTAGGTATAACGCTGATTAACCAATCCAGCCCTTTTTGTTCAAACAGTCTAGAAACAACACCAACGAGCATCTTGTCTTGGTTGGTTGTAAATCCCAATTCTTTTTGTAAAGCAGATTTATTGACGTTTTTATTGTTGATACTTTTTATAGTGTAATTTTTTTTAATTAATTTGTCGGTAGCAGGGTTGAATTCATCCGTATCAATACCGTTTAAAATCCCACTTATTTTTTGCCGTTCAATTTGTAATAGCGAGGCAAGGTTATAACCGAATTTTTTGGTCAAAATTTCTTTAGCATAGGTTTCACTGACAGTATTGACATGGTCCGAATAAATTACGGCCAACTTCATAAAGTTAATATGTTGAGAATTTATTTTTTCAATTGGCAGACCAATTTTTTGAGCAGATGATTTTCGCCATACACCCTGATTGGCAATATTGTGAATAGTAAATAAAGTTTTAATATGGCTTAAAGCAGGATCTTTTTTTATAAGTAAAGGCAACAATCCAGCATGCCAGTCGTGACAGTGTAAAACAGCTGTGGTTGGTTGGTATTTTTTTATAAACTCTTTAACTGCCAGATTGAATAGGGCGAAGCGACCCTGGTTGGTGTCCGAAGAGTGCCCGTGTCCGTGTAAATAAATCGGTCCCCGAGAAAGACTGGGGTGATAGAATAAATATAAATTAACCCGAGTGCCTGGTAGGAAAGTTTTGTAGATTTTTATATATCCGAAATTGTCTAATTTAAATTCTCCTACAAAGTTAGTTGGTTTTTTGAAATTGGTTAGTTGTTCATAAAGAGGCAAACAAACAGAAACTTTGAGACTTTTTATTTTAATTAATGCTTTTGGTAATGCACCGACCACATCCGCCAGCCCTCCAACCTTAGCAAGCGGATTTAATTCAGCGGCTACCATTAGAATGTTTATTTTTTTTCTAACCATGTTATTATTTGATTTAAAATTTTTTTATTGGGTAAATTGGTGGTATTTATCTGCAAACAAGGTAGTTGACTCTTTTGTAAGAAAAAATCGTAATTTTTTTGTTGGACAATGTATTGTTTGGGCGTTTGTTTGATGCGATTATAGTGGGGGTATAATTGTAACCTTTCTTCTAAGCGGTGTTGAAAAAGCCCGACATCATTGTCAACAGATAAATAGATTATTTTAAAGTTTAATTTTTTTAAAATTTTTTCAACATTTTTATAATCCACTTTTTTATGTCGATATAACCAAGAGTACACTTGATCGCTGATGTGAAATTTTTCAAAAATTAGGTTGTCAGGCCTTAATTTTTTAGCCATATCAAGATAACTGTTGATTAGTGCTTTTCCTTTAGTTGATCCAAAAATGCCAATGTCAGCATTGATCCAGAAACAGCCATCCAATAAATATGGATATTTTTTGGAAGAATATTTTTTTTCTAAATAATTATAAACTTGGCTAATTACATAACTTTTACCGGTTAATTCAGCACCCTCAAAAATTAAATGGTATGGTTTAGTCATGTTTTTGGGTTAATATTTTTTTTACCAATCGTAAATTTTCAACCGGATCATTGGTTATATTTTTATATAAATAGCTAATTTTTTTTAAGTCATAAACCACCAGCTCGAACTTTTTTTCCAAAAAATTAAGATTAATATTTTTTATAATCCCCATAATAATATAAAAATTTAGACTAGTAATTATATCCCGATCAAGTTTTATGTTATTGAGTTTGAGATAAGTAGCTAAAAATTGACGACGCAAATATATCGAATTTTTATAAAGAATATTTTTATAGTTAATTTGATTTAAAAAATTCCCGACATCGATTAATGGGTCGTTTATTTCCGCATTGTCAAAATCAATCAATTTTAATTTGTTTCGATATAAAATTAGGTTTTGTAACTGGAAATCACCGTGGATAAATTTATATTTATTTTTTCTAAATCGACTGACTTTCGCTTGTAAAGTTAATAAATTTTTTAGTAAAGTGATATTTTTTTTATTATTGAAACGCTTGTTTTTTTTGATATTATTTGAGAACCAGTTTAATTGTTCCGAAATATTATAATTATTGGTAAATTTAATATTGCTAAAATTTTTAGTAGGTAACTTATGTAAGATTGACATTGTTTGGGCTGATTTTTTGATTAGGGGAGTCAGGTTTTTTTTAGTTTGATAATTTTTATTGGTGATTAAATCGGCCAAAGAACGACCTAAGGTTTTTTCGTAAATATATAATTTTTGTTGAGGAAAGTAACCAAGCGGTTGACTTATTAATTTATGACCATTAGGTGAAAGCCAGATAGTTTTAATTATTTGGTATGATTGTCGAGCTAAATCGTCACCTCGTTCCCAGCGAATTTTTCCCATTATGCTCGTAGTTTTTTTGCCGTTACTGAATAAATATTCGGTTATCAATTTTTGATCACCGGTTCTAACTACCAGACGGTGGTTAATAATTTCTTTTAAATGCCAAGCTTTTTTTAAGCCAAATATTTTTTTATATTTATTTATGAAATGGTTCGCTGATTTAAAAGTTGATAAGGTTTCTATTGATCTTACTGTTGAATTGGGTTTTTGCCAGAGTGATAAGTATTCGGAAATTCTTTCTGCCTCTTCAACGTAATAAGCAATAGCCTGCCGAGCAATTTTTTTAAATTTAATTTCTGTATTCGGTAAGATGTGTTTGTTTTTTCTATCCAGCTTCAAGCCGGTTATAGAGTTTTCCATTATCCGAATATTGCGGGGAATCAATAGTAGTCTATTGAGTAAAAATAGGTGATAAGGGTTATCAATTTCTGGAAAACCATTGGCAATATTGGATTTAATGTCTTGTTTTATTTCTGGTCTATTCCAAGCAAATAAATACAAGCAACTCAAATCATACAAAGGATTGTTGAGGTGTGCTTCTGACCAATCGATTAAAGCTAATTTACGATCAGTCAAGATGAGGTTTTTAGGATTTATATCACCGTGGGTCAATACCAACGAAGTGTTGTTTAAAAAGTTTTTTTGTTGTCTCAACAAATTTGTAACAGTTTGAAAAAGATTTTGGCTAGCATATTTATGAAAATAAACTTTGTTTTTATTGAAGGTGGTAAAATTTGATTTAAAAAACTTTTTTTCCAAAAATAATTTATTAGGAATTTTGACTCGTTGTAGTTTTTTTAAAACTTGAAAGAAATTTGTAGCTAAAAAATTTTTTGTAGCTCGTTGACCAATATTAATATAAAAACCATTTAGGGGATAACCGTTGATATATTTGTACAGTAGATATTCCGGTTGGTTGGCTATATTGCTACTAAAAATTTTTGCGGTTACCAGTCCCTTGATTGATTTTTTTTCTAAAAATTTGATTAACTCTATTTCATTTGTAAATTTTTTTTGTGCAACCGCCTGATTATTTAGCCTAATTTTTATTAAAAATTTTTGTTTTCCGTGTTGCAACATCATAACTAAAAATTCACCACTAGTGCTCATAATGTGTTTTGGTTTTAAATCATATTTTTGCAAAACTTTATTGAGTACGTTATTAACCGCATTTGTTGAGAATTTATTGACCATATTTTTTCCAGTGGGTAGTCCACAGTAAGTACTTAAGTTGATGATAAATTTTTTCAGCTTTAAATTTTATGTTTTTTTTGGTATTTAAGGTGCGGATAGTTTTGACCAGCTCTAAGGCCCCCTTTTCCACCTCTTCTGGATGCCAAGCTGGAGCACCAAATAATTTAAAATCTTTGTTTGAGGCCCACCAAAAAGTACAACTCGCTAGTCCGCGATTTAGGTGATTTTCCGCCCAATAGTAATTATTGTCTTGAGGGTTATTGAATAATTCTTGACTGGCCAATTTTGCCAGTTGCCACAATAATTGGTGAATTTTATTTTTTTGCCCTCGCCAAAGCGGAAAAATGAATTTTTGTTTTAATTCTTTTTCCAAACTTTCCCAATTGCCAGCTTGAGGGTCGGCAACAATTTCTTCGTTTAGTTGTTTTAAATATTGGTTTATACTAAGAGTTTGGATTTCTTGGTTTTCTAAAATTTTTCCTAACCAGCCTTGCCAGTCGATAAATCTCAAGCCATATAATTCAGCATCGGTGGCGGTGACTAAATATGGGGGCAATGGTTTTAGTTCCAAAGTTTTAACCAATTTTCTGGGTGGATAATCGAGCGACCAATCGCGCGACCGGAATACCAAGTTTAAGTTTGAATTTTTTAACTTATATTTTTTTTGCCAGTCAACTTGATTTAATTTTCCAGTTAAATTTATTTCGTCTAAAATCAGCCACTTATAATTATAGTCAGCAATCAACTGACCAATTTTTTTATTGTAGGCCATTTCTGGTAAAAAAAATCCCGATGCTTTAGTAGCAAAGTATTGTTGATTTATCTGTTGTTGTAGTTTTATTTGTTGGTGAACAATTTTTTCATCTACCAATGGTGCAATAGGATGATGCGACAAAGAGTCAACCAACTCTAACTGGCCGCTGGCAATCAATTTTTTAAAGCGCGTAATAATATCTTGATAACCATGATCAACAAGTAGTTTTGTAAGACAGCCCGTCAGGTTTAAGCTAAAATGCCAGTTGGGATATTTTTCTGCCATCAACAAAATCCATTCGTAACTTTTTTTTACCGCCTCATCTAATTTATCTTGGTCGGTGGTGGGTGGTAGATAAAAGTGTAAAAAATTTACCCAATAGTAAGTATTTTTTTTCATTGTTTTATTTTGAACGCAAGGCTTTTCTAAAAAGCAATAAATATTTTTCAGCTGGTATTTCCCAAGAAAAAGATTGTTGCATGGCTTGTCTGACCATTTTTAGCCAGCTTTCTCGGTGCCGATGATTGACAATAGCTCTGGTAATAGCTATCAACAAGTCGCGGGAATCATATTTTTTGAAAACAAAACCATTACCTTTATTGTTGCGGGGATTGTAATCAGAAATAGTATCAACTAACCCGCCGACCGCATGCACCACTGGAATAGCGCCGTAACGTAAGCTTTTAAGTTGAGCGAGGCCACAGGGTTCAAACCTAGAGGGTAAAAGAAAAATATCAGCCCCAGCTAAAACCATGGTTTCTTTTTGATTATCAAAGTCAAAAATTGCTGCGATTTTTTTGGGATGTTGTTTGCTTATCTTAGTAAAATAATCAGTATATTTTTTTGCTCCCTCGCCCAAAATTACTAATTGAATATCCATTCTTAGTAGCGGTTCAATTATTTCTATTATAAGTTCAATGCCTTTTTGTTCAGTCAGACGTGAAGTCCAGCCGATTAAAGGTATTTTGGGATTTTGTGGCAAACCAACCAATTCTTGCAAATGTAATTTATCTTTTGTTTTATTGGCCAGTGAATCATAATCATATCTTTCAACCAGACCCGGATCAGTTGAAGGATTCCAATCGGCGTAATCGATGCCATTGACTATACCAAATACCCGATGTTTTTTTTGTTTTAATATTCCGTGCAAACCGTTGCCGAATTTTTTAGTCATAATTTCCTCAGCGTATTTTTCTGACACCGTATTGATTATGTCCGCATTGGCAATACCTCTTTTGGCAAAATTTACTTTATTAATTAATTCTTCATTTTGAAACAAAGGCAAAGGACGGCGTTCGTCATCCCTAGTGGTTGAAGGGATTTCCCACCAGTTACCACCCATTTGATAAGTTAGGTTATGAATGGTAAAAATTGTGGCTGCATCCGCGAATCTAGCTTCATTGTGATAACGAGTTTTTAAATAATAAGGAAGTAAACCCGCTTGCCAATCATGACACTGAATTATATCTGGTTTGATGTCCAACAATTTCATACTTTCGATTACAGCCAAATTAAAAATTATAAACCTTTGGTTGTCTCTTTTGCCCAAGTAAATATCACTGGGTTTTTTTTGTTCCGGATATAAACGCGATAAAAATTCAGATTCTTCGATTAAATAAATAGGTAAGCCGTCACTTAACCACCCTTGCCAGACGGAAAAACTCACAGTTTTACTGTCATCAATCTGTAAAGGAATGTTTTGATAAAGTAATTTTAATTGAAATTTTGATTTATCAATTTGTGGATACAAGGGCATAAACACACGAACAAAATGCCCCTGTCTTTTTAAGGCTTTTGGTAATGATCTGGCCACATCAGCCATACCACCGGTTTTGGCAAAGGGGTCAACTTCACTACAAACTGAAATTATTTTAAGTTTGTTACTTTTCATTGCTAGTAAAAGTCAGCTATTTATAGGATTTAATGGCTTGTAGTCCACAATAGGCGATCGCCAGCGCATCGGCGGCATCATCTGGTTTGGGTAAAGTGGGCAAAGAGAAAATCAACTGTACCATTTTTTGGATTTGTTTTTTTTCTGCCCGACCGTGACCGACCAACGCTTGTTTTACTTGCAGGGGTGTGTAATTGAAAATTTTTAGTTTAGCCAACGTAGCCACCAATAGGATTACCCCCCTAGCTTCACCAACCAATAAGGCAGTTTTGGCGTTATTGTAAAAATAAATATTTTCAATAGCCAAAATATCAGGTTGATAGTGTTTAATAATTTTTTCCAATTCATTTTTGATGAAAATAAGCCGATCGGTAAAAGCCTCTTTGGCGTGAGTAACGATCACACCGTGATCTAAATGAGAGATTTTTTGGCCATCAGTTTTGATAACCCCATAGCCAGTTAAGGCATAACCAGGATCAATACCTAGAATTGTGTGATATTTATTCTTCACCATTGGTGTAATAGTTTTGGATATCATCATCCTGATCTAATTCGTCAATAAAACCTTGCCATTTATTTGAATCTTGAATCTTAATCGTTTCTTTAGGTAAATACTCTAGTTCATTGGAAAAAATTGTTTCGGAATTTTTTTCTAAAACCGAGATAACTTTTTGCATGTTGGTTGGCTGGCAATAAACAATCAATTTGTTTTCTTGATCGGATTGATTTTGTTCCCAGTCTTCAGCGCCAGCATCAATCAGTTGGAGTTGTAAGTTATCGTCCAGCGCTTTAGTTAGACTGCTTACCACCACTCCTTTTCTATCAAACATCCAAAGCAATGATCCGTTGGCTGCCAATTGACCACCGTGTTTTCCTAGGATGTGTTTAAGATTAGATACGGTGCGGTTACGATTGTCTGTAATCGCTTCTATTATAATAGCTAATTTTTCTGGCCCTAACCCCTCATAGGTTAGTTGTTCCAGTTGAGCTTCATTACTTTTGCCGCTACCTCTACTAATTGCCCGTTCAATATTACTTTTCGGCATATTGGCAGTTTTGGCTTTATCAATAGCAATCTTTAGTTTGAAATTACTATTAGGATCAGAACCGCCTTCGCGCACCGCTAAAGCAATAATATTTGATAGTTTGGTAAAGGCATTGGCTTTTTTAGCATCAACTACTGCCTTTTGTCTTTTAGTGGTGGCCCACTTAGAATGACCTGACATAAAAAAAACCCCAAAAAATGGTGGTAAATTAATAATCTGATAAATTTATTATAACAAAAATGTCCAAAAAAATCAATATTTGTTAATTGTTTTGCCAAATATTTTTTTATCGTGTAAGCTGAAGATTGCCTATTGTTAATCACTAAAATATTGTTCTATGGATTATACTATTCAAGATAATGGTCACAGCGTCAAAATTATTACAGTTAATTTACCACCAACTTATTTTCAGCCCTGGTTAGATAAGGCGGCAAAAAATTTAAGCAGTCAAAAACCAATTGCTGGTTTTAGGCCGGGCCAAGCACCGAGAAATTTGGTAGAGAAAAAATTTGGCACCATGGCGCTGTTAGAAAATGTAATTGATGAAATTTTATCACAAAGTTATTATGACATTCTTCAAAAAGAAAAGTTGATGGTGGTGGGTAAGCCGAAAATTGAGATTAAAAAAATGACGCCAGACGAAACCCTGACCTATACCGCGGAGATATCGTTGTTGCCAGAAGTTACCTTGGGGGAGCTGTCAAATTTGAAAATCAATATGGAAAAACCGGTTGTGACCGAGAAAGATATTGATGAGGTTTTATTGGATTTAAGAAAATCGCGCGTTGAGGAAAAAATAATTGATGAGCCAGCGAAAATGGGTGACAAAACAATTATTGATTTTACAGTTAAATTGGACGGGGTTGTTATTGAGGGCGGACAAGGCAAGGATTATCCCTTAGTTTTGGGCGAAGGAGTATTTATTCCTGGATTTGAGGAAAAATTAGTTGGTAAAAAAGCTAAGGACAAAATCGATTTTAAACTAAACTTTCCCCAAGATTATAAAGCTGATCTGGCTGGCAAAGAAGCAGATTTTTCGGTAGAAATAAAGTCTGTTCTGCAAAGAATATTACCGGAAATAAACCAAGACTGGTTAAATTCATTAGGCAATTACCAGAGTCTTGATGAGTTAAAAGCGCAGATTAAACAGAATTTGTTATTGGATAAAGAACAAAAAGCTGATCAAAAATTTGAAATCAATTTATTTGAAGAATTGATAAAAAACTCTACCTTTACTGACATCCCGGAGGTATTAATTGACAATGAATTACACCGCATGAAACACGAACTAACTGACAGTTTACAACCTCAAGGACTAACCCTCGGCGATTATTTGCAACGTTTAGGTAAGACCGAGGCAGATTTAAAAAAAGAATGGCGTGAGGCTGCTATAAAAAGGATAAAAACCGCATTGGTGGCTAGAAAGTATGCTGAAGAAAATAAAATCGCAGCAACCAAAGAGGATATTGATCAAGAAATAGCCGTTTTAGAAAAAAATTATCAACAACAGCCAGAAATTTTGAAAAATATTCAGTCTCCAGAATTTCGTGACTACCTTTTTCACACCTTAACCAATCGTCAGGTAGTCAATCATTTAAAGAAAATAGTAATTAAATAGTTATGAAAATTGGCGTACACGTATCAGCCGCTGGTGGTTTAGTAAACGCCCCGCTTAATGCCAAAACTCTTGGTTGTGAAACCTTTCAATTTTTTTCACGTTCTCCTAGAGGAGGCAAGCCAACTCCATTGACCAAGTCTACTGTTAAGGAATTTAAACAGCGTTGTATGGAGTATGGTTTGGTTGATTATTATATTCACACTCCTTATTATATTAATTTTGCCTCAAGTAATCAGCGTATACGTCACGGTTCGATTGAGGTGGTGAGACAAGAATTAGAACGGGGAGAACTCTTGGGGGTTAGGGCCACTATGACCCACTTAGGCAGTGCCAAGGATTTATCACCCCAACCAGCTTTGAAACTGGTTGCTCAGGGAATTATCGAAGTTTTGGCTAATTATAAAGGAAAAAATAGATTATTGCTGGAAATATCAGCCGGTAGTGGGCAGGTAATCGGTGCAAATTTTACTGAACTTGCTGAGCTAATAAAATTGATAGAACAGAAAATAAAACATCATCAGGTTGGTGTGTGTTTTGATACTGCGCATGCTTTTGCTTCGGGTTATGATTTGCGTAATGATGCCAAGGTTAAACAAACTTTAAAAAAATTTGATCAAATAATCGGATTAAATCGTTTGGTATTAATTCACGCCAATGACTCGAAAGCCGATTTTAATTCTCATAAAGATAGACACGAAAATATTGGTCAAGGTAAAATTGGTCGTCAGGGTTTTGCCGCCTTGGTAAGTTATCCCAAATTGAAAAAAGTTAATTTTATTCTGGAAACACCCTGGGATAATGAAAATATAGTCAAAAAAGATTTGCACACCCTCAAAAAATTGCGTGATAAAAAATAGTGTGCTAAGATAAGGACAAGAAAATTTTCCCCATGCCTATGTTGCCTATCAGCCAAAGAAAGGAGGTTATATTTTTTTACTAACGGGTTTATGCGCCCGTTTTTTGTTATTTAAAAATCCATTTATTCCAGGAGGAGTTATGTTATCAGATAACAACAGCCCCGCTAGTAGCGGTGAGTCGTCGGTTGTTCTACCGCCTTTGACCAATATTGTCTTTTTTGACGTTAATGTTTGGTTTACTAAGGATACGATGACCGAAATTGAGAAAATTCTCTCCACTATGAAGGTTTTTTTAAACCAACAACTGTCCGTCAATAAATTCATTGATATGAAAGATGAAGAGATATTTACTTGGTTACTATTGAACTATCCCACCAAACGAATTTGGTTATTTACTAGAGACAAAAAGATGTTTCGCCATGTACCTAGAGAGTATGAAAATAATGTTGCCCTATTTCACCAGTTAGTTAAAGGGAAAAACTATGAACCCTTAAAGCAAAGTTTATTGATTATTGTCGTAATTGAAGATTTGCAAAGCTTTTTCTTTCGCAAAAAGCCCAAAGAAAAAATTTTTTACAACAAACAAAATCTAGTAACTTTAATTACTGATATTCATAACCAACTTATCAAGCCACTTCTACAGGCTGCCTAATATTTTGGGGAAGGTTATAAACCTTCCCATTTTTTGTTACAATAATAATAGTTAATTTATTAATTTATGTTGATTGGAATATTTTCTGATTCACATGACAATTTAGTAAATATCCAAAAATTTTTAGATTATGCCGAAAACAACAATTTTGCGGAACTTATTTTTTGTGGAGATTTATGCGCACCAGCAACTTTGAAAAAAGCGATTGCTCCCAATTTTAAAAAAACTATCCATATGATTATGGGAAATGTGGCCGATAGAGATTTGCTTCCCCAAGTGGCCGCAAGTATACCCCAAGTAAAATTTTATGGTGATCAAGGTGAATTTGTAATTGATGATTTGAAAATTGCCATCAATCACTATCCTCAAGCAGCTAAAGAATTAGCCAGTAGCGGAAAATATGACTTTGTTTTTTATGGTCACAATCACACTCCTTGGGAAGAAAAAATTGGCCAAACGGTTTTAGCTAACCCCGGTACTCTAGCCGGACTATTCAATAAAGCCACTTTTGCCGTACTAGATACCAAAACAAAAAATTTATCATTAAAAATTTTAGAAAAATTATGAATGGCAGTATCAACAAACAAGCTCACAATCTAGCTGTACAGGCACTCAAACAAGCTGGTTATGAATTGAAAAAAATATACAATAAAACGGAAAGAATAAATACCGGACTAAAAAGTAAACACCAAGTAGTTACCAAGGCTGACCGAGTGGCTGAAAAAATAATAATAGATAAAATTAGAAAAAAATTTAGAAACCACTCAATATTATCTGAAGAAATTGGGTCAATTAATGCTGGAAAGGATTATTTATGGATTATTGACCCCCTAGATGGAACAACCAATTTTGTTATGAAAAACCCCTTGTTTGCCACCACAGTATCTTTAGTTTATAAAAATAAAACCAGCTTTGGTTTAATTTATGCACCACTATTGAATGAGTTTTACCAAGCATTGGCTGGGGAAGGTGCTTATTTCAATCAACATAAAATTAAGGTGTCCAACGTCAAACAAACAAATAAAGGTTTTCATACTTATTGCTACGGTAGTGCCAAAAGTAAATTTGCTAAACAAGCTCTTAATTATTACCAAACTATGTTCAATCAAGGTAATGAAATTCGTCAGTTGGGAGCTGCTACTTTAGAATTAGCTCGAGTGGCTCGTGGTATTACTGACAGTATAGTGATACCTGGAGCTAATGCTTGGGATGTAGCCGCCGGCGCTTTGCTAGTTAGTGAAGCAGGTGGTCGAGTAACTGATTTCAAAAATCAGCGTTGGCAATTAGGCAGTGGTGATATTATTGCTTCCAACGGATTTATTCATTCGCAATTATTGAAGATTATCAATGGAAAAAAATAGTCAGCAAATCTTATTGCCTGTTAAAGTTATTACCAAAGCTAAAAATAATAAAATCATAGGTTGGCAGGGAGAATTTTTGAAGATTCAAATAAATACTTCGCCCGTTAAGGGTAAAGCCAACGACCAATTGATTAATTTACTGGCTGATTATTTAGATTTACCGAAAAAACAAATAACAATTGTCAGAGGTAACACCACTAAAACAAAGTATATTGATTTACCCAAGGATAGTTTGGTTAGGTTGCAGAAAACAATATTTTAAAAGAGAAAACCCTGTTATTTTTACAGGGCTTTCTCTTTTAATCTGTCGGTCAGACTGAAAGGACAAAAATAAATTGTCTTACTGTCAGTGTACTGATAGATCGACAGAAAAATTTTAAGGGCGCATTTGTTTGCGCTATTTTTTTGGTGAGAAGCTTAGCTTCCCATGATTGATAATTAAAGTATTTTTTTGTTTTGTTTACGTGGTGCCGGGAGGGAGAATCGAACTCCCACGAGATTGCTCTCATTGGATTTTAAGTCCAACGCGTCTGCCAATTCCGCCATCCCGGCAAATATAAATTCGATTTAATAATATTGTAAGTTAGCTAATTTTGTCAATTATATTTATTTAAATTTAAAACAGCTTAGCAAAGCTGTTTATATAAGCCAACTGACAACAACAAATTATAAGTGACAAATAACTGGAGCGGGTGATCCCGCGTCCGCGGGACGACCTTTTCCTTAAAGGTAATAAATAAATGGAGCGGGTGACCGGATTCGAACCGGCGACCTTTTCCTTGGCAAGGAAACGTTCTAGCCAACTGAACTACACCCGCCTACGCTGAAGCTCGGCGGGCAGGCCCGCCAAACTATTACTTATTTTGAAAGCTAATTTATTTTAGCAATTAAAACAAATTAGTCAATAATATTATCAATTAACAACCGTCTCGGTATTGGTAGCGGTTTGTTCTTCGGTTTGTGGTTCTGATATTTTTTCTACTCCAATCAAGCAAACTGCACCCCAGGGACGATAATGACTTTTAAAAATTTCTTGTTTAGTCTCACCAGTTGGATAAGTTACAGTATAGGTAAATTCAGCATCAGCACCAGCGTGAGCACTTTCCGTGCATTTTTTTTGTCCCACAGCCAAGTCAGTAGTCTCTATATAAGTTGTAGCTGGCGCCGGTGTTATATTATAAATTTTGGGATCAGTTTGTTCTACTTTTCTGCCATCCTTAGTACCCCAAAATTCAAAAATTAGATCATCACCTTCAATTCTGGTTTGGATCAAAACATGGTTGGGTGTGTCGTTAAGAAATCTATAGTCAGGTTTAGGATCGTATATAGTAGCATCAGTACCAGCTGGTTCATAGTAGCTAACCCGATAAGAGTGATTGCGTCTTTCTAAAATAGGCAAACCAGTGGCCAAAGTAGCCCGGAAGGTAGTAGTACCTATTTGACACAAACCCCCACCATATTCAGGCACAGTTTTAGTGCCTTTGATTACCAATTCTGGCAAATATCCACTAGCCGCATCAATTTCACCAAGCGCAGAAATCAAAGAAAATTCTTCACCCGGTTTAATAATTATTCCATTTAAGGTATCAGCTCCTACTTTTATGTTGTGTCGACGGTTGGTTGGACTGCCAGCAAAATTTGATTTACCCACCCCAATTATTTCGGTGATACCCAAATTGTTGATATCTTTGGTCGTCACTCTAGCTTTGTCAGGGCTGACAATCAAATTTGTTTTATATTCACCCGCAATAAAATTTTGATTAATTTTTTCTATTGTTTCTGAAATATTTAAAATTTGTCCGTCGCGACTACCTTGAAATTCAACCACCCGACCATTGGTTATTTCTAATTTGGCATTTTGTGCCGGTTGGTTAACGCTGTTTTTTATTTCATCTTCCAAATAGTTGGTTAATTTATTTTTATCTAAAACCAAAGCAACTGTATCTTTTTGTTTACTAAAAATTAACCAAGTTGATAGAGTTGACCAATCAATATTCCAATTTTCTTTTTCATAACTCAGAGTCAAGGTAGGTTTTAAAGCAATTAAGTCTGCCACTTTTTCGGCGTGTTGACTGGCTTGTCCATAATCAATTTCTGCTTTTTGATCAATTAGCACTAGCGGAATATTGACAATATCAAGATTGGCTAGTTGTAAGGATAAATTTTTTTCTAGCACCAGCCAGTCGATTGTTTGTCCGTCAACTTCAGGCTTAACTACAAAAGTATTGTTAGTGATGGTCAGACTGGCATTTTGCGGATAGGTGATAATTTGCGACATATCGCGCTCAATAATATTTTTTATTTCTGGTAAATTTATATCATAGTCAATCGGTAAATTATAACCCAATAAAATCAGGCGACTAGTTTGTCCAAGACGTTTGAGAGCAGAAGTATCATGACCTAATGATAAAGCCCGCGCTACGCTGATGGGAATATTAAATTCCACCAATTCTGTGCTTATGTCCGGATCTTCTAAGGACAGTATCGTATTGCGAATATTGATTTTTTGTTGATTGTTGGTAAAGGTAAAGCCAGCTGCCAGGACACTTTCCGTTTGTTGCCGAATTTTAGTCAGAGCCGCGGTCTTATCAAGTCCACCGACTTGGACATTGCCAATTTTTATGTTGGGTAATATTTTATTTTCGTAGCGCCAATTAAAGTACAAATCAAAAGAAAAAACCATTAAAAGTAATATGCTAAAAAGGGTTAATATAAATATTAACCCCAACTTGTTTACTGGCAAATTCTTTTTGATATCTTTAGTCATGATTGCATTATTTTATTTAGAACCTCTTGGGCAGTTTGATTTTGTTTTTGTTTGTACTCAGCTTGAGTTGTAAATTCAATCACTATATTATCGCCAACAGTAATCTGCGCAGGCAAAATAGATGTGCTAACAGTAATTTGTTCGCCGTTACTTAGTTGAATTTGTGCTTGCTGGTTATTGATTTGTTTGATAGTGGCTTCAATCATCAATTTTTACTTTTATAGAAACAGCTTTAGTTGGTTTGGCTTTTGGCAAGATAACTGTCAAAATGCCATTTTTTAATTCAGCTTTGGTTTCTTCGATTTTTACTTCTACTGGCAAAATTATAGAACGAGAAAATGAACCCCAATAACATTCTTGATAAAAATAATCTTCTTGTTTGATACTAGTATCGGCTTCACGTTTTCCCTTGATAGTCAGCAGATCGTTTTGTAAAGATATATCAATATCTTCAGGTTTGACACCGGCAATGGTAGATTTGATAATAATATTATCCTTATCTTGAAATACATCGACCGACAACTGACCTTCAACGTCTTCATCTAACCATTCTTGGTTATTGTTGGCGGTAGTAGCAGTAGGAGTAAGTTGGGAAAAATCATCTGACTCATTGGTCTTTTCATCGACCAGGTCGTTTTGGTCTTTGGCTTTGCTAAATAGATTTTTAATTTTGGCCATAAAATTTATTTAATAAATAAAATGTATATACATTATAATAAATATGTAAGTTACAGGCAAACGTTCTAGGCTAGGGTTGATTTATTTTAAATTTTTGTTAGTATAATTAGGTTATAGCTTAGTTTACGGTTGAGAAATGATTATGGCGCCATCGTCCCCGCCTCGCCTTGACGAGCAAGGCGAGTCGAGGCGGGCCAGCCTCGACTAGACTGCGAGGCTAGGCGGGTAGGAGGTTAGATAAAATCTACTTTTTTATGTATACTATTTACTGGTTAATAAATGAACAAAGAAATAAAACCTACATTGGTTTAAGTAAAAATTTTAAACAAAGAATATTGGAACATAAAAGTAAAAAAGTTAAAACTACGATTAATTTTGGAAATTTTACTTACCACATATTGGAAAAGATAGATGTTATAACTAAAGCACGGCAAAGAGAAAAATATTGGAAATCATCTGCCGGTAGAAGAAAATTGAAAAATTTATATAAAAATATTTAGTTATGGCGCCATCGTCTAGGGGTTAGGACACCAGGTTTTCATCCTGGTAACCGGGGTTCGATTCCCCGTGGCGCTACCATAAAAAATTCATTCATTTTGTGAATGGATTTTTTATTTGTAATAGCAGGGGAATCGAACGGGCAGGAATGAGCAACGAAATTTAGTTCGGAAGCGAATGTCGCACAAAGCGAGCGAGCGTAGCTTTGTGCGCTGCCCAGGGCAAGTCCCGCTAATAGCGGGACGCGGAATTCCCCGTGGCGCTACCAAGAGAAAAGGATTTAATTTTGAATTATGTCCTTTTTTCTTTGTCAGATTTTAGAGGGGAATCGAACCGGCAGGAATGCCCGCAGGCTGGCTTTTGTAAATTTTTTTAATAAAAAACTGCTGGCATTTGTGTCAGCAGTATAAAAGATTATAGTTATAAAATAATATAAAGTGTGGAAATAATAAGAAAAAATCCGACGATTTCCATCCAGATGGAATTTTCTATTTTTTTGATCGGCCCAAACCAGCCATAAAAAAATGAAAACAAACCGATTAGCAAACCAATATAACTTGAAATATTTATTATATTCACTGGTATCTCCTGTAAAATAATTGTTAAGGAAATTGATTGATACAAAATCTTAGTAAGATTTACATAACTTGTCAAATTTGATTAGCAATATTTTTTTACCTTGACGAGGGTTAATTTTAATGTTATTTTAAGTTGAATTTTCTTTAAAAATCAAAAGGTAAAAATATGTTATTAGTGAAATCAGATTTCGATAGATTGGAGGAACACGCCGCCATGCATTTGGCTGACGATGAGGAAGTAGGTATAATCTGGCGTTGTCTTCAGACCAAGGCAACAATTTTATTTGTAGACTTTGAGCTTGAGGTTGATTATGGCATAGCAATAAAATCAGTGACAATTGATCGTCCGTATTGCCCCGAGTGCAATCCCCAAGCCAAAGACAAACCAGATATATTTTTACCCAGTTTAATCGAACCGTTACCTTACCAATATTTGATAAGCATACCTCGCCATCCAAATTTAAAACCGATTTAAAAAAATCGGTTTTTCTTATGTTAAATTATGTAAAATAGGTTCACACTAGGTGCTATTTTGTAATCCCTTGATTGAAGAGTTAAAGTTGTGGGTTGAGTCAATGGTAATGTGTTAATATTGACTTTTTCGTGAAAATATGCTATTATATCAAATTAAAGTTTTTTAAAAATAAAAAGGAATAAAGTAATGATAGAAAAAAAATTAAAAATATTATTAAGCAATAATCAAACAAAAGAAATAATTTTTGAAATTGATGAAAACGGTTATACTCGTTTTCAAAGTGTAGCAATTAAAATTTTAAACAAACAAAATCAATATGCTAGTAGGTATGTAGACGGTGCCTTCGGAGAATATCCAAATTTAGGAGAAGGATTAAGAATTAAAGGTAAATCTGATGATTACCACGAAATGAAAATACATATTGATGATATTGAAGAATTCTGTAAAAGATATTTTGATTATATAAAAAATAGCTAAATTTAAACCGCCCTTCTCGGAGCGGTTTTTTCTATGTAAAACTATATAAAATGGAGTAGCTAGCGGAAATCGAAATGGTATGAATTATTGACTAATTTTTAACCCTGATATATAAATAATACACAAAAAGTTCATTGCATTTTGCCAAAAGCATGGAAAGAGGAAAGTACCACTGACACCATTTCACAGGGAGGGTTTAGCTAGACTGAGACTAAACCTGAAACAGGCCAGGCCGGGAAGTTCCCTCTGGAGCTGGATAACTGAAAATTTAGTAGGTTATCACGGGCGTTCCCGTTACAGAACTAACATATTTCTTTTTGAGTATGTGAAAGCGTTCTGAAAATTTTTTCAGAAAAATTAAGGTGGTACCGCGGATAGCGTTTGGAAAAGCGCTCTTCGTCCTTAAGTCAAATCTTGGATTTGAGGACAAAGAGCGCTTTTTATTTTGCACATTAACAAACTAAATGTAAGGAGTAGTTATGGAAAAGGTAGAAAAAAAACAAGCCGAATCACTTTTGATCAATCAATCCCATCAGTCGGATACCAAATTAAAACCAGAATTCAGACAAGGTATTTGTTCGGAAAAATACAATCAGAAATTGGTTGATCAATATAAAGAAGTGATTGAAAAAATCTTAGCAGAAGTGAGAGGCAAAAATTCACACGCCTGCTAACAAAAACCCCTCAAGAGTCTTGAGGGGTTTTAATATTGGGAAAAATTTATTCCAACAGATCGCCAGTTTGGTAAGTGTCCAGATCTTTAGCAGAGACTATGCCAATTGGTTGATATTGTAGATTGTTGTTAGATAAGGCAGTGCTATTTTTGATAGGTCTTTTAAGGCTTTCTTGCAATAAATAAACAGTTGGTTTATTGGCTTCTTTAACCAATACAATGTCAGGATAAGCCGCTAGGTCGTTTTCACTGATAGTAATAACTTTTTTGAAAGAATTATCGCGGTAAGAGTAAAAAGCATTTTCGCTCAAAATAACTTTTTTTCTTTGGTAATTATGATAAAGAAAATAAACAGCCGAACTATCTGGAGTTTTTACTAGTTTAGCCTCAGGGTATCTAGCTAATTCTTTAGCGCTTATAGTTTTGACCTGTGACCAGCTAAAACCATAACCAGTAAAGATACTAGGGGATTTGATTAAATATTTTTGGTTTTTGACAAGGACATAAATGTTATTATCCCCACTAGCTTTAACTAGTTGATAGCTTTGTCCGTAAAAATTTTTTTGGCTATCATTTCCATATTCGTATCCCAAAACTTTTGGAGTTCTGGTTTGAAAAGAGATATCATTGGTTTCAAATTTTTTGCCAAACACATCACGACAGTATATCCGATATTGGTAGTCAGTACCAGTTTTTAGATCCTCAGCGATAAAGGAGTGTTCCCAAGTTTCATATCCAGTTTCCACCAACTTTTTTTTGTATTTATTTTTCTCACCATATAAAAACTCACAATAAGCGGGTCGGGAAGTTAACCAGCTGGCCTTAATACTAACATCCGTAATAAAAGAGTCATTGTTGGACAAGGGTTTTTGGTTAAGCAGTTTTAAAGCCTCACTATCTGCTTGAGACCTAGTTGTAAAGTTGAGTACAGCGGTTTTGGTGGTGTTTTTACTAGTATCAGTGATAGTTACTTCATAATAATAAGTAGTATTTGGCTGCAGGCGGGATAAATTAATTTTAGCTTGAAAATCTTTGTTTTTATCAGAACTGGTACGAGCAGATTTGCTTTGTGATAAATCAGAGTAAAGGCTGTATTTTACTTCCGCACTTGTTTGTTCATTGGTTTGCCAAATTAAAAATGCATTTGTATTATCAACGTATAAAATTTTCGGTATCGCCAAAAATGTCGGTGCTTTAGTATCAACAAATTTTTCTACTTTATAGTTGAAGGCAAATGAAATAACTCTTTCTCCGGTAGCACTTTCGGCAATCACCCGATAATGATAAGTAGTTTTTTCTTTGGGCAATAAAATAGTTGCCTCTTGATAAGTGTTAAGGGTATTGGCGTGACTTACCCATAAATATTTTTCTGGTTCCAGTCCCACCTGTAACCAACCTTGAGCCGGTTGACTGGTTGTCCACTGGATAGTCAATTGGTTGTTATCCAATTCTTTTACACCAATATTTAAAAATTCCAAATTAGCCGCTTGTGCTTGATAAACATCAAAATTACTAGCGGTTAAAATAAATAATATTAATAAAATTGTTTTAAGTGATTTCATATTTATATTCTAAAAACATTCAATCTTAGCATATTTTTTGGCTTTTGTCAAGACTAGTTGGTTTGTGCTAACTTAATTATATGGCATATATTTTAGGTATAGAAACATCTTGTGATGAAACCGCGGCGGCGGTAATTGCAGCTAATAAAAAACAGATTACTGTTTTGTCGCACGTAGTTAATTCACAAATAAAAATTCACGAACAATTTGGTGGCGTTGTCCCCGAAGTGGCGGCCCGACAACACATAGTCAACATTTTGCCGATAATCAACCAAGCTTTAAAACAAGCTGATTTAAATATAGAAAAAATAACTGCCATCGCCGGAACACAAGGACCGGGTTTGGTTGGTTCTTTGATGGTTGGTTTTGAAACTGCCAAAACTTTAGCGTGGTTAAAAAACTTACCTTTATATGAAGTTAATCACTTAGTAGGTCATCTGTGGTCGTGGTTATTGCCAACAGCAGGTGAATCAAAACCCCTACAAATTATTTATCCGTTTTTAGCTTTGGTGGTTTCGGGTGGTCATACAGAATTGGTTTTGGTCAAAAGCGCAACTGACTATCAAATAGTCGGACAAACCCTGGATGATGCTGCTGGTGAAGCTTTTGATAAAGCTGCTAAAATTTTGAATTTAGGTTATCCGGGTGGACCTATTTTAAGCAAACGTGCTGTTACTGGCGATCCGCAAGCTCATTCCTTTCCCCGGCCGCTACTACAACATAAGGATTTTAATTTTTCTTTTTCTGGTTTAAAAACATCTTTGCTATACAGATTAAAAGACTTTACTGAATTGGATGATCAATTGATAAATGATTTGTGTGCCAGTTGGCAAGCTGCTGTAGTCGAAGTATTGGTTGAAAAAACCATCCGGGCAGCCGCATTTTATCAGGTTAAAGCCGTAGCTGTAGTAGGCGGAGTAAGTGCCAACCAATCTCTGCGTCAAGCCATGGCTATTCGCTGTCAGGAAAATGATTGGGAATTATTGTTGCCAGCTCTAACCTACACTGGCGACAATGCCACCATGATTGCTTTGGCCGGATTTATGACTTATGATATAGGACAAACTAAGTTAAATAAAAATTTTATCTCATCAGCAGTTAATCCGAATTTAAATATATGATTAGAACTAGTTATTCTATCCACGATACCAGAAGAATCGCCAGAGAAATTTTACGTCAGCTGGGTAGGCGCCATATTATTTTATTGAGCGGTCAGTTGGGTACTGGAAAAACCGTCACCGTCCAAGCCATGGCTGAAGAATTAGGTGTTAACGATGATGTCAACAGTCCAACTTATGTTTTAATGAAAATTTATCCCTTAAACAACCGTGAATTTGATCGTTTGGTACATGTTGATTTATATCGAATTGAGTACAATCAAGATACAGATGAGTTGGGGCTAACTGATTACTTACAAGATGAGCGCTCCCTGGTTATGGTTGAATGGCCCGAACGGATTTTAGGCAGTTGGCCCAGTGATGCTTTGTTGGTTCAATTTGATTATGGTGACAAAGAAACTATTCGTACCATTGACTTTTGATAGGCAATTTAATAATCTGTTAGTACAAGTAAATAACAGACCTTCATTGGGAGTTAATGTCGCCCAATGTGTCGGCAGCAGAAAATTTATTTTAAATTAGTAGACCTGCCCGGGGTACGCCCGTTACAGCGTCCAAATCAAGTTTTTCAATTTTTTGAAAAATCGAGATGGTACCGTCCCTGTTTTGGGACTCTCGAAACACCTTAGGGGTGTTTTATTTTTTTAGAGTAAAATTACTAAATATGCTAGGATAAATCTATGGAAATACCAAAAGCTTATGAAGCAAAAAATTATGAAAATGATATTTACGCTCGTTGGGAACAAAGCGGTTATTTTAACCCTGATGTATTGATTGAAAATAAGCTAATTAAATCAACCGCCCCGGTATTTACTATTATTTTGCCCCCGCCCAATGTTACCGGTCAGCTTCACTTAGGTCATGCGGCTATGTTGGCATATGAAGATTTGATGATTCGTTACCACCGTCTGCAAGGTTACCAAGCTTTGTGGTTACCGGGTACTGACCATGCCGCTATTGCCACGCAAACTAAAGTCGAGAAAATAATTTCTGCCCAAGGCCAAAAAAAAGAAGATTTGGGTAGAGAAAAATTTTTACAAACTGTCCGAAATTATGTTGACGAATCAAAAACAACTATTCGCAATCAAATTAGAAAAATGGGTTCATCACTTGATTGGTCGCGAGAAAAATACACTCTAGATGAAGACATTTCACAGACCGTTTATCAGGTTTTTAAAAAAATGTATGATGACGGTTTGATTTATCGAGGCAATAGAATCGTCAACTGGTGCCCTCGTTGTCAATCAACTTTGGCTGATGATGAAGTTGAATACGAACAACAACAAGCCAATCTTTATTATCTTAAATACGGACCCGTAGTCATTGCCACTACCAGGCCAGAAACCAAACTAGGTGATACTGGACTAGCTGTTAATCCAACTGATAAACGCTACCAACATTTATTGGGAAAAGAGTTAGAAATAAATTTTGGGGTAAGCAGTATTAGAGTAAAAGTTTTTGCTGACAGCGAAGTAGATCCAGAATTTGGTACAGGGGCAATTGGCGTGACCCCGGCGCATTCGCAAGTAGATTTTGCTTGGGCAGAAAAATATCAATTGCCGATAGTAAAAATAATCGATGAACAAGGAAAAATGACAGCTCAAGCCGGAAAATACGTAGGACAAGATGTTCTAGTTTGTCGTGACAATTTTTTAGCGGATTTAAAGCAAGCGGGTTTGTTGGGAAAAATAGAACCAATAACCAACAACATTTCTCTTTGTTATCGCTGTCATACTCCGATTGAACCGCTCACTTCACGTCAATGGTTTATTGCTGTCAATAAAAAAATTCCTAAGTTAAATAAATCTTTGAAAGAGTTGTCACTAGACGCAGTCCGAACTGGACTAGCTAACAGGAGTGACAAAAAAATTGAAATTATACCAGAACGTTTTAACAAAGTTTATTTTCACTGGATGGAAAATTTACGTGACTGGTGTATTTCCCGACAAATTTGGTGGGGTCATCGCATCCCCGTGTGGTACAAAAATCAAGAACAAGGAGTAAACAATCAGGGACAAGTAGATCAGGCAGCAGAAATTTATGTTGGCGTTGAGCCACCTCCAGGTGAGGGCTGGGTGCAAGATGAGGATACTTTAGATACTTGGTTTTCTTCGGCTCTGTGGACGTTTTCTACATTAGGTTGGCCACAAGGCAATGATTTTAAACGTTTTCATCCTACGCAAGTCTTGGAAACAGGTTATGATATTTTATTTTTTTGGGTAGCGCGAATGATTATTATGACCACTTATACTACTGGACAGATTCCTTTTCACAAAGTTTATTTGCACGGCTTGGTACGCGATCGGCAGGGGCGGAAAATGAGTAAATCTTTAGGCAACGGTATTGATCCCTTGGCGATGATTGATAAGTTCGGCGCTGATGCTTTGCGACTGTCGATGATAATTGGCGTAACTCCAGGAAATGATTTAAGTTTATATGAAGAAAAAATTGCTGGTTATCGAAATTTCGTCAATAAACTTTGGAACATATCGCGTTATATATTGATGAATTTATCTGAACCGAAATTGACTGATAAATTTCCCCCAGCAAAAACTTTAGCTGATGAATGGCTATTGTCAGAATTTAACAATTTAATTTTCCAAGTAACTACTGAACTAAATAAATATAGATTTTCTCAAGCTATAGAAATACTGTATGAATTTGTCTGGTCAAAGTTGGCTGATTGGTATTTGGAAATTGCCAAAATTGAAACTGATAAAGAAGAAATATTGAATTACATTTTACAAAAACTGTTAATTCTAATACATCCGTTTGTACCCTTTGTCAGTGAAGCAATATGGACTGAAGTTTTCAATCCGTCTAAGCAAAACAGGTTGTTGCTGATGGTACAAAGTTGGCCCCAAGCAGAAAAAGTCAAAACCACCAAACAAGTAAAATTGTTTTCAGTCTTACAAAAGTTAATCGTCAATATAAGATCAATAAAAAATAGCAGTGGTTTATCCAGTAGTCAAATTGTACCTGTAGATATTTTCACTACTGATTATTTAGTCGTTTTCCAACAACATCAAGAGATTATTGAAAAATTAGCTCGAGTAAAGATTAGTTGGTTGAAAAAAAATCCGACCAAAAATAATCAACTTATAATTGCTCCCGAGTATAGCTTTATTTTTAAGTTGGATATAAAACCTAAAGATCAAAGCAAGGAAATAGAAAATTTAGAAAAATTTATTAATGGTTTAGAAAAAAAGTTAAACAATAAAGAATTTACAAAAAAAGCACCAGCAGAAGTGGTTGCCAAAGAAAAGAAAAAATTGGCAGAAGCTAAGAAAAAATTAAAACAAATAAAAAACCCTTAGTAGTTGCTAAGGGTTTTTGATTTATCTTTTAGTCAGCTCAGAGGCTGCCTGAATAATTTGTGCGTGAGTAAGGTTTAATGTTTTTTTTATTTGCTCCATTTCAGCGGTAGGGGTAAGAGAATTATTCTCTCTTTTATTTTTGGCAGCCAAAGCAACATATTTTAAAATCAACTGATTTTTATTGTTGGTTGTCATTGGTATTTTCCTTATATTTTAAAAGTTCTAAATAGGTATTTTGTAAAGCAAGACCTGCGTAGGCAGCTCGGTTTTCTTTGGGTGGCAATTTAGCTAACATATCTTTATTTGCCAAATTTCTAATTAATATATTGACACTATCGATCATCGCGTTGTGCGTATAATGCTGAATTTCATCCCAATTTTTTTTCTGTTCTTTAATTTCTTCCCCTTCTAAATTTTTATCCGAAATAATTTTATATTCACAAACCGATTCAGTATATTTAAAAAAGTAATCAATCATTTCACTTAGTAATTTTTCTAGTTTTTCATCGTTTTCACAAAGTTGTTTAAGTTCATCTATCGTAATTATTGGTTTAATTTCGTGTTTGCCAAACTCAACTTCAATATCTTCGCTTTCTTTAGGAAACCTTTTTTTAAAATCCTGGGTATGATTTTTTATGAATTCTTCATTGAACATAGCGGTTTAATATAGCAGCTAATTAAAAGCTTGTCAATATTATTATAAAATAGTCTTGACAGCTAGCCAAATAAATAATACCATAAAATCAAGCTAGTATTTATACTAGTTTTTTTTATTCTAAAAATATTTTATGAGTACCAATCCTATCATGGCCGCAATTCAGCAGATTTGTGATGAAAAAGGCCTAAAAAAAGAATTAGTCATTGAAACTATTGAAGCGGCCCTGGCAGCAGCTTTTCGCAAAGATTTTGGCAACAAAGAACAAAATATAAAGGTGCAGTTTAATCCCGAAACTGGCGGGGCTAGAGTGTTTGATGAGAAAACCGTGGTTGAGGATATTGATTTGGAAGAATTGGAAAAACAACGCGAAGAATTGCGTTTACAAAAAGAAGATTGGCTGACACGCAAGAAAGAGGCTGAAAGTCAGGATAAAAATTTTGACGAACCAGATCCCATGGAAATTTCTGATATAAAAAAATATAATCCCAAAACTGACATTATGTTGTCGGCTGCCAAAAAAATTGATAAAAAAGCCGACATTGGTGATGTCTTAACTCAAGAACTGGAAGTACCAGCTGATTACGGTCGTGTGGCAGCCCAAACCGCCAAACAAGTAATTATACAAAAGTTGAGAGAGGTGGAAAGGGATACTATTTTCAATGATTATAAAACCAAAGAAGGTGAGCTGGTCAATGGTACTATTCAAAGGATAGAAGGTCGCCTGATATTTATTGATTTGGGGAAAGCTTTTGCTTTGTTGCCACCAGAAGAGCAAATTCCCAATGAGCAGTATCGTCCCGGTATGAGAATCAAAATTTATATTGTTTCGGTTACTCGTGGCAATAAAGGGCCCGAAATTATTGCTTCCCGCTCTCATCCGGAAATTTTACGTAAATTATTTGCTTTGGAAGTACCAGAAATTATGGCCGAAACCGTAGAAATCAAAGCAGTCTCCCGAGAGGCAGGAGCAAGAGCTAAAATCGCTGTTGTAGCTCATCAGGAAAATATTGATCCGATTGGTTCTTGCGTGGGTCAACGCGGCACTCGAGTACAAACTGTTATCAATGAACTCAATGGAGAAAAAATAGATATTATTGAGTGGAACGAACAACCCGAAGAATTTATTAGTAACGCTTTATCACCAGCTCAAGTCCTAACAGTTGAACTTGATGAGGCTGAGCACAAAGCAGTAGCCACCGTCAAAGAAGATCAATTATCTTTGGCAATTGGTAAATCTGGACAAAATGTTAGGTTAGCTGCTAAGTTGACCGGTTGGAAAATTGACATTGCCTCTGATAAAGGTGAAGTCGTACAAACCTCAACTGAAAACAAAGCTGCTGAAACTGAAGAAAAAGATGAAGCTGCAGTCGAGCCGACCGATGAGGCGACAGTAGAAACAGCAACGGAAGATAGTCAAGCCGAAGATTCAAATAAACAATAATTTGCGCAGAGCGCATTTAAATAATTATTAATCTTTTATTATGCATTACATGTATGGGGTATTAGCTGGGGCAGTTGGCTTAATCTATGCCGGTATCCTAGCTTACCAAATCAAACAGATAAAAGTGGAGAGTGAAAAAGTCAAAGAGATTGCTGGTTATATTCACGAAGGATCAATGGCTTTTTTGAATAAAGAGTATCGTATTTTAATCGCCTTTGTACTAATTGTGGCTTTGGTGATTGGTTTTTCACCCTTGGGTTGGGTACAGGCTGGTTGTTTTTTGTTGGGTTCAGTTATTTCAGCTTTAGCTGGCAATATTGGTATGCGGATTGCAACCCTGGCCAATGCCCGAACCGCTGAATCAGCCAAGGAGAGCTTATTTGCGGGATTGAAAGTCGCTTTTTCTTCCGGTTCAGTCATGGGTTTATCAGTAACTGGTCTGTCTCTGGTAGCGATTGGTATTTTGTACGCTCTAATTAAAGACCCCAATGTAATTTATAGTTTTGGTTTTGGTGCTTCGTCAGTAGCTTTGTTTGCCAGAGTGGGCGGAGGCATTTATACCAAAGCAGCCGATGTGGGAGCTGACTTAGTAGGTAAAGTTGAAGCCGGAATTCCTGAAGATGATCCCAGAAATCCAGCCACTATTGCTGATAATGTTGGTGACAACGTTGGTGATGTTGCTGGTATGGGAGCAGATTTATTTGAGTCTTATAGTGATTCCTTGATTGCCGCTATGGCTTTGGGAGCAGCCGCTACTTATTTACTTGGTGATGAGGCAGTAGTTTTACCTTTGCTAATTTCTGGACTCGGGGTGATTGCTTCTTTGATTGGTAATGTAGTTATCAAAGTAAGAAAATCAGGAGCAGTACACAATATTTTGAATTCAGGTATTTGGGTAGCAGCAATTGTGGTGGCAATTTTTTCTTTTTTTATAGTCAAATATACAGTTGGTAATCTAGGTGTTTATTGGTCCATTTTAGTCGGTCTAGTATCTGGTATTGTGATTGGTTTAGCAACTGAGTTTTATACTTCAGAAAAAAATAAACCAGCCCGAGGTATTGCTGAGGCTTCAAAAACTGGTCCGGCCACCAATATTATCGCTGGTTTTTCTCTAGGATTGATGTCTACGGTTATTCCGGTATTGGCTGTTTGTGTGGCAATCTGGATATCTTATGCGCAAGCAGGTATTTATGGTATTGCTATTGCTGCCGTTGGTATGTTAGCAACTTTGGGAATTACTTTAGCTACTGATACTTACGGTCCGGTAGCTGACAATGCCGCTGGTATTGCTGAAATGGCTGGCTTGGGTCATGAAGCCAGAGCTAGAGCTGAAGAGCTTGATGCGGTTGGTAATACCACTGCCGCTATTGGTAAAGGATTTGCAATTGGTAGTGCAGCTTTGACCGCCTTGGTATTACTTATTACTTACGGTCATGTGGTCAATTTAAATACAGTTGATGTGCTTGATCCCAAAGTATTAATCGGTTTGTTTATTGGAGCATTGTTGCCTGCTGTTTTTTCTGCATTGACTATGAAATCAGTCGGTACTTCTGCCCAAGAGATGGTGACAGAAGTCAGACGACAATTCAAAGAAATTCCTGGTATTATGGACGGTTCTGCCAAACCTGAGTATGCCAAGTGTGTAGCTATTTCTACCGCCAGTGCTTTGAAACATATGATTGTGCCGGGAGTACTTGCAGTCTTGATGCCTTTGTTGGTTGGTTTGATTTTAGGTAAAGCTTCTTTGGCTGGTATGTTAGCTGGTTCAACCATTACCGGATTTTTATTGGCGGTAATTATGGCCAATGCTGGTGGCGCTTGGGACAATGCAAAAAAATATGTAGAAGCTGGCAACTTAGGTGGAAAAGGTAGCGATGTTCATAAAGCAGCAGTCGTGGGTGATACGGTGGGTGATCCGTTTAAAGACACTTCTGGACCCAGCTTGAATATATTGATTAAATTGATGGCGATAGTAGCGATTGTGATCGCGCCCTTACTCTAAACTTAATTTAAATTCCCGCCTTACAGACAGGCGGGAATTTTTATTATACAATTAGTTTAGAAATAATTTTTATGCTTTATATAATTTTGCCAACCTATAATGAAAAAGAAAATATCCAAGAATTGTTGACGGCTATTTTTTCTTTGTCCATTATTGATTTAAAAGTAGTTGTAATTGATGACAACTCACCGGATGGCACAGCTGCTGTCGTGAAACAAATGCAGTCTCAGTATAATCTTGAGTTGATTGAGCGACCCGGTAAAATGGGCTTGGGTAGTGCTTATGTAACTGGTTTTCAAAAAGCTTTATCTTCGGGAGCTAGTTATATCATGGAAATGGATGCTGATTTTTCTCACCTGCCAACTGATATACCAAAGTTGTTAGCAGCGGTTGAGAGTGGAGCTGATTTAGCAATTGGTTCCAGGCGGGTACCGGGTGGGCAAATTATCGGTTGGAGTTGGTGGCGGTTGTTTATGAGTTGGGGCGCTATGAGTTTTTCTAGAGTTTTATTGGGACTAAAAACCAAAGATGTAACCGCTGGCTTTCGTTGTTACCGACGGGAAGTACTGCAACAGATTCCTTTGGCTAAAATCAAAAGCAATGGTTATTCTTTTCAAGAAGAAATGTTGTTTTTAGTAGAGAAGCTGGGCGCCAAAGTGGTTGAAGTGCCAGTGGTTTTCAATGATCGCCAAAAAGGTAAATCAAAACTAGCCAAAAAAGATATCTTAGATTTTTTTCTGATTGTATTTAAATTAAAGTGGCAGCATGTTAAAAAATATCATTAAAAATTGGACCAAACAGGAGTGGTGGGGACTGATAATTATTTCAGTGGTTTTATTGCTACTGACCTGGTTACCCTATATTTATTTAGCCAGTCAGACACCTGAAGATTTTGTTTACAATTCTTCTACCTTTGTTAACCCTGGTGATAACACGGTTTATTTTTCTTATATCAGGCAAAGTGCAGAAGGTAAGTGGTTAATGGATAATATGTATACGACTGAATTGACGCAACCAGTCTTACATCCTTTTTGGACATTGCTGGGTAAGGTTGCTAATATTTTTTCCCTTACCCCGCCGACTATCTTTCATTTAGCTAGATCGGTGTTAATACCAATTTTTATTTTTTTCTCTTGCTTATTTATCAGTTATTTTTTATCCAACCGCGTGGCCAGGCAGGTGGCTTTGTGGTTTTTTAGTTTGGGGGCCGGTTGGGGATGGTTGTTTGTTTTAGCCAAACCGTTTTTTTGGTTTGATAATGCTTGGCACAATGTACCGTTTGATTTTTTTATTCCCGATGCTTTCCCGTTTACTAGTATGGTTATCTCACCCCATTTTATTTTGTCGTGGCTACTACTGCTTATTACTTTAAATTTTGGTTTTTTGGCCTTGCGTTACAATAGTTATTTTTATGCTGGTTGGTCAGGATTGATTGGGGCAGTATTGATTTTATTGCATCCTTTTTATATACCGACCATATTTAGTATTTTAGGAATGTATTGGTTGGTTTTGTCACTCAGACAAAAAACTTTTTTGTGGTCGGGGACTATAAAAATTTTCTTAATTGTTCTGGCTTTTTTACCCAGCGTGGGGTACTATTTTTATTTGTATTTTTTTGATCCAGTGACCAATATAAAAACTTTACAAAATTTTTTACCATCACCCAAACTACTCATTACCTTTTTGAGTTTTGGCATAACTTTTTTACTATCTTTGGTAGGTTATTGGTGGTGGCAACGACAGCAGAAAAATTCGCAAGACATAGAATTTTTGTTGATTTGGTCAGTACTTACCGCTGGTTTATTGTACACACCGTTTTTGTGGCAACGTCGTTTGGCTGAAGGTTGGTTTTTTCCCTTGGCCATTTTAGTTAGTTGGTTGTTGGTGGAGGTTGATAAAAAATTATATTTACGGATAAAAGATTTTTATCTTTGGCGGTGGTTTGTTTGGTTGCCATTGCTTTTAGTTTATCTCATGAGTAATTTGAATTTTTTGGGATTAAATTTTTTTTATATTCAAAAACAGAGCTATGCTTATTTTTATTATCCGCAAAAGTTTACTTCACTAGCTAATTGGTTGGCACAAAATACCGATCAAGAGCAAACAATTTTTACCAATTATGATATGTGGTTTAGAACTGCCCCAGCCCTAGTTAGTCGTAAACAGTACTTAGGACATTTGGTCGAAACGGTTGATTCACATAAAAAATATTTGGAAATGAAATGGTTTTTTCAAAACGATCATCAAACTGAAAAAAAATACGAATTTTTGCAACAAACCGGAATTGATTATCTGGTGTATTATTCGCATGCACCGGAATTCAATATTTTTCAACCGCAGGAAAAAGATTTTTTGCAACCAGTTTTTACCGATGGTGATTTTAGTATTTATGAGGTTAAAAACAAATTATGATTTTTAACCCATTTAAAAAAATAGCTCTTAATAAATCTGAGTGGCATTTTATTTGGTGGTTAAGCGGAGTAGTTATAATTATTACCAGTGTACCCTATTTGTTGGGTTATTTTTTTACACCAGAGGGTAGTTTTTACAATGGTTTGCACGCACTTAGTCCTGGTGATATACCGGTTTATTATTCTTATTTGCGTCAGATTAAGTTGGGTAATTTTTTATTATACGATTTTTTTACTTCTGAACCGCAGACCATGGGTACTTTAAATGTTTGGTGGTTGTTGGTGGGTTTATTGGCGAAATGGTTTAATTTATCGTTGCCGATAATTTTTCAACTCAGTAGAATTCTAATGATACCCGTACTGGTTATAACAGCCTATATTTTTTTTAGTTATTTTTTTATTAGTCAGCAGGTTAGACGTTTGGCAATAATATTTTTATCATTTTCGGCTGGTATTGGCGCTAGTCTAGCTCCTTTTTTACAAACTAGCAATCCTACCAGAGATGCTTTAGCCTGGCCAATAGATTTATGGATTACTGAGGCCACGACCTTTACTGCCCTTTATCATTCATCACACATGATTGCTTCGTTGACCTTGATGTTAATAATCTTATTATTGATTTATTTAGGACTCAATCAGTTGAAATTTATTTTCGCCATAGTTTGTGGATTGGTGTCATTGATATATTTTAATTTTCATCCTTATTATTTGCCAGTGATTTATGGAGTCTTGTTGCTTTATTTATTTTTTTTAACCCTAAAACAGAGAAAAATAATTTGGCAACAAGTAACCTGGTCACTGATTGTCATAGTAATATCGATTCCCTCAGCTTGGTATCATATCTGGTTAATCGCTTCTGATCCAGTTATTTTCCTACGCGCAATGCAAAACGTTACCCCGCTATCTCCTTGGTTTTATGTGTTGGTAGGTTATGGTTGGCTGTGGGTGGGGTTGTTATTTAGTTTGTTAATTAGAATAAAAAAAAGGAAAATCACTCAACCTTATTTATTTATGATCAGTTGGTTATTGGTAAATTTAACTCTTTTAATTTTGCCATTACCTTTTAGTAGTCGTTATACTCAAGGCCTGCAAGTAATTTTGGTATATTTTACTATCGACGCTTTAGTTTATGTTTATCATTATGGTCAAGTAAATTTTAACGGTTGGTGGCAAAAATATATTCATAAAAATTTTGTCTTGCTTGGTATTTTATTTATTTTATTTTTTGCTATGAGTACCATTTTCCATTTAGTTAGAGATAGCTATTATTTTACCGCCCAACCAAATAACACAGCTAAAATATTTTATTTACCCAATGATTTAGAGAGAGCTTTCTATTGGCTTGATCAACAACCAGATGAGCAAATAGTGTTGGCAGCTGATATTCCAGCTAAATTTATACCCGGTTACGCTGGACAAATTGCTTATGTAGCCCATAATCATGAAACCATTTTCTATTACCCTAAAGCTTTGTTTACTCGTTGGTTTTATGCTGACAATGATTTTAAAAATGACGAAAAAAAACACGCCTGGTTACAGCGTGAAAAAATTGACTATATAATCTATTCTCCTTACGAGAAAGAGTTGGGTGATTTTCAACCCCAAGAAAAAGATTATTTACAACCCGTTTTTTCCAGTGGCGAGACAACTGTTTATCAAGTTTTACCTTAGGGTAAGTTTACAATTTCACTAACCGGAGTGATTTTAAAATTGGCATCCGTGCCGCGCCAACTGTCAATTTCAATATAACCATCTAGCTCTACAATTTGCAGAGATATTTTTTGTTCGGGCATGATTGGCAGTAGGGAATTATAAGAGTATTTATTTTCCCAGGTGCTGGTAGGATAAAAATACAATAACGGCCTTATGTAACTTTGGTCCTGATTGTCAGTTATTTGTAAAAAATAATCTTTGGTGGTTGTAGTTTGCTTTTGCCAACTAAGTTCTAGTAGATTATTTTTCTTGTTTATATTTAGAGAAAAATCTCCTAGATTATATTTATCTCCAACTTGATCAGTATAGGCATAAACCGATTCAAAAATAGTTGCTTGGTCATTATTTTGCCAGACCATAATATCTTGGTTAAAATATTTCAATTCATAACCACTAAGTAATTTTCTGATATTTTGAAAACCAGCCGGGTAATACTGATGATAAGATTTTGAAGACGGAAACTGCAGGGCATAATATAACATGTCATCAGGATCCAGCACTATATAGTCAGGTTTAGTAAAGTCGTATTTTTTTGTTGAGAATTGTTGGTGATCGGTAAATATATAGTGCAAGGAAAAAATATTTTCTCGACTGGAAAGATTGGGTAAATATTTATAACCAGCAGCGATACTTGCTTGCGCTGGAATATTTTCTAAAATTTTTAATTGATAGTTTGGTTTGGTTATGTGTTTTATAATTCCCCACCCAGGTCCCAAAAAAAACACTAAGTAAACCAAACTCACTGCCACTATCAATTTAGTCAAACCAATATCAAAATATAACCACTTGGCTAGTTTGGTTTTTCTGTTTTGGATATTTTGGATTGCCCAAATCGAGCTGATGATCAGACTGGGTATAAATAGTGCTGAGTAATGAGTATCGATTATAATATTGCTCCCGCCGGGTTCACCTAAAATAAACTGTACTAGTGGCCCTAAAGCCAATACTAAATATCGGCTAGCCAGTAGGGGTAAAAATAAAAAGGCCAAAAGTAAGCCCAGTAACATTTCTACATTGCCCAAAGAAAAAAAGTGCAAGATAATCTGTCCCAAATTAGTATTGAGGAGCCATTCATAGTAGACGCTAAAGCGAGATCCGCCAGTATTGAAATAGGCGATTATTGCATTGCTAATTGTAAAATATATTAAACTGCTAAGCAGGGGCGTTAACCACCAGCGCCATGATTTTTTTTCTAGCCAGGCTAGGAGAAAAAATCCTCCCACAGCCAAAGCCACATCTTCTCTGACTAGCAGGGCTAGTAATAGAAAAACAAAATAGTATTTAAAATTGTTTTTTAAATAAAAATAATATGCTAGTAGCAAAAGGGGAATAGCCAGGGGAAGCAGATGCCACTCGTGTAAATTTATGTTCCAAGTTAGGGGATTTATCAGCCAAGCTAAAGCCAAAATAACAGCCAGTTTTTTATTTAGAGTATTTTTGGCAATGAAATAAATTGGCACGGCGGCGCTGGCTAGAATAATACTCTGCCAAAACAGCAGATTGAGTGGTGATCTAAACAGCCAATAAAAAGGCAGTAGTAGATAAAGCAGAGGTTCAAAGTGATCAGCAAAGTAGTGATGTCCTTGGATACTGGACCAGAAGCCATTATCATTAACGGCATTGAAAAAAGCATTGTTATAAATTGCCAAATCCAGAGCATTGTAGCCCAGTTGCCAATATTTATACCAGCAAATGGTCGTCAGGGTTAACACATAAATTATCATGCCAACAGGCAGGGTATATTTTTTGTCTAAAATTTGGCTAAGCTTATTCATAATCTAATCATACTGACAAATCAATTCATTGACAAATACTTAAAAATAAGTTATATTGATATGATTTCTTAGTAGATTAATAATTTAATTATCAAAAAAATAATAGGAGATATGTCATGAAAAATTTATTGATTTTGTTGGTTGCTTTAGTAGCTGTTAGTTTGTTGGTTGGCTGTGCTTCAACTGTTGAATATACAATTAAGACTTCAAATTCTGAAGTCAAAGGAAATCTCAAAGCTTTCAACAGCGAAGAAATTAATGCTACTACTAAACAGGTAGCTACTTTGATTACTATTAATGATTCTTCATTAACTGCCTCTGACCGGGCATTGCAACTTATGTATATTACGACGATGAAGGACAGAGATGTCCAAATTATAGTTCCTTACGGAAATTATGGTGGTGGCTACTACGGTTACCAAGGCTCGCGGCAACAGACGAGAGATATGGAAATCGATGCTATCAATCGGTATCAACAATACAAACAAAAGCAACTAAATAAATAATTTTTCAAAATAAAAAAAGCGGAAAAAAATTTCCGCTTTTTAGTTTGTTTGAAAAAAATTAGTAATACGGTTGATAAGTGGCCCACAGAATTGATCTAAAAATCCAAGTTGATAGCGCGTAAGCCAGTACCACAATCAATAGCCCAATAGTGGCTTGGGTCAAAATTTTTCTAGCTTTTTCTACTTGTTGATCATTACCGGCTGCAGTCATCCACAAAAAACCACCGTAGATAATAAGTACCGTAAATAAAACTCCCAAAAATCCAAGCAGGGCATTGATAATCAATGCCACAACTTCGCGTACGTCAGTATCAGCATTGCCTAGTTCAGCTGCTACACCAGTATCAATAATACCTTGTTTGATTTTAGTACCAGCATTTTGTCCAGTGGTCGTGGCTAGCGCTGGTAAAGCAGCCGGGAATATCAACAATCCGAGAATAAAAGTAGTGATAATTATGGAAAAGATATTTTTTTTCATATTTTTAAACTGAGCCGGTAGCTGAGAGTATAACATTGATAATAAATAATGATAAACCATAAGCCAAAATCACTATCAACAGTCCTACTGTGGAACTGGTTAAAATCTTCCTCGCCTTATCAATTTGTTGATCATTGCCAGCTGCGGTCATCCACAAAAAACCACCGTAGATAATAAGGACCAAAAAAATCGTACCCACAAAACCCAGGGCATATTTGATAATATTACCGACTAAAAATGCCGGATCTTCAGCTTCAGCAAGTCTGGCTTTATCGTTGGTCGCTTGGGCAGTAGTTAAGGCATCTTGCAGTACGGAAGCTTTTACTAAGCTAGGCCAGGTAAATAGGAGGCCAACAAGTAAATAAAATTTAATTTTTAGTTGATTCATAATTATACCCCCGAAGCAATTAAGGTTTTTAAAACAAATTGAGTGATAGCAAAAGCCAGGGCCACAATCAGTAAACCAATAGTAGAAGAGCGGATAGTTTTTTGGGCTTTTTGAATTTTCTCCTCGTTGCCCGCTGCAGTCATCCAATTAAAACCAGCATAAATAATCAAAACCAAAAAAACTGTACCCAAAATTCCTAAAATAGAGTTAATAATTCCTCCCACTACATCTGGAAGTGATGGATTGGTAAGACCAGTAGCACGTTGAGCATCAGATAGCTGTTGGTCCATCGAAGGGATTTGAGCGTAAGCTTGCTTAATAAATTTAAACATAAATTAAATACAGATATAAAGACTACTACACAGTTCAGCACAAGTAGCGTTTGGTCGAAAAAGATCGCCATTGGTGCAGCTAGCACTAGTTTGTCCATTTAGACAAGTATATTCAGTAGTATTAACCGGATGTAGACAAGCGCCAGTGGTAGTTGTACCCCCACTGCCAGAAGAAGCCTTATTGTAAGATTGGATAAAAAAGTTTGTCAAAGCAAAAGATAAAAATACCAATATAAAACCAACTACCGCACTAGCTAAAATTTTGGTAGCTTGTCTAACTTTTTCTTCATTGCCACCAGCAGTCATCCAAGTAAAACCGCCATAGATAAATAGTACCAGCATCACCACCCCGATAATACTTAAAATCCCGTTGATAATCGTGCCAATTCTAGTACCCAAAGAAACGTCAGATTTTAAACTACCAGCCGCTTTATCAAGATTTGATAGGGCATCAGCGCGGGCTAGTAAAGTATAATTTGTGTTTGTTTCAGCGGCCGATACCTCAGTCGCTAAGACAAACAATCCACCAATAAACACGGTGGCTATCAAAATGACAGCCACCGTGTTGTGGAATATAAGTTCTTTTATTTTATTTGAAAAATAAAAATTCATTACAGTAATTATGTAGTAGCACCAATGATTACGCTGAAGATCCAAGTAGAAAGTGCGTAAGCGATGATAATAATTAATAAACCAATTACGCCAGCGCTGATAATTTTCTTAGCCTGTGCAACAGCTTCTTCGTTACCACCTGCGGTCATCCAACGGAAACCACCAGCAATGATAATCAAAGTCACTACGATACCCAAAATGCCTAAAACTACATTGATAATACGAGCGATGGTTTCTCGGACGTCTTGAGTGCCAAGACCGATTAAGCTACCATAGCCAGTACCAAATGGGTCACCAGCCATAGCGGCGACTGGAGCTAATAAAAGTGACAAAAGACCAAAAGCTAAAAGTTGTTTTTTCATAATGTCACCTCCTTTCTAAAGTATAATTTTTAATTTTAATACCTCAATACCTTGAGGTATATATTTATTATAATATATTTTTATGATTTTGTAAATAGCTAATTGGTTTTGGGCATACAACAACTTCTATCTAGCCCGCCCGTACACAAATTGGGAACAAAATCACAATTGTTTGTATATTGATTTGGTTGAGTACAAGGAATAGGTTGACCTTGAGTATCAATACAGTTGACGCACTGGCCGCCGTTTTCAATACAACCTATTTCCGGATTATTACTGGGTTCCAGTTGATAAACATTTTTTACGCCAATAAATTTTTGTAAGTTGACCACAACCACGTAGCTACCTAGTACAATTGCTAGTCCCACCACAGTACCTACCATAATTTGTTTTCCTCTAGTAATTCTTTCTTGATTGCCACCGGAAGTAATAAACATCACCCCACCAATTACCAGTAATAGTAGCCCTAGTGCTCCCAGGTATTTAACTAAAAAAGTATAAAAGTTGGCAAACATTTGTACCAAATCCACCAGATCACATTTTTCTGCATTGCCTACTAAGCAATCAGAGGGAATAATAGCCGAAGTTTGAGCAAAAGCAACCAGTGGCAAAATGCCCAGTAATATTAGCACTAAAATCACAATTGACTTGGTTTTAATTGGCATAAGTTGGTTTTATATAAGTTTGTTTAAGTTGTTCTACACTGTTGCGCAATAGTAAGTTTAGATTGGAGAAATTGCCTTGGTTGATAGCGGCAATTAGTTGTTTCAAGATTTCTTCAGCGGCGACTGAGTTGTAACCTCGATACCAACTATCAGCAGTTAAGGCTTGTTGAGTAAAGACTGAAGCGTTGGGTTCGGTTTGTTGTTTGGCAATCAATTCTTTCAAAGCCGGTGCTTTACCTGCTTTGGTTAAATAAGTTTCGTTTTGTTCTGGTTTGGTAGTAGCAAACAAAATAAAATCCCAAGCCGTGTCTTTAACTTGTTGTTCACCTCGAGGCGAAACTCCTAACATCCAGTAGTTAGCGAAGTTGAATTTTTTTGCCAAGGGATCAATTTGTGGTAGCGGAGCAATACCAAAATCTATTTTTGGACCCCGGGCTCTAATCAGCGGGGCGTGATAGGAGTAGCCAAACATCATAGCTGTGCGACCTTGGGCAAAAGCTTCCAAGGAGTTCGGGAAAGTTTGATTCCAAGTATAAACTTCTTTGATGGGGTTGGCAAAATCAGTATAAAAAATCAAAGCTTGTTGACCAGGGTTATAGTCTTGACCGCCACCGGGGGGGATTTTGTCAAAAGCTGGTAAATTGTCAGAGCCAATCATTTGGGCGCCATTTTGCATCATCAAAACTGACAATAAATCAGTCCCGCGTTCTACATTGTCACCTCTGCCCATAGCTACTGCACTTCTGACGATATTGTTATTTTCATCCAATCTGGTTAGAGACAGAACTGCTTGTTTGAACTCAGCCCAAGTAGAAGGAGGAGTAGGGATATTAGCATCACTAAATAAGGTTTTATTGTAAAAAAGTGCCAAAGTATCAAGTCCCAAGGGTAGTCCGTAAATTTTATTGTCCCTGATCGCATCATCTTTGACCACTTTGACAAATTTTTCATCCACTTGCGCTGGAGTCAAAGTAGGGAAATTTTTTAGTTCCCAAATCACTTCTTTTTTAAAACTGCCTTTCACAGTTTGCACTGGCAAAGCAATAGTAGCAGGTAGTGGTTCTAATTTTGTTTGGTAGGCAGTTATCCAGGTATTGTGGACCATAAAAATATCAGGGCCGCGGTTTTCTGCCCAAGCTTCTAGCAGGGCTCGTTCGTATTCTTCAATCCTTAGTTTACGGTATTCAAAACTGACATTGGGTCGGGTTTTTTTGTATTCAGTAAAAATATCTTGCAATAAATCTTGTTCGTCCCAGACGCCCCAGATTTTTAAGGTAATAGGTACCGCTGCTTTTTGTGCTTCGGGATCACCACCTTTGCAGCCCACGCCCAGCAAGGGCAATGGCAACATGATAATCACTAGACCAATTAATTTTATTTTAGTCAGCTGTTTCATAAAAATAAATTTAAATTAATTTTTGCAAATATTTTTTTAACTCAGTTTTGGTTTCTTTGTCTTTAAGACCAAAAGCGATATTGGCTTTCAACCAAGTCAACTTGTTGCCGGTATCATAGTAGACCCCATCTACAATTTTGGAATAAATTGGGCGTTTTTTACCCAAAGCATCCACGGCATCAACCAACCAGAGTTCATTGCCTTTGCCCAGTTTAGTTTTTTCCAATATCGGGAAAATATCAGGCGTTAGTACATAGCCACCCAGATTGGCAATCAGCGAGGGGGTATTTTGGGGCCCTGGTTTTTCTACTATTTTTTCTACTTGGTAAACAGTTGGTTCTACTTTTATGCCTTTGAGCATGCCGTATTTAGCCGCATCATTACGGGGGACTTGATAGCCAGTAGTTACGGGGTCACCGTATTTTTGAAATACCTCAATCAGTTGTAACAGTCTGGGTTTTTTGGGGCAGTCAAATACTTCATCGCCCCAGAGCATGGCAAAAGGTTCGTTACCAACAATAGGTTTGGCATTTAAAATCGGGGTGCCGTTGCCATAGGGGCCTTTTTGTCGGATATAAATAAAATTGGCTTGGCGGGAAATATTTCTGATTTTTTCGTATAAATCTTTTTTAGCAGGATTGTTTTTCAAGGTTTCTTCCAGTTCGGGGGAGCGATCAAAGTGATCTTCACAAGCCCGCTTGGTATAAGAGGTAACAAAGATAATATCAGTAATTCCCGAGGCGACTGCTTCTTCCACGACGTATTGCAAAATCGGTTTATCCAAAATTGGCAACATCTCTTTGGGGATGGCTTTGGTGGCTGGTAAAAATCTAGTACCCAAGCCGGCTACTGGGATCACTACTTTTCTGATCGGATGAGTAAATTTTTTGGTCATGAATAAACAATTAGTTTAATTTATTATAACAAAAAACAACACTTTTATCCAAATTAACCCCGCCAGCTGGCGGGGTTAATTAATTTACTCTGTTTTAATTTTTACTTATGCAGAAAATTCGCGGAAATTTAAGAAAAATATTTTAACGCAAAGTCCAACCACCATCCACCACAATAGTTTGGCCAGTGATATAGCTAGCTTGGGGGGAAGCTAAAAATATAACCGCTCCAGCAATATCTTCTGGTTGACCCATGCGTGCCAGAGGAATCATCGCCACGGTTTGTTTGATAGTTTCTTCTGAAGAGGAGCTACTAGCACCCGGAGTTGAGATAGCACCTGGAGCTACGTTGTTTACAGTAATATTTTTATCAGCCACTTCCAAGGCCAAGGCTCGGATCATAGCATTGAGTGCTCCTTTGGTAGCACAGTAATGGGTAAGCCCTGCAAAACCTACCACACTGGCAATCGATGAGATGTTGATAATCCGACCACCTTTGGGCATAACTGGTAAAACCATTTGGCTGGTAAAATAAACACTTTTGAGATTGACATTCATCACTTTGTCCCAATCACTCTCGGTCATATTGGCAAAAGGGACAAACGGGAAAATGCCAGCGTTGTTTACCAAGACGTCAACTTGTTTAAATTTTTTTACGGTTAAATTAATCATAGCTTTGACCTCAGTTTTTTTGGAGACATCACATTTAACTGCCAATGCATCTCCTCCTATTTTTTTGATTTCTTTGACTACTTGTTGGCAGGCTACTAAATCTAGGTCAGCCACTACCACGTTGTATTTATTTTTAGCCAGCATTAGAGCAATGCCTTTGCCAATGCCTTGTTTGGCACCGGTGACAATTGCATTTTTTTTATTGGTGGGCATAAATTTTTTGGTTAATAATTAATATTTTGAATAAATTTATTGGCGGAGGCGGAAGGATTCGAACCTTCGATACCCGTTAAGGTATACCGCATTTCGAGTGCGGCCCATTCAACCACTCTGGCACGCCTCCTTAGTACTAACTTTTTTTAATGATATCTTTATATTGTAATCGTAACAACCGGTTACCTTCTGTGGTTTTTAAATATTTTTCTCTTCTTAAAGCATCACTTTTTAATAAATAAGCTTCATAACCAATTATTTTAAATGGTCGATAGTTTTTAGTAGATTTTACCTGACCAGATTGGTGTTGCTTTAATCTAATTTTTAAGTCAGTACATGAACCTTTATAAATATCTTTGTTTGATAATAATAAAAAATAGACGTAGTGCATAGATATTATTAAAATCATTTCGTCACGTCATGCGACGTGACGCCCCGTCGAATGATGGGGCGAGTGCGGCGCCTTCAACCACTCAGCCACCTCTCCGGATTAGTATTATGAATTACGAATTAAGAATTAAGAATTAAGGTTTATTAATTATAAATCATTAGTAATTTATATTATATCTTTAAAATAATATTAAGACAAAGATTGACAAAATGCCAAAAAAATGCTAATATTGTTGGTCATTTAGTTTTTTAAAAAATATTTTTTTATTCACCAAACAAAAGGAGATAAAAATGTTCGAGAAATCTATTTTTGAAAAATTACCTCTCAGGGTAGTAGTATTTGAAGACACGCCAGCTGAGCAAGTAGCCGCTGGCAAAGCATTGGAAGCCGTTGGCTTAAAATGTGAAATTGTTGATCACTTTGAAACAGATGCTATCAGTGATGATAGCTCAGTAGTCGGAGTACTAACCGATGTATTTTTAACCGCTGAGCCTGAAGGTTTTGGGATTGCAGCTCATTGTGCCAAGTACAATATCCCGTGTTGTGTTGTTACACAACAAGTCAATCATAATTTTTCTCCCTGGCAAAGAGCGGTGTTGGAAGTATGGGATATGATAAATATCCAAATTTTTGTATCATCTACTTCTCCCAAAAATTGGGAAAGCGCAGCACTATATTTAGCGGAAAAAATTCATAACGAGTTATTAAAATCATCCACACCACTGGGTAAAAGTTATCAAAGATATTTTTATCACCTCACTCAATAAAAAATAAAGGACTCTAATTATAGGGTCCTTTTTTTTTATATTAATTGAATTTAAATCCACCCAGTGTCATACTAAAAATATAATCAAAAATATATGAACTCTTACAATTGGTATCAAACTCTTATCAAACCAGCCTGGGCACCGCCGTCTTATTTGTTTGGTCCCGTCTGGACGGCACTCTATACTATTATCGCCATCTCTTTTGGCACGGTGTTTTACAAAATTTTCACCAAACAATTACCCCTGACTCTGGCTTGGCCGTTTGCTTTGAATTTAGTTTTCAACTTTGCTTTCACTCCCTTGCAGTTTGGTTTGAAAAACAATCTGCTGGCGGCAATAGATATTGTATTAGTGTTAGCTACCTTGGTCTGGGCACTAGTGGCGATTTATCCGCATCTCAAATGGGTAACTTGGGTCAATATTCCTTATTTACTCTGGGTGTGTTTTGCGACGGTTTTACAACTTACTATCACTTATTTAAATAAGTAGCTTACTTATATATAAGGAGTATAATTAAGCTATAAGTATTAAAATTAATAAATATGAAATTCAAAAAAAATGAAGGTACAATTGACCGAATTATTCGCGTAGTAGTGGGACTAGCGCTTATTGCTTTGGGTATGCAATATGGTACGACTTGGATGTGGATTTTGGGATTGGTGGTACTAGCCACCGGAGCAATTGGTTGGTGTGGAATATATCAGGTACTTGGTATTTCCACCTGCAAAGTAAAACCTGCTGAAGTCAAAGATCAAACACCGCCCACTGAACCACCTACCAACACCCCACCAGTGATGTAAAATTATTTTTCGACAAACAAAAACTACGGTTGACGCCGTAGTTTTTTTGTGCTAATTTATTCTATTCTTTCTTTAATAATAAATATTCATTCATAAAAAAAGAGGTGTCTCATGCAATTTATAGATTTAACTCTGAAAGAAGTCATGGTTCCGTACTATGAAGTAAAAGGTATACCAATGCTTATTACTTCCATAATTGTGTTTATTGGACTTATCGCCGCAATGGCGTTTCTACCTGGACCCAAGGTCGGTCCTACTCCTCCAACTTTAATTCATATTTTTTGGTCTTTATTTACATTTATTTTTTTAATCGCCATAATTTTTTGGGCTCTGTATCTATGGATACGAAGTTTTTGGTGGCGAAAGGTACAAAAAAATTTAGATCAGGAACAATATGTTTTAGCCAAAGAGTATGGCCTGATTGCTAAATCTGAAGCAACAAAAAAAATACTGCAAGATTTTCCTGATATTGAACAACAAACAGAAAATGTTGGCTTAGTGCTCATTCTCTACAAAGGAAAATATTTACTCTACCAAAAAGTTTGGGGGATAAAATGAAACTCGTAGCTCATGAATGGTTAAACAATCCAATTACCTCCTCTACCGGAGAAAAAATTTTTGAAATAATTGGTCTACCCCAGATATTGGGTGGTAGTAAAGAAGTTAGTGTAGCCAAAGTAGAGTTGGCTCCGGGTGTAAAATCACCCAGACATATAAACAAAGGCGCTGAAGTATATATTATGATTGAGGGCATTGCCGACATTTATGTTGATACTTATAAAGGTATTATGCACGCTGGCGATGTTTTGTACATTGCCCCTCAAGAACCTCACCAAATTGTAAATAATACTTTAGTACCAGTAAAATTTTATGTCATCTCCGCTCCGGCTTGACGCGCTGAAGACCAAATTATTTTATGAAAAAATAAAGGACTCAAAAATTTGAGTCCTTTTTAATTTATTCGCAACAAGGTTGACATGATATATCACAGCGTTCACAACCATCACAACGAGTATCGCAAGATTGGCAGTTTTGTTCACATCGTGATTGACAGCGATATTCACAAGTAGTCTCACAGTTATTATCGCAGCCACCTTGGCAAGTGTAACAATTTTGGCAAGTATTACATTCTTCACAATCCTCACAGCGATAACAATTTTGGCAAGTGTAACAGGTGCCACACATTTTCATATCTTGTTCATTTTCTTGATTATTGTCGCAACTGGTGACACAAAAACCATCGCAGTATTCACAGCCTTGGCAAAAATATTCGCAGTTATTATGAGTGATAGCTTTGTTCGCTTGTGGTTGTGGAGATAGGTGTTGCCCAATCTGTTTGGCAGTCAAAATACGTAGAGCACATTCGATAGGTACCGGTGAAGTTGAAAGTTTGTTAGTCAGATAGTTGTCAGCCCAACAGCCGCCGTTGCAAAACTCCAGCGCGGGACAGTTTTGGCAAGTTTCGTTTATTGATTTGTCACTGGGTGGGAGAGTTGATTTTTTGATTGCTAAGGTAATTTCTTCTGGAGTAGCTGTCGCTGCATCAATAATCATATTTGCACGATTATTAGTTAAATGGTGACAATGATACAGTCCACCTTCAATATCTAGAGCCCATAGGCCCCGGCCAGCTCCGCAATAAGTGAATTCACTTTTTTTGCCATGATATTTAATCAGGGTGCTAATTTTTTTTCTGCCATAGCGTTCAAAACATTGTTTGATTTGTTCCCCCCAAATATTGAGAGTTTCTTCAGTCCAGTTCATATTGAAAGCAGGAAAAAGTCCTACGACTTTGAAACCTTGATTAAGTAAAAATTCTGATATTTCCATCAGATAATAAACGCTATCAGGAGTGACAGTGACACGAGCGGTATCATTGGGGGTAATATTTAGGGCAAAAGGAATATTTTTAACAACATCAGCAAATGAACCACGACCATTGACATAGGGTCGTTGTTTATCTTGAATATGAGCCGGTCCATCAATTGAGCAGTGAATGCCCGCTCCTTGTGATATCATCACTTTCATTTTTTGTTCATCTAACGCTATTAAATTTGAAGTCATGCCCCAACTGAATTTTATTTTTTGTAAATCAAATGATTGTTTAGCTAGAGTGTTGAGTTGTTGAATTTCATCCCAAGCTAACATAGGCTCGCCCCCCATATAATAGAAGCTGACTTCTTTTAATGTTGATAGTTGTGCTGCTAAAAAATTTTGTACGGCTTGCCAAACTTTAAATACATTCATTTTGCGTTTACCTTTGTCACCGAAGTAACAATAAGTACATAGTAGTTGGCAGATATTGGTAGCATCAATCATAAAGTTGATACTTGCTTGATTGTTTTTAGCCAAGGTTTTGGCGGGTTGTTTGACCATGGTTTTCATGGTATTTCTCCTTTCTTTGGAATTTAGTTGTTAAATAGCAAATCAGCTTATCTTAGCACTAAATTTGCTTTTGTAAAGAGGTAAGATTTGGTTAGAGTAAAATTTGCTAGAATGATTTTTTTGTGAAACAATAAAATAAATTTTATGAAACTAAACCCCTTAACTCCAGCTGAAAAGCAGATTATCATCGACAAAGGCACAGAACTGCCTGGCAGTGGCGAGTATGATAATTTTTTTCAAGAAGGCATCTATACTTGTAGGCAGTGCAACGCCTGGCTTTATCGTTCGGCTGATAAATTTTCCGCCCACTGCGGTTGGCCCAGTTTTGATCAAGAAATTGCGGGAGCGGTTAAAAGACAAACTGATGCTGATGGTACGCGCACGGAGATTTTGTGTGCGCGCTGTGGGGGACACTTGGGACATGTGTTTACGGGCGAAAAATTTACGCCTCGTGATACGCGGCACTGTGTGAACTCTTTGTCTTTGCGTTTTGTACCTGCTGAAAAATTACCTAGCAACAAACAAACTATTGTTTTGGGCGGCGGGTGTTTTTGGTGTTTGGAAGCTTATTTTTCCCAAGTGCGAGGAATACTGGAAGTGAAATCAGGTTATGCTGGCGGCAATATTGCCAATCCCACTTATGAGCAGGTTTGCAGAGGTAAGACCAATCATGCGGAAGTGGTAGAAATAACTTTTGACCAAACTCAAGTTGCTTTGGAAATGATTCTGCAAATATTTTTCACTCTGCATGATCCTACCACGCGCAATCGCCAGGGTGCTGATGTAGGGAGTCAGTATCGCTCGATCATTTTGGCAAGTGATGATGAACAAAAAGAAATTGTGGAAAATTTTATTGCCAAACTAACTGCAGAAAAATTTTATTCTGAACCGATTGTCACTGAAGTAAAACTTTTGGCTAAATTTTATCAGGCGGAAGATTATCACCAAGAGTATTTTAAAAATCATCCTGAAGCCGCTTACTGTCAGGCGGTGATTTCGCCAAAAATGGCCAAACTTAGAAAGCATTTCTCCACCCTTTTAAAACCCTAAAACTGCTCTAAAATAAGAGCAGTTTTTGGTTGATTTTTATGGTCAAAAATGGTGAAATAAAGACAAGAAGATAATTATTAATTACTAATAACTAATTACGAATCAATTAATTAATTTTTAATTATTTAACTTCTAATTCTTTATTCGTAATACGTAATTCTTAATTCCTAATTCTTATCGTAATTCGTAATACGTAATTCTTAATTCTTAAATTTATTAACATGCGAAAAAATATATATATCATAGTTGTTCTTTTGCTTCTCCTTCTTTTGGGGGTGATAGCTTTTTGGTGGTGGCAGCAAGCAAACAATAAAAAAGTTTCCGATTCAACCAGTCAAACTGATAGTCAAACAGTCCAAGTGGTTGAACCAGAAGAGTTTACCCCAACAGAAGATATTGTAGTGGATGATGCAACTGAAACAGGTGAGGTGGTGATAGTAGATGAACCAGTAAATAATGAACCAGTGGTAACAGACAACCAACCGCAACAGAACAATCAAGACAATCAAGCTCCCAACAATCAGCCCCCAGCTCAAGAACCGCCAAGCAATGTTTGCCAAACTGACACTGACTGCCAAACCAATTTTTATTGTGAATATGCCAAAGGCCAGTGTGGTGGTAGTGGTGAGTGTGTAGCCAAATCTGAGGCATGTACTTTGCAGTATGCTCCAGTGTGTGGTTGTGATGGTAAAACCTATGGCAATTCTTGTCAGGCTAGAGCCGCGGGAGTGAGTGTCGAGTATGACGGGCAGTGTCAAAATACTTGTCAGTCAAGTAATGATTGTGACGCCAATGAATATTGTGCCAAAGAAGTAGGACAGTGTAACCAAGTAGGTGAGTGTAAAACCAAACCCCAAACTTGTACGATTATTTATTCTCCAGTCTGCGGGTGTGATGGTGAAACTTATGGCAACAGTTGTCAAGCAACCCTGGCTGGTATGACTGTTTCCTCCGCCGGCGCTTGTCAGTAGTTTACCTGTCTAAGATTGTCATTCCGTATTTAGTACGGAATCTAAAAAAAAGAATTTCTGAATTTATTCCTGAATTAATTCAAGAGCTATTACTTTCAACTTTATAAACTTTCTAACTTTAAACTAAATTAATGTCGACAAAAGAAAAAAAATTACGCCTTTATAGATAGTCAAAATTTAAATCTTGGCATTCAAAGTTTAGGTTGGAAACTTGATTATAGAAGGTTCAGAAGATATCTAAAAGAAAAGTATCAAGTTGACGTTGCGTATTTATTTATTGGTTATATGCCTGAGAATCAGGATTTGTATTCGGCTTTGCAGTCATATGGATATGTCTTGATATTTAAACCGACTTTGTCAGATAAAGATGGAAATGTGAAAGGCAATGTGGATGCAGATTTGGTTTTACAAGCTATGATTGATTATGAAAAATATGATAAAGCATTAATAGTATCTAGCGACGGAGATTTTTATTGTTTAGTAAAATATTTATATAAACAAGAGAAATTAAAAGTAGTTATTAGTCCTTATGTAAAAACCTGCTCTATTTTATTGAAAAAAACTGCTAAAGAAAAAATAATATTTATGGATAATCTGCAAAATAAATTGGCCTATAAAGAAAAACACCGCTAGGGGACAAAACCCAAAGAGGTGTTCTTCAATGTGTATTCTGTAGATATTATATATTTTTTTAATAAATTTGTCAATATTAGGGTATATAAATGTTATAATTAAAATATTCACGAATTTATTCCTGAATTAATTCAAGAGCTATTACTTTCAACTTTATAAACTTTTAACTTTTAACTAATTACCATGGGCCGTCGTGTACTAAATCAAAATAATATACGCAAACTAACAAAAACAGGTGGTGGTAAGTCCATCGCGGTGACTATTCCCATTGAAATGGTGAGGGAATTGAAGTGGCGGGAAAGGCAGAAGGTAGTGGTGACAAAACGAGGAAAGAGTATTATTATAAAGGATTGGAAAAAAATAATATGACAAATTTTATTCATAGTGCAAATAGCAAGGTATAAAGTGAAATATTAAAATTTAATAATGTTAAATTTAAAAAATATTGAAATAAAAAAGAATTATGATTCAGATAAGGACGATCTTCTTAAAGATTTTTTTATTCCTGTATTATCAACAGCCGTACTCTACAGAAGACTTGCGGGATTTTTTTCTTCAGGTATATTTTCCGCAGCTTCTAGGGGCATTAAAGAGCTAATTGATAATAATGGTAAAATGCAGTTGATTATAGGCGTTCAAGTTAATGAAGAAGACTATTTGATGTTAAAAAAAATAGTTAAAGAATCAAAAGAATTGCCTGAGAAGTACATAACAAATAAAATTGATAATTTAGAGGAATTTTTAAAAAGTGAACATGTTGAAGCTATGGGATGGATGATTTTAAATAATTTATTAGATATAAAATTTGCAGTTACTAACCGTGGTGGTATTTTTCATATGAAGGTAGGAATAGTTACTGATAAAAATGGTGATAGTTTATCATTTAGTGGTAGTGATAATGAAACTCCTTCTGGTTGGAAGCATAATGTTGAGGAGTTTAAAGTGTTTCGTAAATGGATAGATTCAGAAGCTGACTATTTTAATGCCGATGAAGAAAAGTTTAATCGTTTTTGGAATGATAAAGGTAATAATGTAACTATTTTTGAATTACCAAAAGCAATAAAGGAAAAAATTGTTAAAAGTGTACCAAAAGAACAAAGTGATTTAAAAATATTTAAAAATGAAAATAATTTAGATAGTAATATATATTTAAATACTCCTGTTGAAATTAAATTAAGACCTCACCAAAAGGAAGCAATAAAAAAATGGGAAAATAATAGTTATAAAGGAATATTAGCCATGGCTACTGGTTCAGGAAAAACAAAATCAGCATTATATGCAGTTAAAAATTTATTAAATAATGACAAATCTCTATGTGTAATTATTGCTGTTCCATTTGGTCATTTAATAAATCAATGGATAACTAATGATATTAGACTTCAATTTCCAGATATTTCTATTATTGAAGCGAGTTCAGAAAATACTAAATGGCGAAGTCAATTAAAATTGATGTTAGAAGGATATTCAAAAAATATTACAAAAGTTTTTTTTATTGTAACTACATATGCAACCTTATCGTCAGATGATTTTATTAATATTTTTCTACATAAATATAATAATAACCTAAATTATTTTTTAATTGCTGATGAAGTCCATAATCTTGGAGCAAAAGAAACTCAACGAGCAATGTTAGTAGAGTATAACTATAGAATGGGATTAACCGCTACACCTAAACGACACTTTGATGATCTAGGAACGGATAAAATAATTAAATATTTTAATAAGATTGTGTATGAGTATGAATTAAAAGACGCAATAAGAGATGGTTATCTCGTAAAGTATAAATATTATCCTATTATTATTGAGATGACAGATGAAGAATATGATGAGTATAATAATATATCACAAAAGATAAGTAAGCGGGCGGCTATATTAAATTTACGAAAATCAGATATATTAATAAATAATGATTTAAGTTTACAAATTTTATTACAAAAAAGAAGTAAAATAATAAAGGAGTCATCTGCAAAAATTCCAATATTAGATAAGACTTTAAAAGAAATGAAAAAAAAGGGATCAATCGATCATTTGTTAATTTATTGTGATAATATTAAACAATTAGAAAAAGTACAAGTAATACTATATAATGAAGGTATAATTAGTCATCAGTTTACGAAAGAGGAAAGTCTAAAAGAAAGAAGAAATATACTTGATCATTTTATACAAGGTAATTATAAGTGTTTGGTAGCTATTAAATGTCTTGATGAAGGTGTTGACGTACCTTCTATAAAAACAGCAATTATTATAGCTAGTACAACCAATCCTCGGGAGTATATACAAAGAAGAGGGAGAGTATTAAGAAAAGAGCAAAATAAAGAAAATGCCATAATATACGATTTTATAGTAATACCTAAGCTTGCAAGAAGTAGTGAAATAGATCAATATGAAAAACAGATATTACGAAAAGAATTAACTAGAGTATTAGATTTTATAGAAACAGCCGAAAATAAATCAGAAATTTTTAGAATCATACTTGATTTAATGGAAAAATTTAATTTATATATATAGTAATATGCTCGAATTAAATAAAGATATTATTAGTGAAATTACTTGTTTAAAAAATACAAGTGAAGAAATGAAAAAATTTCTTGAATGGTTAGTTAAATTTGAACACAGTAAAATTGATAGAGAAAATTATTCTTATAAAACTGAAATTATTAATGAGTTGAATAAAATATTCAATTTATGATTTTTGTAAGAAGAATTAAAATTAAAAATTTTAAACAATACAAAGATTTAGAATTAGAATTCGATCCTAGACCTGGTTTATTTTTATTTGTTGGAAGAAATAAGATTGGTAAATCAAATTTTTTAAATGCAGTTTGCTGGTGTTTATATGATAAATTACCCTTTATCGAAAGCCTTAATGAAAATGATCCTGCAGTAACTTTATTAAATCGTGATACCCGTGTTAATGTTGGACCTTACGAAGAAGTTTCAGTTGAATTTGAAATACAATCAGGAAATAAATATTATCTTTTCAAAAGGACTCAAAGAGAATCACAAGATAGTAAATTTATAGTTATGATTAGAGATGGAAATAGTAATAATTATAACCCAGTCCCAACGCCTTTAAATATCAGAGATAGTTTTTTACCTGAAAGTTTACAAAAATATTTTATATTTCATGGCGAAAATGTTAGTAAATTTTTTACAGGAAGCGATTCTAAGTATTTGAAGGAAGGGATATGGAAAGTTTCAAATATAGAAGTATTAGATCGAGCTCTGGATAATATTGAAAAATTATTTATTGAAAATAGAAGACAAATTAGCAATGAAAATCCCGAGATTGATAAATTACAGAAAGAAACTGAAAATATTATAAAAAATATTGAATCAAAAAAGAAAGATATACAAAATATTATAGATGAAATTCCTAAATTAGTTAATGATAAAAAAGAATTAGAGGCAAAACAAAGAAGTATGGCTAAGATCAAAGAACTTATTGATCATAGAAAAACATTAGAATCAAAATTAGAGTATCAGAGAGATCTAGATAAAGAGAAAGCTACTAGTATTAATGATATAATAATTAAAAACGCCCCTTTTTTTTATTTAAATGAAGTTTTTAATAAAATTATTGATAAGGTAGATATAGAGAAAAAAACTGGTCGTATACCACCAAAGATAGCTGAAAAATTTATAAATGACATTATAAAAGATAGACAATGTATCTGTGGAAGAGATATTAAAAAAGGTACAAAAGAATATGATTGTTTAAAAAAATTAAAAGAAGAATCAGTTTCGTCAGATAAAAGGTCAATATTACTTGATGATGTCCCTAGGATGCATTTAATTATTGATCGTTTACCTGAGATAGTTGAACAAATTAATGTAGATCGTGCGGATAGGGCAAATATTATGAATTCATGTCTTCAAGCCGAGAGAAAATTGGCTGAAATTAAAAGAGAGCTGGAGTCATCTGAAGACCAAAAAATAAGTGATTTAGAAAATATGATCACTAGATTAGAAAAAACTATAAGAGATTACGAAATAGAAAAAACCACCAAATTAAAGGATATTGAGGAACTAGAAGAAGAATATAAAATTTTAGATCAAAAAATAAAGTTATTTATTGATAATGAAAAAATACAGAAGTCTATAAAAGATAGACTTAATATTATTGAAGAAACCAAAGATCATTTAGAATATGTAAGAGCTAGAATAACAAATCGTATTAGAAATTTGTTATCAAAGAATACTGAAAGTAATTTTAAAAAGTTATTTTGGGAAGAAGGATTATTTTCCCAAATAGAATTTACTGAGGATTATGTACTAGATGCTAAATTATCAGCCGATGGTAGTAGGGAAACTGAATTTTCTACAGGATTACAGAAGGTTTTTGGTTTAGCAACACTCCAAGCCATTGCTGATCTAAGTGGATTTAAGGAAGTTCCAATTTTTTATGATGCACCTCTATCAGACTTAGATCCCGGGGTAGCTGAAAATTTTTTAGATTCCTTACCAAAATTAGTAGAATCAAAACAAGTATTTATTTTTTCAGTTAATAGTGGAGAATTAGAAAGTTTTATTAAAAAAAATGTTAAAAAGGAAAATTTATTTAGACTCATAAAAGATGATGAAAACCCACAATCCGTTATTATTTCAAAATAATATGGATATAAAATACCCACAATTTATAAATATTGATAAAAAAGTTAAAGAAAAATATTTAAAACCATTAATAGACAAAAATAGTTCTACAGTTTTTGCTAAAAAAGAACAAACTGACGTTTATTTTATCGCTTGTGCTTTAGGTTTTAAAAATGGAATACGTAAGCCAAGCAAGAAGCCATCCGAAAATGTTAGATTATATGAATCATTAAGCGACGATTTAAAAATGTTTATAAGAGCCGTTGCAATTGCCGATTCAAATTATGATATTGATGTTATTTTTGATGGTAAAAAAACACTAGACATAGTAGAGGAATATGTCAATGGAGGATTACCAATTCTTTCGGAATTAGTATTTAATTCAACAGATCTTAGTATAGAAGATGATTTAGAAGAAATTTTTAATCTGTTTGTAAAGAAAGATTAGTGTATTTAAAAGTTACTATTTTAGACATCTATAGAATAAATTATTAAACCTAAAATATATAACTTAAATAAATTTTTAATGCACTGATCAAAATTCAGTGTATTTAAATTTATTAGTAAAGAAAAAAATGTTAAATATTAAAACAAAAAATCACCCAAAACCATTATTAAGATGGGTTGGAGGCAAAACTCAATTACTTGATAGTATAAAAAAATATTATCCTAGTAAATATAATACTTATTATGAGCCATTTTTAGGAGGAGGCGCTGTATTTTTTGATTTAAAACCAAGAAGAGCAAATTTAAACGATATAAATAAAAAATTAATAAATTTTTATAAAGATATTAGAAAAAATCCTAATAATTTTATTAAGGAACTGAAAAAGATTGAGAGAAAATATTTGCCAATGACAGAACTACAAAAAAAATTTTATTATTATAAGATACGAGATTTATTTAATAGTTTAGATGATCAAAAATTTATAAAGTCTGTATATTTTATTTTTTTAAATAAAACTTGTTTTAACGGAGTATATAGGGAAAATTCTTTTGGTAAATTTAATGTACCTTTCGGACAAAATAAAATTAATAAGTTAGTTGATGAAGATAATATTTACTTTGTATCAAAATTATTAAAAAATACTAAAATAACCTCCGTGTCTTTTGAAAATGTATTAGATAATGTTAGGAAAGGTGATTTAATATATTTAGATCCCCCATATTATCCACTTAATAATACTTCGAATTTTACTAAATATAACGACAAGGATTTTTTAGTAGACGATCAACTTAAATTATATAAACTTTATAATAAGTTAGATAGGAATGGTTGTTATTTAATGTTAAGTAATTCTTATACCCCTTTTATAAGAAAGTTGTATTCTAATTATAATAAGAAAATTTTATATACAGGTAGAGCTGTAAACTGCAAAGCATCGGGTAGGGGCAAAATTAAGGAATATTTAATATTAAATTATTAAAGAATATTTTATTATATATTTTAACTACTTTATTCATAAAAATTAATACTACTGCAGTATGTTAGTTTTTATCGACGATTCAGGAGACCCTGGTTTTAAATTAAAAGATGGTTCAAGTGAATATTTTGTAATCGCTGCAATTATATTTGATGATGAGTTAGAAGCTGAAAAAACAGCAGTTGCAATTAAAGAGTTAAGAAGGGAGCTAGGATTTTGTGAATATATTGAATTTAAGTTTAATAAATCAAAAAAGGAAATAAAGTTGAAATTTTTAGAAGTAATTAATGAATTTAATTTTAAAGTAAGATGTTTAGTTATAGAAAAGGATTTAATTATAAGCCAAGAATTGAGAAATAATAAGAATTCTTTTTATGCATACACAGTTAAGATGTTATTAAAATACAGCCCCTCGTTAATAGATGCAAAAATTAGAATAGATGGTGGTGGTAATAGAAATTTTAGAAAAAATTTTATCACTTATTTAAGAAAAGAATTAAATTCCAAACAAAAAAATGTAATGAAAAATTGTAAATTTATAAATTCAAAATCTAATGTATTAATTCAAATGGCTGATATGATAGCCGGTTCAGTGAAAAGATATTATAATATTAGTAAAACTGACAATATTATTTACAAAAATATATTTAAAAAGCATATAGAAAATGAATGGAATTTTAAATAACAAAAAATAACCCCAAAGGGGTTAAATCCAACCACGTTCCTAGACTGGATGTCCCAGCCACGCCACCGTCCGGTGACAGTTCAGAATACAGGTTTTTGTAAATTCATTTTAATATTTTATAATTAAAAAATCAAGTGGAAAAGTTTAAATTTTATCTAAAATTAGCATATTAATATACAAAAAAACAAGCACAAACCGTTTTTAATGATGCAAGAAAATAAAATCATACCTTCAATTAAATTAATTCTTCATTGTAATAATGAGGTTTTGTTATTGCGCGAAGGCAAAAGTTGGGATTTACCCGGTGGTCGGATGAATTATGGTGAGAGTATATTTGAATGTTTAAAACGTGAATTGCAAGAAGAGTTGGGAGTGGTGATTGAATTTACTACAGAACCAAGATTAATCAGAGTGTATGATTATTTACATCCGCAAGATAAGGTTCAGAGGGTTTATATTGTTTACGTATACCAATTATCAGAAAAAATAATAGTTGATAATAATTTTGTTGAATGGATGTCAATAGAAAAAATAAAAAAGTTGAAACAAAATGAAGATTGGAAGAAGATGATTTTACTAAGTTTATAATTTTATCATGAATATCAAAATATTATTGTGCATAATAGTATAAGAATGCAAAAAAGCAAATTTAGTTTTTAAAATATTTAATTAATTTTTATGGATAATATTAAATTCACCAGAAATTTAGTCAAAGGGAAGATTGCTGAGACGGTGTTTGCACAAATATTGCGAGATACTAAACAGTTTACTGTATTGGAATTTGGGTATGAAAAAATTATTCCAGAATTGGTAAATTACAAAGAAAGCCAAGCCAAAAATAGCACACTGGAAACTTTGCGCACTGCGCCTGATTTTGCCGTTATCAACCAAAAAACCAAAGAAGTGCATTTGATTGAAGTAAAATATTTGAAAGAATTAAATAATAAGTACGTATATGATTATGCTAAACGCATGAGCGAGTCATGGAACCCGTCGTATTTGTTTATTGCCACATTGGACGGTTTTTATTTTGATGAGATCAACAAAATAATTAAAAGCCAAGGAAAAATTGAACCTCTAAATCATCCGCAAATACCAAAATCATTACAAGAAAAATATTTACAGATTTTAAGAGACTTTGAATCCCAAAACTAATTCCACCCATTCTCTAATTCGCGCGAATAGGCGAATAGTAAATTACTTGCTTTATTTAAAAAACTTATAAAATGTATTATAAGTTTTTTTATGTTATAATATTGCTAATTAATATACATTTATGCAACACAAATATATATATATTTTATTACCAATTTTATTGATTGGCCTCGCAGTATTTTTATTTTTTCAACGCCCGACTTTGGTTTTGGCTGATGATATTTCTCTGATTGTTTATGAACACAATGGCGAGAGTACGGGTGTAGCCGGAGTGAGAGTACCGTTTCAAGTAAGTAGTAACAATGACGTTTTGAACATTTATATTGACAATGAGTTGGTAGCGGAAAATGTTCCTGTCGCGCCAGTGGAGAATTGGTCAAACACTTATTCTTTTGCTCGAACTTTGACCAATGACAAAAGTTATTTGGTGCGGGTAGTTTTAGGCAAGCAAAGTGTAGAAAAAGTTTTATTACCTGAAGTCAGGGATGCTGGTGGACTACTTGATTTAACAACAATTACTGATCCGGAAAATGCGACCAAAGGAATTATTTCTACTGTGCGTGCAGAAGAACCAGTGGTGGAAATAACCCAATCAGATGTTCCGGATTTAACCCAGCAGACAGCTGAATGCGGCCCGACCGTAGCTGCCAATGGTATTATTGCTTTGACCAATCGTCACGGTACAGCTGAGCAAAAAGAAAAAGTAAAAAATTCAGCTGGTTTAATTAGTGAGTTAAAAACTGATATGAAATGGACGCGGGAAAACGGCACGCCACCTGATTTATTTGTGACTGGTAAAAATGCTTGGGCACAAAAAAATGGTTTTCCCATTCGGACGGAAAAATTGGGTGATGCCAATGGTTTGCAGGCTTTGGGGGTGATTCAACAGGCTCTGGCAGATAATAATGCAGTAGTGGAACTGCGGGTGGCTTTTGCTGATGCCAATGGCAAGCAGGCTGGAGGACACATTGTTTCAGTCACTGGTTTTCATCAGGGTTATGGCCAGACTTATCTGGAGGTAAATGATCCGGCTTCACCTGAGGGCAGTGATATGTATGAGATCAGAGGTAATGTTTTATCCAACTACGGTTATTTCAATGGTCACACCGTGCTTTCTTGGGTTATTGTCGAGCGCTGGGGGCAAGCACCAGTTGAAAGTGCTGGTGCTAGTACTAGTCTTGATACTGAAAAAACTCAAGGTGTGCCCATAGAAGTTATAGACTATAATGGTTTGTATATTCCAGTAGACCAACTGCACATCGGGGAAATTCATCCGCCACATGATTATGGTGAAGGTTGTCCAGCACAGCACTGGCATGCTGATGGGCAAGTTAGCGCAACTGACGGAACTGTACTGGCAGACCCAAATGCTGGCGGATGTGGTTTTGGTACTTTGTCTGAACGACCCATTGTCAATATAACCCTTCCTGCTGTGCAGGTGAAAGTGCGGGGTTTGGAAGGATTGAGATAGAACTTTAAGATAAGTTGGTAGATTTTACTGAGGATAGCTATAAACAAAATTAAAAAGCGATTATTTGAATCGCTTTTATTTTTTTAGTTTTTTGAGTTGTAAAATGTGCAAATAATTGCCGCAGGGTTTAAGGAATAGAGTTTTGAGTATTCTGGAATTTAGGTTATTGAGTATTAATGCATACAGGTAAAACCCTGCGGGTTTTTAAGGAGTTTAACGTATGAACATCGCCACTTGGGCTAAATATAGCTTAGTACAATATTTTTTTCTTGGCAATATGGTCAATTTAGCTTAGGGTAGATATAATTAAGTTAATTACTAATTATCAATTACTAATTACTAATGAATTTATAATTTTTAATTTAAATGTCACGAGCGGTAGGTATTATTATTAGAGATAATAAAATATTATTATTACATCGTATAAAAAATGACGATGAATATTATGTTTTACCTGGTGGTGGTATAGAGGCTGGTGAAACTCCTTCACAAGCAGTGACCAGAGAGATAGAAGAAGAGTGTAGTACAAAAAATAAAATATTAAAATTATTATTTCAAATAAAAAATAAAGATAATGATGAATATTATTTTTTAGTTGATATCGAAAATGAAGTAGTAAAACTTGGTGACCCAGAGGCGTTGAGAAATAATAATAAAAATTTTTATGAGTTTCAGTGGTTAAGTATAAATGATTTTAAAAATTTGAAAAATTTTCATCCCAATGAGGCAAAAGAGAAAATAATTAAATATTTAGAAGTATAATTATGAATATTGAAATATTAGCCAGAGGAATTGTGCAAGATAGCGAGGGGCGGATTTTGGTCTGTCAAAATGTAGGCAAAGATTATTTTTATTTTCCCGGTGGACATGTGGAAATTGGTGAAACCTGTGTGCAAGCTTTGGACCGTGAATTTCAAGAAGAGTTGGGAGTGAGTTTGCAGAGTAGCAGTTTTATCGGTGGCAGTGAACATCAATTTACAGAAGACGATGTTAATCGGCAGGAGATAAATATTGCCTTTGCTGTGGAGTTGAGTAAGATTACCACTCAAAGCAAAGAAGCTCATATGAAGTTTTTTCTGTTTAGTAAAGAAGAATTGAAAAATAAAACAGTGTATCCGGAGAAAATGAAACAAGCGGTGATTGAGTGGCTGGAGACAGGGAAGAGTTTTTGGTCTTATTAATAATTTGTTTTTTTATTTCTACTTTTTTGACAACAAAAAAGTAGCAAAAAATTGCGGCCAGTGCTTTGGTTCAGGCAAAATTGCCAAACGCTCAACTAGCCTCTCAAAATCGCTGACGCTTTGATTGAGAGGCGCAATCGTTCGCTTATTGGCAATATTTGCACTTCACAAAGCAAATGGCCTATTAAAAAAATATTAGCGGTGATAAATAATTTTTAAGTTTAAATTTTTAAAAATTAAGATTTATTTATAAAATTAAAAATTTAAAAATTATAAAATTGATAAGTTATTGCTAATTTTTACTTTAAATATATGACAAAAAAATTACTCAGTTTGGTGATATTGGTGCTAGTGGCACTTTTCACCACGGGTTGTATTTTTGGTTCGGGAAAAATTGGTCGAGTAGAAAAATTTCAAAAACCTGACATCAAGGATGAGTTTTGTGGCATGTACATTGATTTCAGGTATTGTAAATGTGCTTTTCATGGTGATTATTGTAAAGACATTGGTATGTCCAAATCCAAAGCCAACCAAGAAGTACAAAGGCAGTATGATGAGTGGGTCAAAGGTTTACAGGATGAATTTGCCGCTAGTTGTGAACAGAGTGATGGCATTTTTAAAAAAGACGAGTGTTCGTATTGTGCCGAAGAATATGTCAGACAAGGTGATGCTTGTGTGGCTAGGGAAGATGGTAGTGATATACAAGAAGAAGATGCTAACAATAAGTTAACTAATACCAACAATGAACTACTTGATAGCAACTGCCAGGTTAAAGCCGACGTGTTTGATCAGGATTGGTTGAAGTATTCGGATATTGACAATGTGATTCCTTATGAAGACCGCAGTTGGGAAGCCAAGCAGGTTTATGAGTTGGAAGAAAAACGCATTGGGTTGTTAGTAGAAAAATACAGCTTACAAGAAGAACAAGCAGCGGATCAGGCAACCAGAGAAGTTTTGGAAGAATACCGCCAGGCCTTGGTACAAAATATCAAAACCAATCTGCTCAAATCATTTTGGCGTTTGAGTTGGATTACTTATTCTACCATCGATAGTGGTAGGGGTTTGGGGAAAAGTTATGCTGGATTGTTGGAAGGAGTAGAAACAATCGGTGATTTAGCTAAGGGCGTGCAAGTAGTGCAAGGATTGGTGCCTAGTGATTCGGCATTGGCTATTGATACTGGTGAAATAACCGGTAAAGTAAAATCAGTTAGCGTCAATACCGCCCTGGAAGCAGTGGCTAGTTTGGGCGATCCAGTATCAGCGGGTACTGAGTTGGTGAAAAGTTCGGCAGGGCAAGTTTTTCCTTCCGCTGATCTGACGGCTGAGGAAATAAATATTTTAAAAGAACAACATTTAAATAAAGGCGTGATTGATCAAGCGTTGCAACAAAGCCAAGCCAGAGAAGCAGTAAGGATAGCAAGACTAAGTGAAATTGATAGTGAGATAGCACAACTGGAAGGGCAGATTAGCTCGTGGCGTCAGCAGGAAAAAGATAGAGTGAAGTTTATGATTGAGGAGAGCTGTAAAAAGTAGAAATAAAATTATTAATTATCAATTACTAATTATTAATGAATTTTGTAATTTTTAAATTTTTAATTTTGTAAATAAATATCAAATTTTTATAATTATGGATAAGTTAAAAAGAAAATTTTATTTACGAGTGGTGGGGGTGTGGTTGCTTTTGGCAATACTAGCCAATATCAACGGACTGGTGCGCAATTTTGGTTACGGCCCGTTGGTTTCTGAGTTAACTGCTCATCAGATCAGTGCGGTAATGTTTATCATCATTTTGTTGGGGGTAAGTTATATATTTTTTGGTAGCAAAGATTATCCAGTCAAAGAGTTGTGGTTAGTGGGTAGTTTGTGGCTGGTACTGACAGTGATATTTGAATTTTTATTTGGTCATTTTGTGATTGGCCACAGTTGGGAAAAACTTTTATTTGATTATAATCTGTTAGCCGGTAGGTTGTGGAGTGTGGTGTTACTGACTACTTGGTTGGGACCGAGGCTTACAAAAAAATTATAAATTGTAAATTTTAAATTATTTTTTATTTCTACTTTTTTGTCCGCCTTGCCGACGAGGCAGGTTGTCAAAAAGTAATGATAATATTTTTGTTCTTGTTTCTGGATTCCTGACTAAATCAGGAATGACAATATTTATTAATATATATTTATGAAACAAAAAATAATCATTGGTTTAGTTTTTTTTCTGGCAGGAATTTTTATTGGAGTACTTATTTATAAAAGTTTATTGGTAAAACCAAATAATCCGCAGACGACATCAACCCCTCAAGTCCAATCTCAGGTGGATAACCAAGCACAACTGCCAGTAGGTTATAGTGAGACTGACTACCAGATTGAAAAAGTTTTAGACATTGATTGTCAGTTGGATATTGATTGTATCACCCCGGGAGAATATATGATGCAGTCACGCTGTCCGTTTGTCAGTAAATGTTTGGAAAATAAATGTACAGTGGTGTGCCCTAACTATATTGAATGAGTGACAATAAATTTATATTATTTATACCCATTTCTAATTACTAATAAATTTTTAATTTTGTAATTTTATAATTTTTAAATAAATCTTAATTTTTATTTCAAGCAGTGGAAGGTCGGATTTATAAATACAAAATACAAATTAATTTGCTAATTATAAATTAAAAAAGGTGACCTGACGGTCACCTTAGGGAGAGGACATAGTATAAGGAGGTACTGCTATGACGCCTACTTGCGTAGGAATTTGTTTAACTTGAAAAAGAATCTAACAGTTTTATTATAAATAAGTGGATAAAATTTGTAAAGAGGGGTGGGTGTTGAAATATTATTTAATATATATTGTAGTAATAAACAATGATGGAAGCAATTTCTAGCAGTGATGAGGATATTGTCCGGGAGGTACAAACTGGCACTACTGATGCCTTTGGTGTGCTGGTCGAGCGTTATGAGGACAAGATGAAGCGTTACGCGCGGCGGTTTTTGTTTGGCTATGAAGAGGCCGAAGATTTGGTGCAAGAAGTATTTTTGAAAGCCTATACCAATATTTATTCGTTTGATTCCACGCGTAAATTTTCTTCCTGGCTATACCGCATTGCTCACAATGAGTTTATCAATGCCATCAAGAAAAAAGGTAGAGAACCAGTACCGTTTTTTGATCCGGATAGTTTGTTTCCTCACCCGATTGCTTCCGAGCAGACTGACGGGGAAATAACAAAAAAAGAAACCACTGAACAATTAGAGAGTTGTTTGGATAAAATCGATGCCAAATACCGTGAAATCTTGGTACTGTTTTATTTTGAAGACATGAATTATCAGCAGATTGCGGATATTTTACAGTTGCCGGTAGCTACGGTGGGAGTTAGGCTGAAACGGGGACGAGAAAAAATGAAAATATTATTGGCAGAAAAAATATAAATATATGGACAACAACCAAAACAATTTAAAAGAACAAATTTTAAGCAAAATTAAATCCGGCAGTGTCAAAGCTAAGCCGAAGTTTCACTTTGTTTTGCGAGCTTTGCTGTTGATCAGCGGAGTGGTACTAGCGGGATTGTTACTTTTGTATTTGATTAGCTTTGTCATCTTTTTGTGGCGCGCCAATGGTTTGTGGCAGGCACCCGCGTTTGGTTTTCGGGGTTGGGGTTTGTGGTTTAGCTCACTACCTTGGTTGTTACTTTTAGTAATTGGTTTTTTTGTGCTGGTGATGGAGTTGTTAGTAAAACATTTTTCTTTTGCTTATCGTAGGCCACTGCTTTATTCAGTATTTGGCATCATCGCTTTTTTGGGTTTAAGTGGTTTTGTGGTAGCGCAAACACCATTGCATCAGAGTTTGTGGGAACTAGCTGAAACCGAAGCTGGACTGCCGGTGGCAGGGCCACTCTACAATTTTGTCAGGCAAGGCGATCCAGATGATTGGCATCGCGGGATGGTACTTTCGACCGAGGAGCAAGGTTTTATGATGGAAAATCTAGCGGCTGAAGTTTTGACCGTTGATATCACACCGGGAACCAGATTGCCGACTGATTTGGATATATTGCCGGGTGATATGGTGATGGTGATTGGTGAACGCAACGGTGATGAAGTGGAAGCTTTTGGGGTTAGGAAGTTTGCTAAACCAATAGTAGCACCAAGGCATATGCCCAAAATGCCGCCCGGTAGAGGTTTAAATCGTTAAATAAATCCCCCCATAATTTATGGGGGGATTTTTAAAATGAAATATTAGGTCAACTTGGTTGTAGTAATAAGTGCTAGCAAAAATAATTTAGGTTAACTTAAAAAATATTTTGCACCAGTGATAATAATTAATAAACTAATAATTAATATACGCCAATGAAAATTTTTCAGAAAAAATATTTACTCTATGGCATGATTCCAGCCTTGTTAATTGGCGCCGGCGGTTTGACAGCAGCTTCAGCGCACGGCACGTTCGGGTGGCGTGGACAAGCTGACCCAGCCGAGGCAGCCGCTGACCAAACGCAAAGATTTGAAGAAGAAGCCGCCCTACTTGGTATTAGCGTTGAGCAAGTAAAAGAATATTGGGCCAAAGGCATGACGCCGCGCGATATAATTGATGAATTAGGTTTAAATGAAACTGATATCCAAAATCGAATGCGAGATATTCGTCAAGAACATATGAAAGAGCAGCTCCAAGCCTTGGTAGATCAGGGTGTCATCACCCAAGCTCAAGCTGATGCTAGATTAGAATTTATGGCTAGTCACGAGCCAAAATCAGGTCAAGGTAACGGACTGTTTGGTCAATTCGAAGGACACCGAGGAATGAGAGGAGGTATGGGCTTTCATTTCGCTCAGTAGTCAAAAGGCAAATTAGGTAAACAGCCCCTGGTCGAGAGACGGGGCTGTTTTATTTTTGGCTAAAAGTTATATAATTATATTTGTTTTAATAATTAATAAAAATTATGTCTAACAAAAAAATATGGTTAGTGGTCATATTATTAGCCACAGTAGCACTTTCTGGTTGTACTAAAAAAATGGCTGAAAAAGCCACGGAAAGAGCAATTGAGAAAAATACAGGTGATCAAGTTGATTTAAATTTTGACAACAACCAAGTCACGGTCGAGACTGAGCAAGGCAGTTATCAAGCCGGGGAAAATGTTACTTTGCCCGCTGATTGGCCTGAGGATATTTATGTGCTGGAGGGTAAGTTGGTGGCGGCGATGAAAGTAGCAACCAACAATGGCTACTCAATGTCTGTGGTGACTGAGCAGTCGGTGAGTGAAATTAAACAAGATTATGTAGATAAATTGACCGACGCCGGTTGGACTATCAATATGCAGATGGATTATGGCGAGTCAGCCGCACTATCTGCCACCAAAGACAATCGCACAGTCAGCGTGTCAGTCACTGCTAGTAGTGACGGCACCAACGTGACGATTGTCACTGGAACCAATTAATAAAAAACTAACATGGTACCAAAAAAAATATTTTTTACCAAAGGACTGGGAGTACACAAAGACCGACTAGCTTCTTTTGAGCTCGCTTTGCGTGATGCTGGTATTGAAAAATGCAACTTAGTGATGGTGTCGAGTATTTTTCCGCCCCAAGCAAAAATCATTTCCAAGGACGAAGGTTTGAAATTACTCCAACCGGGGCAGGTTACTTTTTGTGTCATGGCTCGCAGTGATACCAATGAACCCAATCGATTGATTTCCGCTTCAGTAGGGATTGCTATTCCCAAAGATATCAATAACTACGGCTATTTATCTGAGCACCACACTTACGGAGAAGTAGCCAAAAAATCAGGCGAGTATGCTGAAGATTTGGCAGCTACCATGTTGGCAACCACTTTGGGAATTGAGTTTGATCCGGATAAAAGTTGGGATGAACGCGAACAGATTTACAAAGCTAGCGGACATATTTTCAAAACCAATCATATTTGTCAGTCAGCTGAAGGCAACAAAGACGGTCTCTGGACCAGTGTGATATCTGCGGCTGTATTTGCTGAATAATATTATTAAAAAAAATCTAGATACAAAAGCCCACCTCCAGTAGAGGTGGGCCTTGCTTTTCCCCATGCCGAATATGCCTAATTCGGCAATGTCAGAGTCAGATAACTGGCACTGACATTGCTGCACTAGTAAGGAACATAAGGATCAACCCGGGTTAACCAGTACCAAGCACCCTTTTTTTCCAAATAAATTGTTTTCTCACCCACTACCAGCTCATACTTATGATCATAAACGTGATCGGCTTGACCTCTTCCATCTAAGTAAAATTCAAACGTGGCAATTTCTTGAGGGGCAACTTGTTGTTCATTCATCTGAGTGATAGTAGTGGGACTGAGCCAAGTTTGATCACGAAAGTGACTTAAATTTCCCTGATGATCAGTGCTAGTAAGGTAAGTGTCAGCTTGTTGCCAAGTCTGTTCGGTGAGGTTTTGAATCTTAAAATAAGTACGCGGTCGCCAAACATTCAAAACCGCGATCGGTAAGTTGTGTTCAACCAGTAGAGCTTCAATAGTTTGGATTTTTTCTTGAGGAGTTGGTTCTTGCAACAGGGCAATTTTCTTTTCAATATTTTCTTGAATGTAAGTTGGTGCGGTGGAAGTGGGGATAAAAAACGGTTGAGTGTTTGAGTCGGGTAATAAAATTTCAAATTCTTTACCAGGTAACCAATTGATCAGTCCAAATTGATGTTGACTAGTGCTACTGGTTGAGGTGGTAGTAAATTTTTTTGTTAAATAAACTTGATTAAAATATTTATCTAAAATATCTGTGGCTAAAGAAATTTTAGGTACAAAAAAAGCACCGACAGAAATCGCTGCAAAAATTATTAAAATATTAAAATATTTGGCACAGGGTTTCATTTTGTTTTTGTTTTATCTCGAGTTTATCGAGAGATTTCACCTCTAATTTTGGAGGTTGTTTATTGACTATATCTTTATTATAGCATGTTTTTTCACTTTAGTCAATGGAATTTTTTTTAAAATAATCTAAGACAAAAGGAATAAGGATAATAAAATAAAATAAAATTGACAAATCATTTTTAAAGTAAGGTGTATCCAATAAGCCGTGAGTTAAAGTAGCAACCAAAGCTGCTAAGCTACCAGCTAAGTACCACCACTCAATCGGGGTTAAGTTTTGTCTTAGTAGTTCATAAGTTTTTTTGCTGTATCTGACCAGCAGGTAGATAAAAGCTAAAAGTCCCAACAGTCCAACTTCCAACCATAGGTTTAAAAATAAATTATGTGCCTTTACCACTTCCCATTCCAAAGGTGGAGTGTACATAGCAAAAGCTTGCGCCCGGTAGGGTTGATAAAAATTTCCCAAGCCTATACCCCCAAAAGGATGTTGTTTTAGGACTTCCAGGGAGATTTCCCAAATTTGTAATCTGGTGGTCAGTGAGTTGCGTTCGGTCAGATTGATAATATTTTGAAATTTGGGTTGATTGGCAACAACAGCTCCTCCTATTAGAAATAAAAATAAACCAACTATAACCGCTAGTTGTTTGGTTTTTTTAGTAGTGATAAAGAAAAATAGAACAATTGTTCCAGCCACTAGCCCGATAAAGCCGCCGTAAGATTTGGTATACCACAAGGCCAGCAATTGTAGACTGATAAGTAAACTAACCAGTAGTCGTTGCCTGGGGTTAGGGGAATTTTTTAAAACTCCCCAGCCCAAAAGTATGATTGGTACCACTAGCATCGCTACATAGTTGGCCGGTTTATAAACTGAATTGAGTAGCCCATCTGCTTGCCTGCCAAAGTTGCCGATATATTCAACTAGTCCCCAGCCGGCTACCATGGCACCACTTGTTAGTAGGGCTAGTAAAATAAAGTGCAAATCTTTTTTTGTTTTAAGCAAACTCAAACTGGTGAATAGCAGTAACAGTGGATCAAACCACCAGCCTTTTAAAACTCCAGCCGACAGACGCAAATCAGGCGAGATAATAGTAGCAATTACCGCTGCCAAAAACCAAATCCCAACTCCAATGAGTAAAGTTTGATAATTGTGCCAAAGTCTTTTTATTTCGCTAACTAATATTTTTTGTTGCCAGAGTTTAACCAGATTAACAATAAATAAAAGATAAATAGCCAACTCCAACCAAGTGGTAGGAATCAACCAAATTTGGCTGCGCAATAAATAAGCTGGTAACAAAGCCACCAGTAGCCACCAGGCCAGTCGGAGATTTAGACTAGCAATTAGACTATAAAAAAATAAACTCAAATAAAAACTGACAATCATAATTTTACTATAGATTTAATTTTAGCCACTGCCAAGACTTTAAAATATCTGATTAGTAACAGATAAACCGTGCCGCTTAAGAGGATGGTGATAATTACTGGCCAATTTTTCCCTAAGTAAGTAACTAGGCCCATCAGTCCACTGGCTAAAATAATTTTTCCTAAATTTTTTAATGGTAAAGTTATGGGAATGTATTTTTTAGTCAGCCACCAGTAGCTAACCATCACGCTAGCTTCTACTAGGAGAGTAATGAGTGCCGCTGCCAAACTGGCAAAACTGGGAATAAAGGCAAAGTAGAGACTAAGTGCTCCAAGCGAAGCTACCACCGCGATTGGTAGCAGTTTTTTTTGTTGGTTGATGGCTACTATTATATAAGTAAAAAGTTGAGTGTAAAAGATACAAGCAGTGGCCAGTAGTAAAATTTGCAGTAAATAATCAGACTGACTGAAATCCCGCCCGGCTAACAAAGTGATCAATGGTTTGGCTAAAATAATTCCACCCACTACCAAAGGAACTAGAAAAGCATGAAAAATATCCAGGGCTATTTTGATCTGTTGTAAGAAATATTCTTTATTGTCTTGGTAATATTTGGTCAGTTGGGGTAGTAATAGCCCGAGAAATATTGGCGGCAGCGAGATCAGTACTTCCAAAATGCGGTAAGGTGCAGCATACAGCCCAACCACCTCAGCCGGATGGAAAATCGATAAAATGATGGTATCAGTTTTGAAATAAAACAGATTGAAAATTGTTGCTAAGGCCAACGGCCAAGCTAGAGTAATGATTTTTTTTTGATAACTTTGGTCAAATTGCAGTCGTAATTTCAGGTATTTTTTACTCAGTTGCCAGATAATAGAAGTACCCAGAATATTGGCTAGGGTAATAAGCACAGCGATTAGCAATAACCCCCAGTGTTGCCAGATCGCTAGTAAAATAAACAGTAAAGTGAAAAGTTTACTGGCAATTTCCACCCAAGCGCCTCGGGTCATAGCTAGGTGTTTTTGAAAAATTCCAGTTAAAACCTGGTTTAGTAATTGGCAAAAAAATGATCCCGCCAGTAAGGTAATGACCAGTTTAGTTAGGATTGTATAAGGCATGAGCCAAGCTATACCAATACTCAATAGTAAAACCAGACCCGCAGATAGTATTCGCAGGGTCATAATATTGCCCGCAATTTTTTCTTGGACAATGGTTTCGTCAGTTTTTCCTAGTTCAGCCAGTAAGACCAAATACAAACCAAAATCAACCAAGATGCCAAAAAATTGTAACCAAGCCAGCGCGGTAGCATAAGTACCAAAACCACTTGTTCCCAAGTAGCGGGTCAACAGCGCAATAGTGAAAATACCCATTATTATTCCCAAACCTTTGGCACCTAAGTGCCAGGCAGAGTTTTTGGCTAAACTATTAGTAGCTAATTTCATAATTAAATTAATTGTACTCTATTTTATTTTGATTGACAAAAGCCAAAAAATATGCTAAAATATAGATATATAAGGTAGATTTAGTAGTAAATGAGTCCAAAATTAGACTCAAAAAAAACAAAAACAAAAATTAAAATGAAATTAGCTGATCAACAATCAAAATCTGTTTTAGTGGCGTCTGACAAGCCAGTTAAGAGTAGTAATTTTTTTACTAGTGTGGGCTTGTCTTTTTTTGTGGCTGTTTTGATAATTAGTTTTTCTGCCGGAGTGATGCGACTTATCAGCGAGTATTTGCAAGGTCACGAAATTTTTCCGTGGAACAATTATCAACCAATAGTGGTAGATGAATCACCGGATTTTTTTATTTTGTTTCCAGAAAGCGATAAGCAAATAGATTTGCCAGCCCAAATGGTTGAGCAAGAAAACAAAGCCAGTCCGCCCATTACTAAATTGGAAAATTGGTTAAATAGTTGGTGGTCTACTCCCGTAGCGCAAGCAACCACAAGTCAAGAAATTTTACCAACCCAGGAAACTTTAATAACCTCACCAGCTATTCGGGTGGGGTTATTTTGGACTAGAAGAGTAGAACAATTTAGTAGTCCGGGCGGTTTTCAACTGTATGCCGGTGATGAACTGGTACTAAGTAGTAACGGTACAGCACCGATTGAGTTGTGGTATGAAATCAAAACTGAGCAATATTTTTTTCGTCACCAAGAGATTAGCCAAGGATACCATCAGCCGTTGCGACTGGTCGGTCGTCAGGGAGCAATTTTACAAATTGACTCTTATACCAATCCGCCCAGTTGGAATCTGACTCTGCCGGACAATCAATTTCGTGGTAGTTTGGAAATTTATCACGCCACCAGTTCCAATCAAACTTGGATTATCAACGAACTGCCCTTGGAGGATTATTTAAAGGGTTTAGGGGAAACCAGAGCAACCGACTCGATAGAGTATTTAAAAACCATGACCGTGGTAGCACGAACTTATGCTTATTGGCACCGCGAAGATAATTTTAAACACGGTCATCAGGGTTTTCATATTGATGCTTTTTATGATCAAGTTTATCGGGGTTATGCCAATGAGGCGAGACACCCTGAGTTAGTCAAAGCAGTGGATGATACTTACGGTCAAATGGTTACTTACCAAGGAGAAGTGGCTATTACTCCTTATTTTGCCCGCAGTAATGGTCGGACCAAACAGTGGAGTGAGGTGTGGTATCAGGACCCTTATCCTTGGATTGTGTCGGTAGTGGTGCCAGAAGAGCAAGGCTTTAGTCAGTTGGGTCACGGGGTGGGATTATCCGGCGTGGGGGCGATGATCAAAGCTATCCGGGGTGAGACTTATGACGAGATTATAAAATTTTTTTATCAGGGTGTAGAACTTACTAAGCTATATTGAAATTATGATTAAAAATACCCCGCTAATTGAGCGGGGTATTTTTGGATTTATTTAGCAGATTTTTTTTCTGGTTTAGTAGTGGTTTTTTCTTTGACTTGCTTGTCTTTTTTTTCAGCAACAACCGGGATGGGTTCTTTTTCTGCAGTAGTCTCAGCCGATTGGTCAGTAGCTTTGTCTGTTTTTTCTTTTTGTTTAAAAGCTTTCAAAGATAAACCTAAGCGATGTTCGTTGGGTTCAATAGAAACAATTTTAAAATCATAGCTATCACCGATTTTCAAAACTTCTCCAGCATTTTTTATGGGATAATCAGCTAATTCACTGATGTGGGCTAGTCCGTGAATATCTTTATCTAGTTCCACAAAAGCGCCAAAGTCACTGGTTTTAAGGACTTTACCGTTGACGGTTTGTCCGATTTGATATTTTTTAACTACTTCTTTCCAAGGATCATCATGGAGGGCTTTGATGGATAGAGAAATTTTTGAACCAGCGATCTCAATAATTTTTGCCTCCACGGCTTCACCGATTTTAATGTAATCTCTGGGGTTATCAATACGTTGCCAAGCAATTTCTGAGATATGGACCAAGCCTTCCATGTTGTCGCCAAATTCGACAAAGGCACCAAAGTCAACTACTCCGGTAATTTTACCTTTGACAGTTTGACCGACTTGGTACTGACTGATAGTTTCTTTTTGCTGTTCTTCCCAAGCAGCCCGTTCGGAGACGATTAGTTTATTTTCTTTTTCATCAACGTCAATAATCTTAGCTTCAAAATCTTGATTGATATAGCTTTTCAAAATTTCTAAAATTTTATTTTTGTCACCACCTTCAACTCTGGGATAGTGTTCGGTAGTTAGTTGGGAAACCGGCATAAAGCCCATTACTCCACCGACTTTGCACATGAGGCCGCCTTTGTTGGCATCCATAATCTTGGTGGAAATAATAGTACCTTTGTCTTTGAGTTCGTCCAAGTTTTCCCAAGCTTTTTGGTGACCAGCTTGGCGGAAAGATAATTCCAAAATACCGCGTTCGTTTTCTTCTTCCAGCACTGTAGCATAGGCTTCATCACCTATTTTGAGAGCAGTGTGATCACCTGACTCATCTTCCATTTCCTTGCCTCGTACCAGACCGGTAGTTAGGCCATTGATATCAAGGAGAATTTCATTTTTACCCACATTGATGACGGTGCCCTTGATTAGTTCACCCACCTTGGGGAATTTTTGATTTTTGATTTCTTCCATCAATTCAGTCATTTTGCTGTTGGGATTGACAGATTCAGTCGTAGTTTTGTTTGTCATTTAATTATTAGATTTAACCTTTTTTGACTAAAAGGTCCTGCCTACCACAGGATTTATAAGACGATAGGAATAACCTTATTACTTTATAGGAAAGGGCAAATTTTGGCAAGACTAAGCCCTTTTGGGTTATAATGATTATATAAATTATAAATTATAAATTTTTAATTATAAATTAATTTAACGTTCATTTTTCTTAATTCTTAATTCTTAATTCTATTTTCTCTATATGGGTTGGTATTCTGGTAAAAAGCCGATTTATAAATTAAATCAACTGCGCCTGGGCAAGACTCAGCAGGAAGAGTTTTTGCGTTCGCATTTAAAAATGAATACCAGGCAAGTCAAAGAATTGAAAGAAAAATTGGGTGGCCAGGCGCTGTCAGGTGGTAAACTTTTGACCGCCAGTCAGTGGCAAGAAATTATGAAAGAACACGAGCCTGATATTGCTGCCAAGTGGCACGAATTTGTCAAACAAAAAGATAAGCAGTACGCCGCCTATGTGGAGGAAGTGAAAAAAGAAAATATTAAAAAAGTCAGAGAGATGGAAAGAAAACAAGAAGCCGCCGACAAGATGGTTAAGCAATTGACGGGCAGGGAAAAACCAGGTTCGTGGCGGGAAAAAATAAAAAAATCTATTGTGGCTGATCGGGTGGATGTGAAAAATTCTGATTTAACACCTGCTGCCCAACGGGTATTGCGTAAAAAAGAAGAGCTGATAAATCGTAAAAAAACTGATTGGGCCCATGCTGAAGACAACAAAGCCACCAATGTCCACGAAGTAACGGAACGGAAAAAAAATAAAGATCAGGAAAAAAATCAGGCTGACAAGGACATTGATGAGATCAAAGAAGAGGCTAAAAAGTTGATTGATATGCAAATCTAAAGAGGGGTAGTAAAGCAGTTTTTTTGGGTTGATTTTATTGGGTAAAAGTGTTAAAATTAGACTTGTGGATTTAGGTTAAATTAAACAAAATATGCAAGCAGAATGGTTCGGTCAAACATTTATTAGAATGCAAATAAAATCACCACAAAATGGTGATTCTAATTTGCTTATTGATCCCTATCAAACAAAAAGTTTAGGTATGCGCCAGCCAAAAATGGAGGCTGATATGGTGCTCTCTAGTGAGGGTAAGATTGATAGTAAGTTAAATATCACTGGCAATCCTTTTGTGATTACCGCACCAGGCGAATATGAGGTAAAACAAGTTTTTGTTTATGGCATAGCTGAATATGATAGTGAGGGTACACCTACGGGTAAGATTATGTATGTAATTGAAGGAGAAAATATGACCATGGCTCATCTGGGAAATATAACTCAGACGGAATTGAAGGACAATCAGTTGGAATATTTGGAAAATGTTGATGTGTTGTTTGTACCGGTTGGCGGTGGCGGTAGTTTGGAACCGAAAGCGGCAGCGAAAATTTGTCAGCAAATAGATCCGCGGGTTATTGTGCCGTTGCAGTATGCGTTTGGTGGTAGTAAATTGCCACTGGCAAAAGTTGATGAATTTATCAAAGTTAGCGGTTTAACTAAACCAGAAAAAGTTGAAAAATTAAGATTAGTAAAAAAAGATTTACCTAGCGAGGATACCAAGTTGGTTATTATTGAAGCATAGGTTTTATGTTGTTTTTACCCCAACTAACTCCGGCCAAAAAAAGACAGTTGAGTTATATGTTGTTGCTTAGTTTAGTTGTGGTAATAGTAGTTTGGGTGTGGTGGGTAACCAAGTTTGGTTATGAACGTTCAGTGGGTGATAAACAATTTTTTAGCAATTTACAACAAACCAGTCAGACAACCGCACAAGAATACAATAATTTTAAAAGTAAATTACAATCCACTTGGCAACAGATCGAAGGTATTGTTAGTCAAAGTCAAAAACAGGCAGAAATAATTGATCAGATGAAAGAACGAATTCCTGATTTAGTAGTTAGTTCCACTACTGAAACTACAACAACTGAAACTGCTACAACTTCTGATGTTGTTTCTACCACCACCTTGCCTACCGTGGAAAATTTAAATAGTATACCAACCGAATAATTTTATGAGTGCCAAGAAAAATACAATTTCCGAACAACCAACTGCAGTTGATAAAGTCGAATTAAGACCGCTGGTTCAAGAAATGGAGCAGTCTTATTTGGACTATGCCATGAGCGTTATTGTTTCGCGCGCTTTACCTGATGTTCGTGACGGTATGAAGCCTGTTCATCGGCGGATTTTGTACGCCATGTGGGATATTGGTTTACGGAGCAATGCCAAATATCGAAAATCAGCTACCGTGGTAGGTGAAGTTTTAGGTAAATATCATCCTCACGGAGATGCCGCGGTGTATGATAGTATGGTCAGAATGGCTCAGGATTTTGCTATGCGTTACCCGTTAGTCAATGGCCAAGGTAACTTTGGTTCAGTGGATGGCGATAGTGCTGCCGCTATGCGTTATACGGAGGCTAAATTGATGCCGCTAGCAGAGGAGATGCTTTATGATTTAGATAAGAACACCGTAGATTTTATTCCCAATTATGATGGCTCGCACCAGGAACCGCAAGTACTACCCGCTAAACTTCCTAATTTGTTATTGAATGGGGCAATGGGCATAGCGGTCGGAATGGCCACTTCGATCCCAACTCACAATGTCAGCGAGGTGATTGCGGCTACGATTCAGTTGATTGATTATCCTGACTCTGACGTGGATGATTTATTGGAGTTTATTAAAGGACCAGATTTTCCCACTGGTGGAATTATTTTCAATCAAGAAGATATCAAAACTGCTTATGCTACTGGAAAAGGTAAAATTGTTATCCGAGCTAAAACTGAAATCGTAGAAGAAAAATCTGGTCAGTTCCAGATTATTGTCACCGAGCTACCTTATCAGATTAATAAAGCTACTTTGCTTGAGAAAATTGCCGAGTTGGTACGCGACAAAAAGATTGAAGGCATCAAAGATTTACGCGATGAATCAGATAAAGAGGGTATCAGAGTAGTAATTGAATTGAAAAAAGATGCTTATCCCAAAAAAGTTTTAAATCAATTATATAAACATACCGAACTGCAATCGGCTTTTCATGTTAACCTCTTGGCCTTGGTGGATGGTTTGCAACCCCGAGTTTTGACACTCAAAGATATTTTGCATGAATTTATCAAGCATCGACGCGAAGTTATTGTCAGGCGTACTCAGTACGATTTGGATAAGGCCAAAGATCGGGCTCATATTTTGGAAGGATTGGTGATGGCACTGGAGGATATTGATAAAATTATCAATACCATCAAGAAATCAAAAGACAGAGATGATGCTAAACAGAATTTGATCAAAAAATTTAAATTGTCAGAACGACAGGCAGTGGCTATTTTGGAAATGAAGTTGCAACAATTGGCAAATTTGGAAAGATTGAAAGTGGAAGAAGAGTTGAAAGAAAAAAAGAAGTTGATCAAGGAGTTAACCGAATTGTTAAAGAGTGATAAAAAGATTTTGGGTGTCATCAGACAAGAGTTGTTGGATTTAAAAGATAAATATGGTGATGAACGCAAAACCACAGTCATACCGCATGCCATTGATAAATTTTCTCAAGAGGATTTGATTCCCAATGAACCCACCGTAGTGGTTATAACCAAAGATGGCTATATCAAAAGATTATCTCCCGATACTTTCAAAACCCAAAGTCGGGGCGGTAAAGGTGTGATTGGTTTGGTGACCAAAGAAGAGGATGTAGTGGAACATTTATTTACCACTATGACTCATGCTGATTTACTCTTTTTTACCACGCGCGGTCGGGTGTTTCAACTAAAAGCCTATGACGTACCAACTGGTAGTAGAACCAGTAAGGGGCAGGCAATTGTGAATTTTCTCCAGCTGGCACCGGAGGAAAAAATTTCGGCCGCTTTAGCGTTGTCGGAAGTTAGGGATGACAATAAATTTTTAGTAATGGTGACCAAAAAAGGTTTGATTAAAAAAGTTAAATTTGAAGAATTTGATAATGTCAGACGCAGCGGTTTGATTGCTATTAAACTAAAGGCTGATGACAACTTAGAGTGGGTCAAACCATCTAGTGGTAAAGATGATATCATGTTGGTCAGTTCCAATGGACAAGCTATTCGGTTTAAAGAAACTGGCGTGCGGGCTATGGGTAGAGCAGCAGCCGGAGTTCGCGGTATCAGGTTGAAAAAAGGTGATTGGGTGGTAGGTATTGATATAATTTTTGAAGGCAAACCTTCCAAAGAAGAACAAGTATTGGTAGTGATGGATAATGGTTTTGCTAAACGCACCAAAGTGACAGAGTTTAAAACCCAGGGTCGAGGTGGTAGCGGTGTGAAAGCCGCCAAGATTACTAGCAAAACCGGTAAGGCGGTAGCTGCTTTTGTGGTCAATGCCAAATTGGCTGAAGAGGATTTGATCGTGATGAGTGAAAAAGGACAAGTAATCAGATTGCCACTAAAATCAGTCTCAGTTTTGGGTAGAGCAACTCAAGGTGTACGAGTAATGCGTTTCAAAGTTGCTAATGATACTGTAGCCAATGTAACTTTTGTTTAGTAGAGTTATAAAATTTGTAAATAAAAACTCTTCTTGGTGAAGAGTTTTTATTTTTTTTAATCAATTTTCAATATTAGTTTTTAAATTCCATTTCTTTCATATCCAGCCAATTTTTTCCCATTTTAACATCAACCACCAAAGGGACTGAGAGCTTAGCTACGTTTTCCATCTCTTTTTTTATCAAAGCAGCCGCAGTATCAGTTTGCTCAGCGGGAACTTCAAATACTAATTCGTCGTGTACTTGCAAGAGCATCTTGATAGCAGAATTTTTTGAACAGATATTTTGCCAAACAGCAATCATTGCTAGTTTCATAATATCAGCACTGGTGCCTTGGACGGGAAGATTAATTGCCGCTCGTTCAGCTGCATTTCTGACTTGAGCAACGCCCGAGTTGATGTCCGGTAAATATCTTTTTCGACCAAATAAAGTTTCTACATAACCTTGTTGTCTGGCTTGGGTGATAATATTGTCCGTAAACTGTTTCATTTTAGGAAAACGTTTAAAATAGCGTTCAATAAATTGTTTAGCTTCCATTCTTGAAATACCAGTTCGTTCAGCTAAACCAAATGGACCCATGCCATACAGTACTCCAAAATTAACTTCTTTAGCTTTACGGCGCATATCACTATCTACTTTAGAAAAAGGAACATCAAAAATAAAAGCAGCAGTAGTTCGATGAATATCTTGTCCTTCTTGAAAAGCGCGAATAAGGTTAGTATCACCTGATAAGTGGGCCACCACGCGCAATTCTATTTGTGAATAATCAGCCGAAAGTAGTAAATGATTTTTTTCAGCTATAAATGAACCACGGATTTTTTTACCCAAAGTTGTGCGGATGGGAATGTTTTGTAAATTAGGGTCAGAAGATGACAGTCTACCGGTGGCGGTTATAGTTTGATTGTAACTAGTATGTACTCTGCCAGTATGGGGATTGATCAATTTTGGTAGGGCTTCGATATAAGTTGAACGCAGTTTTGTTAACTCACGATATTCGGCAATCATATCAATTACCGGGTGCAGCCCGCGCATTTTTTCTAGTTCTCCGGCTGCAGTAGAAATGCCAGTTTTTATTTTTTTCAAACCCTCAGTGGGTATATCCAACTTTTCAAAAAGTATTTTTTTTAGTTGTAAAGGTGAGGCTATGTTGAATTTTTCCCCAGCTTGGGTAAAAATATTTTTTTCCAAATCACTGATTTGTTCTGACACTTTAATATTTAGCTTGGCCAAATATTTTTCATCAATTTTTATTCCGTGTTTTTCCATCATAGCCAAAATTGCTACCAAGGGCATTTCCGTAGTAAAAAATAGTTTGTCCAGTTTAGTCTGTTTTAGTTCAGGTTCAATTTTTTTATATAAACGCCAAGTATAATCAGCATCTTCACAGGCGTAATCGCAAATTTTTTCTGCTGTAAGTTGGTCCATGGAAAGTTGATTTTTACCTTTTTTTCCCAATAAAGTTTCAATCGCTATCATTTCATGACCAAATTCAGCAAAAATTAAATTATCCAACTTCAATCTTCTTTCTCCCGGGGACAATAAGTAGGCAGCTATCATAGTATCAAAATAGGGTTGAGGAAGCTTGAAACCGGCCTGGTCCAGAGCGGTTAGATCAAATTTTATGTTGTGACCCACAATTTTGACTTGTTTTTCCAGTAGTTGTATAAAAGTAGTCAGACTTTTGGTATTGGCTAATTTTTTATAATCTAGATAATAGGCCACACCAGTTTCCCAAGCCAAACTGATACCAACCAATTTTGCCTGGAGAGCATTGGCACTGCTGGTTTCCGTGTCCAGTGAAAGTAATTTTACTTTTTTTAATTTACTTATCAGATTTTTTAATTTGTCGTCACTATCAATCAGATGGTACTTGGTTAGGGAAGTTTTTTTGTTGGTTGCTTTGCTTTTAAGTTGTAAACTGGATTGAGTCAGGTTCAATTTTTGTTCCAGTTCAGGAATTTTTCCGAGCAAAGACTTAAATTCCAATTCTTGAAAAAGTTTTATCAACTTATCTTTGTCAGGAGACTGCAGGCGACACTGTTGTAAACTAAATTTTATGGGTACGTCGGTTTTGATAGTAGCCAGTTTTTTTGACATCCAAGCATCAGCTTCGTAAGTAGAAAGTAATTCTTTTGTCCGAGGTTTAACTTTTTTACTCTTTGGGTATTGTTGGTATAAATTTTCTAAAGTTTTGAATTCCAGTAAAAGTTCGATAGCGGTTTTTTCACCTACGCCTCTGACCCCAGGGATATTGTCAGACGGATCACCGCGTAGAGCTTTGAAATCAATCAATTGATTGGGTTTAAGACCGCCGTATTTATTTTTCACTTCTTGGTCATCATAAATTATTGTATCAGCTAGACTGCGGCGTAGAGTATAGACTTTGGTATTGGCATCAACCAATTGGAGAGTGTCATAATCACCAGTGACAATGTAGGTTTCAATGTTGGCAGCAGCATCGAGGGCACAACTAATAGTGCCAATTAAATCATCAGCTTCAAATCCGGCTTTTTCAAAAATTGTTAGATTGAAAGCCGTGACAATTTCTCTGATCAAGGGGATTTGAGCATAGAGTTCATCTGGTTGTTTAGCTCTTGTAGCTTTGTAGTCAGCAAACTCTTGGTGTCTAAAGGTAGGTGCTTTTAGGTCAAAGGTAACAGCTGCATAATTTGGTTTAATGTCTTTAAGTACGCGCAATAAAATAGTCACAAAACCATAGACGGCATTGACCATCAGGCCTGATTTAGTAGTCAAGGGCGGGATAGCGTGAAAAGCTCGATGTAACAGGGCATTACCATCGACAATTATTAATTTTTCTTTTTTCTGAGCCATAAAAAAATACTAAGTTTATCTTAGCATTTTTGTTAGTTTATTGACAAAAAAATCACAATTTTTTACTAGCCATTTCGGCAATTGATTCACCAATAGCCAGTGAAGCGGTTGCTGCTGGAGAAGGGGTGTTAAGGACATTTATTATTTGTTCATTTTCATAAATCAAAAAGTCATCAATTAGTTTACCATCTCTAGCACAAGCTTGGGCTCTGACTCCAGCACCGCCCGGAATCAAATCAGCTTTGGTTACTTCAGGTAATAGTCTTTGTAAAGCTTTGGTAAAAGCTGATTTATTGTAACTGCGGTAAAATTCCCCCAGACCCATGGTCCAATACTTCAACATAACTTTGATAAATCCTGGCCACAACAAAGCGGCAATCAGTTCTTTTAAATTGATATCAGTTTTTTTATAACCTTCTTTACGGAATGCCAATACCGCATTGGGCCCAGCTTCTCGGGAGCCATTGATGCGTCGAGTAAAATGTACTCCTAAAAAAGGAAAGGTAGGATCGGGCACTGGATAGATTAAATTTTTTACCAAATGACGCTTATCTTCAGCCAGTTCATAATATTCACCCCGAAAAGGAATAATTTTTACAGCAATTTTTTGGTTTAGTTTTGCCAGTTCATCTGATTGGAGTCCAGCAGTATTGATAATAAGTTTAGAATTTAGCTCACCTTGATTGGTGATCAGCGTGCTGACCGTGTCAGTTTTTTTGATATTGGTAACTTTGCAGTTAAGTTTTATTTCACCACCGTATTTCTGGGTAAAAATTTCAGCGTATTTTTGGCTGACCGCTTGGTAATCAACTATACCAGTGTAAGGAACCCACAAAGCTGCTAAACCCGTAGCGTGGGGTTCGTAGTTTTTTATTTCCGCCGCGGATATTTTTTTGATTGCCACCAAGCCATTTTGGATGCCTCGTTGATAAAGTTCCTCCAGTCTTGGCAGCTCAGCTGGTTTGGTAGCGATGATTAATTTACCGCAGAGTTCGTATTTAATGTTATTGTCCGTACAAAAATCAAGCAACATTTGATATCCCCGTCGGCAATTTTTGGCTTTTAAGCTACCGGGTTTATAATAAATACCGGAGTGAATAACACCGCTATTGTTGCCAGTTTGGTGTTTGGCTAAGCTAGCTTCTTTTTCGACCAACAAGACGTTTAATTCCGGTCTAATTTTTTTTAGTTGCAGGGCAGTGGCTAGTCCGACAATACCCCCGCCAATAATTGTGACATCGTAAATCATAAAAAAATGCTACTTATATAGTAGCATTTTTGATTGGTTTTTAGTAATACTTATTAAGCTGCTTTTTCTGTTGACTCTTTAACATTTTTATTTTTTGGTACCATTTTTTTTCTTCTGGGTGTCAAGTATTTTTCCGCAATCTCGGTTTTAATTTGATTCAATCTATTTTGTCGTTCGGTTTTACTCAACTTCTGCCAATCTTCATTGGGTAAAGAATATTTTTGAACGATTTCTCTAATTTCCGGTGGTAGGTGTGTGGTGGCCGGGGCTTTTATTTCCATCAAATCTTCACCGTCTTCTTCTGATTCGTCAATTTCTTCCAAGTTATAATCTGACCAGTCAAAGTCATCTGGACTATTTGGCAAATCTTCTACAGGTATAAATTTTTTTTCTGGATCATTGGCCTTGATTCGATTTTCTTCTTCAGTAACTTCTGGTTGATATATTTCCGTATCCAGACTTTTAGTGGGATTGTTGTCTCTATCTAGTTCTTCATGGATAGGGATATTGGCTTGCTCAATTTCTTTGTTAGTTTTCTTAATTGATTCCCAATTGAATAGTTTCATAATAATTAAAAGATTAGTATTTATGGAGGCCTGGACGGGAGTTGAACCCGTGTATAGCGGTTTTGCAGACCGCTGCCTTACCACTTGGCTACCAGGCCGTAACTAGTATTTAGTATAAAGTATAAAGTATAAAGTACAAAGTTGATTGCTAAATTAATATTTCTAGGTTAGCAAAAATATATTATAAAGACAATTAAAAAATCCCGCTCATTGCGGGATTTTTTATTAATTTAAAATTTCAACAGTCAGGTGTCTCCGGCCAAATTGCTTAGCCTCCGGAATACCTTCTAGTAAAACATCCAAGCGATCCTGATAACGTGGATTCATCCTGTCTCTGACTTCGAAGATGGTATCCCCAAAGTATTCAGGAATGCGCACTTTAGTGCCAAAAGGCAGCCAATTGGCCGCTACTACTTTAATGTTTTTGTTTTGACAAATATCCGTACCGTCAGCGGTGATACAAGGTGTACTATCAGTTTGTTCTGGTACAGCATTGTAAGCGGTGACAGTTACCCGTTTTGTCCGCACCACTTTTATATCATTGGTTGGTAATTGATATTTGACTAGATCAGTGGCTTGGGCAGCCGGTTGTAAGTTGATATTACTCTCCTCAGTCGGTAGAGCCAGTGCTGGAGCAGCCAATATTTCTGCCTGGGGAAGTAAAAAAGTAAATATTGAGGCAATAAATATAGCAACTAACAGTACTTGGCGTCCGCGTTTGCGAACAAATACATTCATACGGTTGCTTAAATACTTAAATTTGTAAAAAACCAATAAAAAATACCCTGTTTTTAGGGTTTTCGTATTTTAGCAAAAAGGTTCAAAAATGTCAACCAGTCAATCAACTCATAACTCTTAATTAGTGGTTGTGAGAATAATTGTCTCACCAGGATAGTTAGGGCTGGTAAAGATATTTTTTTAGGTCAATATAGTAGTTATGATCAATCATTTTAACTTGAATACCGTCATTGCTCAAAAGTTTTGCCTGAAGTTTTTTGGTAGCCAGAGGGTTAATAATACTGATCATGCCTTGACTGTTGATTACTCGTTGCCAGGGTAGATCTTGATTGATAGCTGCTCGTAAAGCAAAGCCTACAGTCCGGGCTGCCCGTGGGGTAGAAATAAGTCCGGCAATTTGTCCGTAAGTCATAACTTTACCTCGGGGTATTTGTCGAACAATTTGATAAACTGATTCATAAAAATTCATACTCTTATCATAATATAAAAAAGAGAGGTTAGAAACCTCTCTTATACTTATTTATTGGTTATTTTCTGGTTTTTTTGGTTTTCCTCTGTTGATCAACCACTTGATAATTTTCACCAGTAGCCACAAAATCAAGCTGACAGAAATAAGCCAAATTAGCAGTACTGGTAGGAAGAATATAAAACCAATCACCACCTTGACGTAGGTTTGTAGGCCGGTCAGTAAATTTTGAAAAGATTTTTTGATTTCATATAGTGGACGCCATCTCAGACCAAACACTTCCACTTCAGCTTCAGCTGTAAGATAAACTGTAATAGTCGACATATCAATTTGTCTATCCAAATAAATCAACTGTCCTTGTAGTCGTTCAATTTGTCCGCGCACGCGAGATAAATATTGTGATACTTTTAAGATATCTTCCACACTGTAAGCTCGGTTCAAAACTTCTAGATAGCGTTGCTCTTCAGCTTGGAGATTTTTTAGTTGCGCTTCCAAATCAATGTATTGGTCAGTGACATCTTTGGCATTGATATTGATATTTTCCAACTTGATTCCTAGATTTTTAAAAGTATTGATAGCCTCGTCAAATTTATCCGCTGGTACTTTTACGGTAATAGTACCTGATTTGGTATTGTCTTTTACTTCTCGAATATTTTGGTTTTGGATAAATCCGCCTAAAGTGATTGTTGTTTGATTGATTTTTTCCGCTGTCTCTTCAGCATCTTTGACTAATAATCTGATTTCTCCATTTTTGGTCACTTTCCGGTCAGTCAAATTATTAGTCGTAACAGTTTGACTATTATCATCGACTGCGGCTTCTCTGGCCATATCCGCTGTATTATACTCATAGGTTGTGCTGGGCATTGGAGCGCTTCCCATCATGGCATCAGCAGCGGTTTGGTAACCGATAGTTTTGTTGAGACTCAATCCAGTGGTAGATGTTTTAGTACGCCAGATAAAAAAGACACTAAATACAATGGCCACTAGACCAATTGTAGCCAACACATAAATGGTAATTTGTTTAAATCTAGTATTCATGTTTTTTGATTAATGGTTATATTTTTATTATACACCCTAGTATATTGCTACGTTAATTTATAAGTTTAGTAACAACATGATTAATAATAAACTTTATTATGCGTTTTTTACTATATATTTTTTCCAAGTAAAAACCCTGACTTTTGGGTCAGGGTCTTTACTTTGGAGCGGGTAGGGGGAATCATCGCCTCCCGCTTCAGCGGGACTTGTCCTGGGTGCCAGCCAATCCTACGCTCGCTCGGATTGTCTGTCGCTCGATTATTCGCTGACGCTCATATTTCGCTCGCACCCGTTCGCTTCCCCCTGTATTAAATTATTACCAAGTAAAAACCCTGACTTGTATGCCAGGGTCTTTACTTTGGAGCGGGTAGGGGGAATCGAACCCCCATCTTCAGCTTGGAAAGCTGTAATAATAGCCGTTATACTATACCCGCTGATGGTCGGGGTACTGGGACTTGAACCCAGGACCTCCTGCTCCCAAAGCAGGCGCGCTAGCCAACTGCGCTACACCCCGATTGTTTAATTATAAATTATAAATTTGAAATTATAAATGTTGCTACTGCGGTAAAAATAAATCCTAAATTCTAAAATCCAATATTGTTTTTAGTGTTTAGAATTTAGGATTTAGGGTGTGGTGCCGAGGGGCAGAATTGAACTGCCGACGCAAGGATTTTCAGTCCTTCGCTCTACCACTGAGCTACCTCGGCCTAATTAGAATATAGTATTTAGAATTAAGAATTAATAATTTATAATAATAATTATATAAACATTTTTTTTACTTAATTCTCTATTCTCCATTCACGGCTCTTATAAATTGGTGGGCATGGATGGATTCGAACCATCGACCTCGTCATTATCAGTGACGCGCTCTAACCAACTGAGCTACATGCCCTAACTATTAATTACCTATATAATAAAATTCAGACTATAAAATATCAAATTAATTGATTTTTGACAAGTCAAACTGTTAAGACAATGTTTATAATGAATGATAGCCAAATAATAAAATTTTTGCTAATTTGTTAAAAGAAAGGTTTTAGTTATGATTATTTTTATTTATGGCACTGATAGCTGGCGAGCTCACCACAAAATACTGGAGTTAAAAGATAAATTTAAGCAAAAAGTTGATACTAGTGGTTCCAGTATCACTACTATTGGTGGTGAAGATTTTGATTTAGCCCAATTTAGACAAAATTTATTGTCCCAATCTCTTTTTAGTAAAGGGCGTTTGGTTTTGATTAGAGATTTATTACAGCAAGCACCCAAAAAGAAATTACAAGAAGAAATAATTGAAATTCTGGGTAAAGCTGATCAGCACACTGTTTTGTGGTGGGAATATTTATCTACGCCGGAGAGTGGGAAAAAAATTAAAACGACCCCACTATTTAAATATCTGAAAGAGCAACCTTATGTACAGGAGTATAATATTCTCAAATCAACTCAATTGGAAAAATGGTTACAAAATCGTGCAGTTGCTTTGGGAGGGAAAATTGGTCCTAGCGCAGTCAAGGTTTTATTGTCCCAAGTGGGTGATAATTTATGGCAGTTAGATAATGAACTGCAAAAGTTGGTTTTGTATTGTCAGCCCCAAGAAATTACCGCCACCGATATCACTGATTTAGTAATGACTAAAATCGGCGGTGATGGTTGGGAGTTTTTGTATTTTTTATCACAAAAGAACAAACCTAAAGCTTTGGCTTTACTGGAAGATCAGTTGGTTTTGGGCAATGAACCAATTGAAATATTTGGTCGTATAGTTTGGCAATTTAGGATTTTATTGTTAGTCAAAGAGACTTTAGTTAGCCAAACTTATACCAGCAACGAGATTGCTAGTCAATTGCAACTTCATCCTTATGTGGTGCAAAAAACTTTACCGGTAATCAAAAATTTTTCTTTAGATAAATTACGAGAAGTCTATTCTCAGTTAGCTGATATTGATTATAAAATCAAAACCGGATCGCTAGATCCGGCAGTTTGGTTAAATTTATTTATCATCAATTTATAGTTTACTAAAATAATTATCCCTCCAAAAAATTGGAGGGATAATTTTAGTTCGAAGTTTTTTGTTTGATTCTTTTGAGTAAACGAGATTTTTTGCGGGCGGCGTTATTCTTTTTTATAATCTTGGTTTTGGCCGCCTTATCAATTAGCGATTGAGCTTGCTTGATCAACTCTGGTAATTTATTTTTATCACCCGCAGTAATAGTTCTATCAATTTTTTTTAGTAATGTTTTAATATTACTTTTGATACGGGTATTCTTCTGCGCGTTTTTTTTGGCGTGACGCAAATCTTTGGCAGCCGATTTAGTATTAGGCATAATGATTTTAAATAATTATCCAATAATTAAGTAGACGTATCATAACAAGTTTAAAAAAATAAATCAAGCCGTTTTAGCTGGTCTGGTTGTGATAGTTGTCTAACCAGTATTGATTTATTTTTTCCAGAAATTCTTTTCCCTTGATAAAGTAGTTGGCTTGATAAAAATCCGATTTTAAGTCGTTCACAGAAATACTTTGTTGGCTGTGATAGTCGCCAATTGATTGTCTTTCCAGGCTAGTCATAATTGCGTTTGTTTGCAAGGTTGTTCCTAAATCATGAATTAAACTGCGGATATAAGTACCGGTACTGCACTCGATAAACAATTTAATACTGGGCCAGTGATAGTTGGTAATATAAAGTTGTTTAATATTAACCTGTTGGGGAGTTAACTGAACGGTTTTATTTTTTCTGGCCAAGTCGTAAGCTTTTTGCCCGTTTATTTTTTTGGCAGAAAATATTGGCGGAATTTGTTTGATAATACCAGTAAATTTTGTCAGAGCTGGTTCAATCTCTGAGCGCGGTATTTTTGTGGTGGGAAAGATTTTAATTTGCCCTTCCGAATCATAAGTATCAGAACTTTTGCCAAATTCCATAGTTGCCAGGTAGGTTTTTGGAAACTGATGCCACCAACTCAGTAACTTAGTGGCTTCATTGATACCCACAACCAACAAGCCGGTTGCCAATGGATCTAGTGTACCAGCGTGACCAACTTGTTTACTCTTCACAATTTGTCTAACCTTTCTAACCACATCATGGGAAGAAAATCCTGAAGGTTTGTTGATCAGTAAAAAACCGGCTTGGTGGTTTTGTAAAACCGGTCTGATTTTGGAAGATTTAAAAAAATCAGCCAACCAGGGTTTAGCCCTAATGATGGTTGGTTGTAAGTTAATTTTTTTTAACTCGCCAGGCAGTTGCTCAGTAAATATTTTTTGATCATAACCGAGTAAGATAATATCTGGTTTAAGATCAACTAAGACTTTGTAGGGATTGGTGCTGTCACCCAAAATCACTTGATCAATTAATTTAATTTTTTTTAATTCGTCGACACGTTGTTGCTCCAAATAAAAAGGCGGTCGGTTTTTTACTTTACCAATTGTCGTGTCCCTAGCTACTACCACTGTCACTTTGCCCAAGTTGGCTGCTTGTTGAAGCAAATTTAAATGTCCGGGATGGATAATATCAAAAGCCCCAAAGATCATAACTTTTTTGGGTTGATTGTTTGGTTTTATTTTTTTTGTGCCAGTGGTCATTTGCTGATTGGGGCTGGATTATAATAGAATAATATTAGTTAGACTAATAATTAATATAGTACTAAGGAGCGAGAGCTATGTCTAATACGATTATTGTTGATGGTAAAAAAATTGCTAACCAGTTACAAGCCGAATTGAAAAAAAATTTAGCTGAGTTGGATTTGGCTACGCCAATAAAACTGGCCGTAGTGATGGTGGGTGATGATGCCGCTTCAACCATTTATGTGAGTAAGAAACAATCTTTAGCCAACCAGTTGGGTATAGTTTGTGATGTTTACAAATTGCCCGTCAGCTCTTCCGCCACTGCGGTGATAGAGCAAATAAATTTACTTCAACAAGATAAAAATTTATATGGGTTGATATTGCAGTTACCTTTGCCAGAAAATTTATGGTCGCAAACCAGAACTATCACCAACCAAATTAGGCCGGAGCTTGATGTTGATTGTTTATCTCACCTGGCTTTAGGCAAGACTTTAATGAATGAGTTGTATTTTATGCCTCCTATTATCGGAGCGGTTATGGCCATCTTAAATGAGTATAAAGTTGAGCTGAGTGGAAAAAATGTTTGTTTAGTTGGACGGGGGGAATTGATTGGCAGACCACTGGCAGCTTATTTTTTAAATTGTCCGGTAACTCTAACTGTTTGTGGTAAAAGTACTAAAAATTTAGCTAAGTTTACCCAGTCAGCCGATATCGTCATTACTGGGGTGGGCAAACCAAACTTAATAACCGGTGAGATGATTACAACGGGTGCCATAGTAATTGATTTAGCCACCACTTATCAAGATGGTAAAGTTAGTGGAGATGTTGAATTTAGTTCAGTTAATACCAAAGCGTCTTTGTTGACACCAGTGCCGGGCGGAGTGGGACCGATTACCGTTGTTAAGTTGATAGAGAATATTGTTTCTTCAGTAAGAAACAAAACTGGTAGCTAACGTAGTTTTTTTATTTTTTTTATCTCAGCAATTTGATCTCGCAATTTAGCCGCTTTTTCAAATTCTAGATTTTGGGCGGCCATACTCATTTGTTCAGTCAATTGAGTAATTAAATATTTGATTTCATCTTTAGGTAGTTTAGTAAAATCAATATCGGGAACTGTCTCAGCTTTTGTTGTGGTGCCTGCCAGCAGGGATTGTTTTATCTTTTTTTGAATTGATTGGGGGGTAATGTGGTGGGCTTGATTGTAATTTTCTTGGATTTGTCGCCGGCGGGTAGTTTCGGTAATAGCTCTTTGCATTGACCCGGTTATTTTGTCAGCATACATAATTACTTGCCCCTCAACATGTCTGGCAGCACGACCCATAGTTTGAATCAAAGTGACATCGCTACGCAAGAATCCTTCTTTGTCAGCGTCCAGGATAGCCACCAGTGATACCTCTGGTAGATCCAAACCTTCGCGCAGTAGATTGATGCCTACCAAAACATCAACCTCACCCCGTCGTAAGGACTGTAATATTTCGATTCTTTCCAAAGTTTCTACTTCGGAGTGAAGGTATTGGGTTTTTATTCCCATTTCTAAAAGATGCTCAGCTAATTGTTCTGACAATCGTTTAGTTAGAGTAGTAACCAGCACTCTTTGCTTTTTGCTGATTCGTTTTTTTATCTCTTTAATTAAATCTTCAATTTGTCCGTTGGTTGGTTTAATGGTAATACTAGGGTCGAGTAATCCCGTCGGACGAATAAGTTGTTCGACTATTTGTTCGGATTGGGACAGCTCGTATTGACTGGGCGTGGCGGAGACATAGATAAGTTGGTTTATTTTTTTGGTAAATTCTGCAAATTGCAATGGCCGGTTATCCAAAGCAGCCGGTAGTCTAAAACCAAATTCCACCAAGGTTTGTTTACGTGATTTGTCACCTTCATACATGCCTCGAATTTGGGGTACGGTCATGTGTGATTCATCAATAAACATTAGATAATCTTTAGGGAAATAATCAATTAGCGTATAGGGCGATTGTCCTGACAGGCGACCATCAAAATAGCGAGAGTAGTTTTCTATACCATTGCAATAACCAACTGTTTCCATCATTTCTAAATCAAAACTTACTCGTTGTTCCAGTCGTTGGGCTTCCAATAATTTATTTTGTTTGCGAAAAGTTTGTAACTGTTGACGCAAGTCCTCACGAATTTGTTTAATAACCATTTTCATTTTGTCAGGTGGAGCCACGTAATGAGTAGCCGGATAAATTTCTATGCTGGCAAATTCATTTAATATTTTTTTTGTTAACCAATCCAGTTCTTCAATTTTTTCTAACTTATTGCCAAAAAATTTTAAACGAAAAAATTTATCCAAGGCAAAGGAAGGATAAATGTCTATTATCTCACCGCGCACGGCATAGCTGTTACGTTTTAATTCTTGATCATTGCGTTCGTAACGCATATCATGCAGTGATCGTAAGATTTCCTGGCGTTGGTAGTCGTTTTTTATTTGCAGAGGAAGTTTTATGTCTGCATATTCGGAAGGATTTCCTAAACCATAAATACAACTCACGGAAGCAACGATAATAACATCGCGTCGCATCATCAAGGCAGTAGTAGAGGCGTGTCGCAATCGGTCAATTTCTTCATTGAGTTGAGTTTCTTTTTCAATATAAGTGTCGGTTCTAGGAATATAAGCTTCCGGTTGATAGTAATCATAGTAGGATACAAAATAGTGGACTGCATTGTGGGGAAAAAAATCTTGAAACTCACTAGCCAGTTGTGCCGCTAAAGTTTTATTGTGGGAAATAATTAAAGTTGGTCGATTACTTTGAGCGATGATATTGGCCATAGTAAAAGTTTTGCCTGAACCAGTTACGCCCAGGAGAGTTTGTTCTTTATTGTTTTGTTTTAGTCCGGCTACCAATTTTTTAATTGCCCCAGGCTGATCACCAGTCGGCTTGAATTGGGCGGAAAGTTTGAATTTATTCATAATCACCATTAGTATAGCTAGGTTTATCGAAATAAACCAGTTTAGATAGTAAAGATGAAAATACTGGTAAAATATTATATACTAAAATAGTGGCTAGTTTATACTTAATAAGTCAGACATATGATTTCTTTTTTACAAGGACAAATTAGAAGAATTGGTGAAAAGTCTTTAACCATTATGACTGGGGGTGTTGGTTATGAGGTTTTTACTACCAATGATATTTTATCCCAAGTCAAAGTTGGTTCTGACATAGAAATGTTTGTCTATACTGCTGTGCGTGAAGACGCAATTGATTTATTTGGTTTTCAAGATGAAAGTAAGTATTACTTTTTTAAGTTATTGATCACTATTTCTGGTATTGGACCAAAATCAGCTTTAAATATTTTAGATTCTGCTGGCCCAGATGATATTAGACAGGCAGTGTTAACTGATGATCCGGGTAGTTTACAAAAAGTAAATGGCATTGGTAAAAAAACAGCGGAAAGAATTGTAGTTGAGTTGAAGTCAAAAATCGGAGCGGGGATTGTCAGTAGTGAACGTGGAACTAGCAGTGAAGTTGTTGAGGCTTTAGAGAGTTTGGGTTATCGGGCAAGTGAAATTAGAGATGCTTTAGGAAAAGTTGATCCGGAATTGAGCACAGAGAAAAAAGTTTCACAAATTTTAAAATTGTTAGGTAAATAAATGGAGGTTAGAGAAATTAGTTCAGCTGCTGAACTTAATATTTTTGTGACCACTGCTTGGGGTGGCCAGTTTTTACAAAGTTGGGAATGGGGTGATTTTCAAATCAAATCCGGTCACCAAGTTTGGCGCTTGGGCGTTTATCAATCCAATGAACTTTTAGCTAGCGCGCAAATTATTTTACACAATTTGCCTTTTAGTCACGCCTATTTATACATACCCCACGGGCCAGTTTTTCGCGCCAATTTGTCGCCTCAAGAAAAAGAGAAAATAATTAAATTGTTTTTATCAACAGCGCGTGATCTAACCATTGCCACCAATAAAAAATCGGAAATATTTTTACGTTTAGAACCAAGATTAACAACTGCCGATTTGGGTAACTTTTTTTTCAATCTGGGACTTAAAAAAACTGCAGCTATCCAGCCCCAAGACACACAAATTATTGACCTTAACCAAAATCTAGATGCTATTTTAGCGTCCATGCATCCCAAGACGAGATACAATATCAGATTGGCTGAAAAACACGGTGTTAAAGTCAGATGGGGAGAAACACCTACTGATCTTGATATTTTTTTAAGTTTATTGGAACAAACTTCACAGCGCGATGATTTTAGAATTCATCAATCAGATTATTATCGAGCGATGTGGAGCATGTTTCATAAAACCAAAATAGCTGATCAAACTGAATTGACGATCAAACTATTTTTAGCTGAGTACCAGCAGGAAGTTTTGGCCGGTGGTTTGTTTTCTTTTTTTGGTGACCGAGTGGTTTATTTGCACGGTGCTTCTAATCAATCGCACAAACATTTGATGGCGCCTTATTTATTGCACTGGGAGGTAATGAAGCAAGCGCAAAATTATGGTTATTATCAGTATGATTTGTACGGTGTTTTACCAGCGCAAAGACAATTGGCCAATAATGACAGAGAAAAAAAGTGGACCGGGATTACACGTTTTAAAAAAGGTTTTGGCGGAAAAGAAATCAATTATGTTGGCGCTTGGGATTGGGTTTATGATAAAATGTGGTACGTTGTTTATAAATTTGCCAAACGTTTTATATGATCAAAAAAGTAGTTATTTTTGCGGCTGGTCGAGGTACCAGAATGCGTGACTTGGCTACCACCAGACCCAAACATTTAATTGAAGTATTTGGTAAACCATTTTTATATTATTTACTAACCAATTTAAAAGCGGTTGGTTTTCAAGAAGTGATTATGGTTACCGGTTATTTATCTCATCAATTTGATGATTTTTTTGCTGCTTATCGTGAAGAATTTCCAATTTTTTGCACGGTAAATCAGTTTGCCGTCATGGGTGAAAATAAATATGGTACCCTAGTACCTTTACAAGCGGTTAGTAGCGTGGTTGACAATGAACCATTTGTAGTGGTAATGGGAGATAATTTATATGCTCTAGAAGATTTGAGTGAGTTTGCTAAATTAACAGATGATTATCATTATATCGGCGGTTTAAAAGTCGACAATCCGAGTCAATACGGAACTTTGGTTTCCGGTCAGCAAGATTTGTTAAGTCGGATTGATGAAAAAGTTGCTCAACCTGTATCTGATATTATTAATGCTGGAATTTATAAATTCAATCCTGATATTTATTGTGTAGTCAATCAGATAAAACCCGCAGCCAATGGCGAATATCAAATTACCGATGCTATTTCGCTTTTAGCTCAACAAGATAAGGTAAAAATAAAAAAATTACAGAAATATTGGTTAGATTTTGGTCGGCCCGAAGATATTCAAAAGGTGGAGCAGTTTATCATTGCCAATAATTTGTTTGCTACTTATGGTATCAATCCCAAATAAGATATGCTCCCATAGTTCAACGGATAGAATGCGAGCTTCCGGAGCTCGAGATGTGGGTTCGATTCCTGCTGGGAGCACCAGATTAGAATTATGAATGATGAATAAAGAATTAAGTTAAGACTATTTATATTAATATGACCTGGAAACAAAAAATAAAAAAAATATTATCACCAAGAGTCATTACTTTTTATCATAAACTCATTGCTATTTTGGCCAATATAATTTATCGTTTTCCGTCGCGACGTTTATTGGTGATTGGGGTAACTGGTACCAAAGGAAAATCCACCACAGCCAATTTGATTTGGCAAATTTTAAATCAGGCTGGCAAGTCGACCGGTTTAATTACTACCGCCAATTTTCGTATCCAAAAGAAGGAATGGATCAATAGCACCAAAATGACCATGCCCGGTAGATTTAATTTACAAAAACTTTTACGTCGGATGGTAAAAGCTGGTTGTCAGTACGCAGTTATTGAGACCTCTTCTGAGGGAATTAAACAATTTAGGCATTGGGGAATAAAATATCAAATTGGTGTTTTTACCAATTTATCACCGGAACATATTGAAGCTCACGGCAGCTTTGCAAATTATCGAGCGGCAAAGGCAGAACTATTTAAAAATTTACAAGGACTGAAAATCAGTATTTTAAATAAAGATGATGAACATTTTTCTTTTTATAAAGCGCTACCTGCTAGTCAATATATTTATTATGGTATAAAAAATCAGACTGATTATTATCCGGTTAATTTACAACTTAAACCGACTGGTGCTCAATTTGAAGTTAAAGGACATAAAATCACGCTTAATTTACCTGGCATCTTCAACGTTTATAATGCTATGGCCGCCATTGCCACCGCCAAGTCCTTGCAAATTAACTGGCAGGAAATTAGTCAGGCCTTGGCAGATTTTAAATACATGCCGGGTCGAATGGAAAAAATAAGCTCTCGCAAGGGATTTTTAGTTTATGTTGATTATGCTCATACACCAGAAAGTTTAGAGTTGGTTTATCAAACTTTAAAACCGCAAGCCAAAAGATTGATTGCTGTTTTAGGTTCATGTGGTGGTGGTCGAGATAAAGCCAAGCGCCCGATATTAGGTAAGTTGGCAGCCAGTTATGCTCAGGTAGTAATTATTACCAATGAAGATCCCTACGATGAGGATCCCAAAAAAATTATGGATGATGTTTTTGCCGGGACCATTAGTTTTCCCAGTGTTGAGGTTTATAAAATTGAAGATCGTCGCCAAGCCATCAAGCAAGCCGTGCAAATTGCTCAAGCCGGAGATATTGTGGTAATCAGTGGTAAAGGAAGTGAACAAGTAATTGTCACTGCAGCCGGGAAAATACCCTGGGATGACCGAACTGTGGTTAGGGAGTGTTTAGCTGAAATTTAATGTGGAAAAGTTGTTATAAAAAAATTGTCAATATTTTATATTTTTTCTTTTTTTTGGCTAATAATAAATAAAATTTAGCCAATATTGACATTATGACAATTTTAGTATCAAATACTTGACTTCAAGCTCGTTTTTTGTTAAAGTTACCACATCGTGTTATTGTAAGTAAAAATTTTAGCTAACTTTACACAAATTGTGTTGATTTATTCAGCCTAAATTAAATATTAAAAACTCTTTTCTCTTTGGGAAGGAGTCATTTTTATGTCTGTAAAAACCACTTTAAAAGAAAGGAAATATTTTACCAAATATAAGCAGGTATTAAAATTACCGGATTTAATTGAGGTACAGAAGAAATCATATGAATGGTTTTTTGCCGAAGGACTAAAAGAACTTTTTTCGGAAATAAACCCAATTAAGGATTTTATTGGGCGGGATTTAGAGCTTTATTTTACCGATTATTATTTGGATGATCCTAAGTTTGACGAACAAACTGCCAAAGAAAAAAACGTTACCTACGAATCACCTCTGCGTACGCAAGTGAGATTGGTCAATAAAAGAACTGGTGAAACCAAAGAACAAGAAATTTATTTGGGTGATTTTCCTTTAATGACTGACCGTGGCACATTTATAGTCAACGGTATTGAAAGAGTGGTAGTTTCCCAATTGATTCGCAGTGCTGGTGTATTCTTTACTACCAATGTAATTCGCAGTCGCAAATTTTATGGTGCCAAAATAATTCCTAACCGGGGAGCCTGGTTGGAAATTGAAACAGATATCAATGACGTTCTCTATGTCAAAATTGATCGTAAAAGAAAAGTACCAATCACCGCTTTGTTACGAGCTTTTGGTTATGGTAGCGACGAACAAATTATCAATTTATTCAAAGATGTAGACAATGATCCTCATCATCATTTTATTCAATCAACTCTAGATAAAGATGTAACCAAAAACGAAGATGACGGTTTGATCGAAGTGTATAAACGTATTCGGCCGGGAGATTTAGCAACGGCGGAAAACGCTAAGAGTTTAATTCACGCTATGTTTTTCCGATTTGATCGTTATGATTTTGGTCGCGTGGGTAGATACAAATTAAATCAACGCTTCAATATGCAAGTTGATAATACACCTGACAATCGGGTGTTGCGTCGCGAAGATTTAATTATGATCATCAAGGAAATTATTCGTTTAAATATTTTACAAGAGGCAGCTGATGATATTGATCACTTGGGCAATCGTCGTGTTAGAGCGGTTGGTGAATTGATTCAAAATAAATTTAGGGTTGGTATGACTCGTATGGAAAGGATAGTCAGAGATCGGATGTCTACTCTTGATATCAATACCTTAACTCCTAACCAGTTGATTAATGCTCGACCATTGATTGGTGCGATTAAAGAGTTTTTTATGTCTTCGCAGTTATCTCAGTTTATGGATCAAACCAATCCTTTGGCGGAATTGGAACATAAGCGTCGTTTGTCGGCCATGGGACCTGGTGGTCTTTCTCGCGAAAGAGCTGGTTTTGAAGTACGCGATGTTCACCAAACTCATTATGGTAGAATTTGTCCAATTGCTACTCCCGAAGGTCCGAACATTGGTTTGGTGGGCCATTTAGCTAGTTATGCTCGAGTCAATGAATTTGGTTTTATAGAAACTCCATATCGTCATATCTTAAAAGAAGTTAACAATGACCCCAAATTAACTGTTGGCGAAATTGTTCGTGAAGATATTGTCGATCCCAAAACCAATAAATTAATTTTGAAAAAAGGTGAAAAAATATCTAAAGAGTCAGCTCAAGTTTTAGCTAAAAGCGGTGTCAAGAAAGTATTGGTTAAGCCCCGAGTAACTGATGAGATTGATTATTTTGATGCTTTTTCTGAAGATCGAGTTACCACTGTGCCCGCTACTATCAGACTGGATGATGATGGTTATTTTGTTGATCAGTGGGTTGAAGCTCGGGTAGGACAAAAGCCTACTATTGTTGAAGCTGATTCAGTTGATTATATGGATGTATCACCCAAACAAATTTTGTCAGTATCAACTTCTTTGATTCCTTTTGTTGAACATGATGACGCGGTGAGAGCTTTGATGGGAACAAACATGCAACGTCAGGCAGTTTCTGTGGTTAAACCCGAAGCGCCCATGGTTGGTACTGGAGTGGAAAGACGTGCTGCTCATGATTCCGGACATACTATTATATCAGCGGAAGAGGGTGAGGTAGTTGAAGTAGATGCCCAACATATCGTGGTAAAAAATAAAGAAGGTAAAACCAAGGAATATCGTTTAGGCAAATTTTTACGATCCAATGCCTCTACCTGTATGAATCAGATTGTAACAGTTTATTTAGGACAAAAAGTAAAAGCTGGTGATGTGTTGGCAGATGGTCCGGCAACTCAAGGTGGAGAATTGGCTTTGGGGCAAAATATGTTAATAGCTTTTATGACTTGGGAAGGTGGCAACTATGAAGACGCGGTCTTGATTTCGGAAAAGGTAGTGCGGGATGATCGTTATAGTTCTATTCATATTACTGATTACACTATTGATGTGAGAGATACAAAACTAGGTCCCGAGGTTATTACTCGTGATATACCCAATGTCGGTGATGAGAAATTAAAGGATTTGGATGAGGACGGTATTATTCGAATTGGTGCTGAGGTATCATCAGGTGATATTTTAGTGGGTAAAATTACTCCCAAAGGTGAAACCGAGTTGTCTGCTGAAGAAAAATTATTGCGAGCAATCTTTGGTGAAAAGGCCAAAGATGTAAGAGATTCTTCTTTGTATTTAGAACATGGTGAGCATGGTAAGGTAGTGGATATAAAAATATTTTCTAGAGAAAATGGTGATAAACTTTCTGCCGGGGTAATTAAAACTATCCAAGTTTCAGTAGCTTCCTTACGCAAAGTTCAAGTTGGTGATAAAATGGCCGGTCGTCATGGCAATAAAGGTGTGATTTCTCGCATTGTTCCTGAAGAAGATATGCCATTTTTACCCGATGGTACTCCCATTGATATTATGTTAAATCCCTTGGGTATTGTTTCACGTATGAATTTGGGCCAGCTCTTAGAAGTTCATCTTGGTTATGCTGCCAGTAAGTTGGGCTACAATGTTGCTTCACCTTCTTTAGACGGAGTAACAGTTGCAGAAATAAAATCAGAATTAAAAGACGCTAAATTACCACTGGATGGCAAGATACAGTTGTATGATGGACGTACTGGTAAACCCTTCCAAAACAAAACTACGGTTGGCATTATGTATATGTTGAAATTGAATCATTTGGTTGAAGATAAAATTCACCAACGTTCAATCGGACCTTATTCTTTGGTCACTCAGCAGCCGTTGGGTGGTAAAGCCCAATTTGGTGGACAGCGTTTTGGCGAAATGGAAGTTTGGGCCTTGGAAGCTTATGGAGCCTCTTATAGTTTACAAGAAATGTTAACTATCAAATCGGACGATGTACCAGGTAGAAGTAAGGCTTACGAATCAATTATCAAAGGTGAAGCAATTGAAAAATTAAATATTCCAGAGTCATTTAATGTTTTGGTTAGAGAGTTGAAAGGTTTAGGTCTGGAAGTTGAACTACTGAAAGACGGTCGGGTAGTTCAAACCGATAGTGAATCGGAAGAAAAAAAGTCAGTCAGAAAAAAGTAAGTTACTAAAAAAAATTTATGTCACATCCTTCAACTACCAAAACTATTTCTACACTTTTCCACGAAGGCGGAAAAGAATTGGAATTCAATGCCATTAGGTTAAGGTTAGCTTCACCAACCGATATTCATCGTTGGTCAAAAGGGGAAGTAACCAAACCGGAAACTATAAATTATCGTACTCAAAAACCGGAAAAAGACGGTCTATTTTGTGAGCGTATTTTTGGTCCTACCAAGGATTGGGAATGTTACTGCGGTAAATACAAAAAAATTAGATATAAAGGAATAATTTGTGATAAGTGCGGAGTAGAAGTAACCAGAAGTTTTGTGCGACGTGAACGCATGGGTCATATTGATTTAGCAGCCCCAGTAGCCCATATCTGGTTTTTACGCGGCATTCCTTCACGTATCGGTTTGATGTTGGATATGTCAGCTCAAGAGTTGGAAAAAGTTGTTTACTTTGCCAATTTTATTATTACTGATGTTGATGAAACACAAAAATCACAATTGTTGGAGCAAATTGCCAATGAGTTTAAAGGTAAACAAAAAAGTATTGAAGCGGAAACCAGACAGGCAATTGACAATTTAAATAAAGACAAAGCAAAAACTTTTGCTGATATAAATAAAGAAACCATTAAGTATAAGAAATTGGTTGAAGATTTTGACAATAAAGAGGCGTTGATTCTAGAAAATAAAAATAAGAAATTAAAAGAGTTGGAAAAAGCAGTAAAAATTGCTCGCAGAGAATTGGAGGAATTGATCGTTAAAAAAGTAATTTCTGAGCATACTTACCAAGATTTATCTTTGAAATACGGACATATTTTCGAAGCTTATATTGGCGCTGAGGCCATCCACAAAATTTTATCAACGATTGATTTATCTATTTTAGTAAAACAATTAGAACAAGATGTAGTTGAGTCGCACGGCGCTAAGAGAAAAAAAATTCATCGTCGCTTACAATTAGTTAAAAGTTTGATTCGCAATAATATTCGACCCGAGGATATGGTGTTGACAGTTATTCCAGTTATCCCACCAGATCTAAGACCAATGGTACCATTGGACGGTGGTAGATTTGCTACTTCCGATTTAAATGATTTATACCGTCGGGTTATCAATCGTAATAATCGTTTGAAAAGATTGATCGAATTAAACGCGCCCGAAGTTATTCAACGCAACGAAAAACGTATGTTACAGGAAGCGGTTGATGCTTTGATTGATAATTCTGCCAGACACGGTAAAACAGTAACTGCTTCTACCGGTCAAAAACGTCAACTAAAATCCATCGCTGACATGTTAAAAGGTAAGCAAGGTAGATTTAGACAAAATTTACTTGGTAAGCGCGTAGATTATTCTGGACGTAGCGTGATTGTGGCTGGTTCCCATTTACAAATGCATCAGTGCGGTATTCCCAAAATGATGGCTTTGGAACTTTTTAAACCGTTTGTAATTTCTCAATTGATCAAGGATGAGTATGTACATAATGTACGTAGCGCCAATCGCTATATTGAAGCTGGTCACTCAGAAGTGTGGGACATTTTAGAAAATATTACCAACAATAGTCATGTGATGCTCAACCGAGCGCCAACACTTCACCGACTTGGTATTCAAGCTTTTCAACCAGTGTTGATTGAAGGAAAAGCTATTCAGTTACATCCTTTGGTTTGTACCGCTTTTAATGCTGATTTTGATGGCGATCAAATGGCTGTTCATGTACCTTTGACGGAAGAAGCTAAAACTGAAGCTGCGGAAATTATGCTGTCAGCAAAAAATTTATTAAAACCAGCTACTGGTGACCCAGTGGTTACTCCCAATCAAGATATTGTTTGGGGGGCTTACTATATGACTTTTATTAATCCTTACACTGATGAAAAGTTGATAAAATATTATGCTTCTTTTACGGAAGCAAAAATGGCTTATGATGCTGGTAAAATAAATTTGCGAGATGCTATTAAAATAAAAATTGCTGGTCAGTTTGTAATTACCTCAGTCGGTCGTATTTTGTTCAACGAAGTAATGCCCCAGGGTACCATTTTTATTAATCAGTTAGTTGATAAAAAGGTGATTCGTGGTATTGTCAGTGATATTATTGATCATCATGGTTTTACTATTGCGGCAAAAACTTTTGATGACATAAAAAATTTAGCTTTCAATTATATTACTCAATCAGGCTGGTCTTGGGGGATGGATGATTTACAGATATCTAAAGAAAAATCTGATTTGATGAAATTAGCTGAAGAACAGGTTAAAGAAATTTTTTCTCAGTATGAACAAGGTTTATTGACCAATGAAGAACGTCGGGAAAAAGTAATTGATGTATGGACCGAAGTAAAAAATAAAGTTACCGCTGAAAGTAAAAAAGTGATTGATACCAACGGACCAGTCAGTTCAATGATTGAATCAGGCGCCAGAGGTTCCTGGGGCCAATTGACTCAAATAATCGGTATGAAGGGATTGGTGATTAACCCGGCTGGTGATATTATCGAATTGCCAGTGAAATCAAATTTTAAAGAAGGATTTGATGTTTTGGAATATTTTATATCCACTCACGGAGCGCGTAAAGGTTTATCTGATACAGCTTTGCGAACAGCCAATGCGGGTTATTTGACTAGAAGATTAATTGACGTTGCTCAGGATATGGTAGTTCAGGAAGAAGATTGCGGTGACGAAGAAGGTACTTTAGTCACCAAAGTTGATTCGGAAAATATGGGTGAAAATATTGCCAATCGTTTATTTGGCCGAGTAGTTTTAGAAAATATCAAAGATAAAAATGGTAAAGTAATTGTTAAAAAAGGTGAAACCGTAGGTAAGACTCAAGTTAAACAAATTTCCGACTTGGAGCTTGAACAGGTAAAAATTAGATCAGTTTATAGTTGTCGTTCGTTGCATGGGATTTGTGCAAAATGTTACGGTTTCGATTTAGCATACAACGAACCGGTAAAGATTGGTGCAGCGGTTGGTATTATGGCTGCTCAATCAATTGGTGAACCAGGTACACAGTTGACCATGCGTACATTTCACACTGGTGGTGTAGCCGGTGAGTCAGACGTGACTCAAGGTTTACCTAGAGTAGAAGAAATTTTTGAAGGTCGCAGTCCTAAGAAAAAGGCTTTTATGAGTGATGTTAGGGGACGGGTCAGTATTGAAAGACAACCAAAACAAAAAATTGTCAAAGTAGCCTTTGATGAACCACAGGTAGTAACTTATAAATTGGATGATTTTCAAAATATTAAACTTAGAGTCAAAGATAAAGATGATGTAACAGCAGGTGATACCATTTTGGTTAGCAGTGATCGCAAAGTAAAAGCAGATTTTAGTGGCCAGGTGAAAGTAACCAAAGAAGAAGTTGTCTTAGTAGGTGATAAGGGTAGTGTTAAAGAATGGATTATACCTAATGCCTACAATTTAGTAATTGAAGACGGTCAGTTAATCAACGTTGGTGATGCTATTACCGAAGGTTCACTTGATCTTCATGACCTTTATCGTTTAAAAGGAAAAGAAGCTGTACAAAAATATATTTTGAAGGAAATTCAGTTTATTTATACATCCCAAGGTCAGAATTTAAATGACAAACATATCGAAATAATTATTAGACAAATGTTTTCTAGAATTTTGGTTAAAGATCCGGGTGATACCAATTTATTGACTGGCGAAGTAGTGGAAAGTTGGGTATTTAGACAAGCCAATGAAAATCTGAAAAAAGGTAAAACTTCAGCCAAAGGCGAAGAACTGTTACTAGGTATTACAAAGTCATCTTTGACGGTAGAATCGTGGTTATCAGCCGCCTCCTTTCAAGAAACAGCCAGGGTTTTAATCAGCGCAGCTATTACCGGTCAAGTCGATTATTTGCGAGGATTAAAAGAAAATGTAATTATTGGTCGTTTAATTCCGGCTGGTACCGGTTTTGGCAAGTATGCTAAACCTAAACGTATAGAATAGTTTTAATTTTGATCTTTTTAGATATAAAAAATAATCCCGCAAAAAGCGGGATTATTTTTTTAGGTAAATTATATTTATAATAAACCGATTAACTTCTTAATTTCCTGTAAATTTTTACTGGCTATAGCTCGAGCTTTTTGAGCGCCAGTTTGTAAAATTTTATTAACTTCCTGGTCAGATATATTTTTATAATTATTTTGGATTGGTTGCAAAGTTTGATTGATAGCATCGCTGATAGCAGTTTTTAATTCAACATATTTTAAACTACCCCGTTTGTATTCTTTAAGTAGTTGCTCGTGGGTGGTAGTTTGGTCTAAATATTCCAGCAAAGCAAAAAGATTTTTTACCCCAGCTGACATAGTTTTTGTTTGAGGTCCGGTATCAGTAACCGCTCGAGAAACTTTTTTAACTACGGTATCAGCATTATCAAGTAAAGATATATAACTTGCATCACCTAGTTCTTTACTCATCTTTTTATCAGGCATTTGTAAAGACATGATTCTTTTTGCAGGTGTTACCAGGCCCTGTGGCTCAGTAAAGTATTGTCCGTAACGTTGATTGAATTTTCTAACAATCAATCTCGTGAGCTCCAAATGTTGTAATTGGTCTTCCCCGACCGGTACGACTTGCGCATGATAAAGTAAAATATCAGCTGCCATTAGAGCCGGATAATCAAATAATCCCATGTTGATATTTTTTTTGTGGGTCAGGGCTTTGTCTTTGTATTGGGTCATACGTTCCATTTCCGCAACCGGCACTAAACAATTGAAAATCCAAGCTAGTTCTGTATGTTCCGGTACTTGCGATTGAACAAATAAAATAACTTTGTCAGGGTCTAGACCAATAGCCAGTAAAATTTTAGCCAGAGTCAGAGAGTTGGCAGTCAGTTCGGCAGGTTTGATTGCAATGGTTAAGGCGTGATAATCAACTACCGCATAAATGGCTTGATAATCTTTTTGTAAAACTACCCAATTTTTTAAAGCGCCCAAGTAGTTGCCTAAATGCGGGGTGCCAGTTGGTTTGATACCGGAAAAAAGGATTGGTATTTTTTTCATAATTATTCTTTATTTTTATATTGTAACTTTTTATTTTAAGATTGACAAACAAAGTAAAGGTATATTTTTATAAACAACAACCGTTCCTGGTTGGAACGGCTGTTATAAAATAAAGTAAATTCTGAGTAAAATATTTGGTCAGTTGAAGATAGTTGGGTGCTAAACTTCAATTATTACCGGTAAGATCAGGGGGCGTCGCTCAGTTTTTTGGAATAAGAATTTTCCCAAGTCATTGCGCAGTTTTTCTTTCAAGAAAGTTTGATTGGCGCTAGTCCTTGGATCTTTGTCTTTCAAGATTTCCCGAGCTTTTTTGCGGGTATCTTCAACCAATTTTTTATTTTCCTTCATATAGATAAAACCACGAGAGATAATATCAGGATTACCTATTAATCCTCCAGTTTTACTATCAACTGTAGCGATAATTACCAACATACCCTCACCAGCCATTACTTGTCGGTCGCGTAGTACCACATTGGAAATATCACCAATTCCCAAACCATCAACAAAAACATAGTCAGTATTTATTGAACCGTGTATCAGATTTGTTTTGTGGTTATAAATTTCAAAAATAGAACCATTATCAAGCACGGCAACTTTATCTTTGGCAAAACCTTCATGATAAGCTAGTTTGGCAGCTTCTTTTAAGAAGTAATGATTGGCATAGACTGGTAAAAAATAATCCGGTTTAATTTCTTTGAGCATTTCAATAATATCAGGTATGGAACTATGACCAGATGAATGAACATCCATAATGTCTGAGTGGATGACATTATCACTTAAGCGATACAGATTATCTTTCAATCTTTGAATTGATCTTTCATTTCCAGGTATTACCGAAGAAGAAAACACGATCGTATCGGTTTTTTGAATTTTTATATATTTATGTGATCCTTGAATTATCCGATGCAAAACCGCTTGACTTTCACCTTGAGCACCTGTGCAGATAACGATTATACGTTTGTCAGGATAATCAGCAATGCGATCAATAGTTATAAGTGTGTCTTTTTTAATTTTGATATAACCTAATTCTTTAGCTACTTCTACATTTAGACGCATGCTGTATCCATCCAAAGCAACTTTTTTGCCAATTTTTTCGGCGTATTCCAAAATTTCTTTGATTCTTTGGATTTGTGAGGAAAAAGTAGCAATAATTGTTCTGCCTGCAGCTTCCGAGATTATTTTTTGCAAATTGGCATGCATTATCTTTTCTGAAATTCTTTGTTTTTGCGAAGTTGAACCTAAACTCTCTAACAATAAAATTGACGGTCGTTTAACTTTGGCCAATTGGTGGTAAGTCACTGGTTGTCCTCGCAAAGGATCTTTTTCCAATGCCCAATCTCCAGGATGTAAGACGGTTCCCTGGGGTGTTTCAAGAATAACACCCATCGCGTCCATAATCGAATGTTCTACTTGGAAAAAACCAACTTTAAATCCACCCAAAGTAATTTTTTGTTCTAAATTTTTTATGGCTAAGGTTTTTAATTTTTGCGAAGAACCTTTTTTATAGTCTTCCTGACGATGTTTGACTAAAGCCAAAGTAAGATCTCGGCCGATGATTAAGGGATTGCCTAATTTTTCCAGTAAAATTGGGGCGGCGCCAATATGATCCAAGTGACCATGACTAAATATTACCGCTCGGATATTTTTTTCCTTACCTTTTAGATAGGAAATATTGGGAATAATATAATCAATACCCGGCATATCTTCTTCAGGAAATTGGAGTCCCATATCCAAAACAACAATATCTTGACCATATTCAAAGACAGTCATATTTCGACCAACCTCTTCCTGACCACCCAAAGGTATAATCCGTAATTTTTTTTCTGATTTAACCAATTTAGTATCCAAAATTTTAGTTGGTTTTTTACTAATGGCGTGGGTCAGTGGTTTGTTGTAAATTTTTTGTTTACCAAAATTCATTCGGTTGGATTTTTTTCTCTGCGAATTTTTTTTATGGAAAACTTGATTTTTTTGTTTTTTGGCCGTACTGGTAAGTAGGTTACTTGTGGTATCAGCCAGTGCATTCACATTCATAATTTATAGATTTAATTTTTAATTATTATTGAGTACCAGTAATTACTGGTTTATTATTAGTTGAATTATTATTTTGTTTTAATTAATTAGTTACTTAATATATCGTCTCATCAAGCTTTAGGTGGGGCTAAAAAGCTAAGTTTATCAATAACCAAGCAAGCTTGGTGCCGAAGGGGAGACTCGAACTCCCATGGACTTTAGGTCCACATGGCCCTGAACCATGCGTGTCTACCAATTCCACCACTTCGGCAAGTTAGAGCTAGTCGTTACTTATTGACTAGAGCTAAATCTTCTTTTGGTTTTGGTGTACCAATTGACCGAGTCATTTAGTCGATCGCTTGGTAAATTTATTCTTGTAGTATTAAAGCCCAGTATTTTTTTATTTAGCAAATAGGAATAAGTTGGTTGAAATAAAAATACGGCAGGTTGGTATTCTAAAATTATATTTTCAAACTGACTAAAAAGTTCAGATTTTTTTTCCAGGTTATTTGTTTGTCTTGCTTGTTCCAGTAAGGCATCAGCTCTTTTGTTGTTGAAGCTAGTTAAATTGAAGCCAGGATCTTTCAATTGGGAAGAGTGCCAAAAAGGGTAAAAATCAGGATCAGCACCCAAAATTTCACCAAATAAAAGTAATTCGTAATTGCGGGATCTGATGGTTTCTCTTTGGATGCTACTGGCGGGGACAATATTTAAATTTATTTTCATCCCAATTTTTTCCCAAGCAACCCTTATCATGTCAGCCATTTTTATATTGTCCGGGTAATCAACCGTGGTTAGAGTTAGCTCTAATGTTTTGTCATCCTTGGTTAAAAAAGATTGTTCATCATTTCTTTGCCAGCCTAACTCACTTAAAATTTGTTGAGCTTGCTCGATATTGTACGGATTGGTATTTAGTTCTTGATTGTGTCCAGGCAAACCTGGTAAAACCGGGCTAGCTAACGCCAAAGCTTCTCCAGCGAATACCGTGTCAATAATTTCATTTTTATCAATTGTTAGTTCCAGAATTTTCCTTATTTTTTGTTCTTTTAATAATTCGTTTTTGTCTTCATTGATGAAAATGCCAGTATATTGAGGTAATTGTAGGTTATAAATTTTTAACTGACGTTGATCTGATAATGCTTGTTTTTTTTCTTTGGGAATAAAACTAATTCCATCAACATTTTGTTCTTGCAGGGCTTGCCAGGCTAAATCATAATTGGGATAAAATTTAAAATTTAAATTATTCAGATAGGGCTGTTTACCATAATATTCACTGTTAGGTGCTAGCGAGTATGCGATTAGATTTCCATCTTTGTTCTTTTTTAAACTGTCAAATTGCCAGGGTCCAGAACCAATCGGTTTGAGATTTAGCTCTGCCAATTTATAACTTTGAGCGGAAATATTTTCCCAAGCATGCGCTGGAATAATACCTACTGTTAGGCTATGTAAAAAAGGTTCAAACGGTTTGGCTAAAATAAACTGTATTGTTCGATCATCGAGTTGATTGACCGTTACTCCTCTAAAGGCGGGTTCAAGTGGAGAATTATTTTTGCTATCTTGGATGAGGCCGATGGTGAAGGCAATATCCTTGGTAGTTAATTTTTTGCCGTCATGCCAGGTTAAATCAGGTTTAAGTATAAAAGTATAAGTTTTTCCATCCGGTGATATCTCATAACTTTCAGCTAAGTCATTTTCTAAATCAAGATTATTATTATATTTCAATAAACCTGAAAATATTAGTTTAATCAAATCAGCATCAACGTCATTGGTTGAACCAAATATGGGGTTGATATACTGAGGTGCACCAATTAATGCCTCGGTGTAACTGCCACCCGCTTTAGGCAGTAGAGTAGTATGGCGCCAAGTGAAACTCAAGACAAATGCCAATAAAGAAATTAAGCCAACCAAGGAAAGTGTTTGCACAATTCTTTTTTCATTTTGATTGAGAAATCTTGGTAAATATTTTATCTGTTTGAAGCGAGGGAGACGGCTAGGTGATAACTGCCTTACCAGTTGTTCATCAAATTTTTCAATTTGGCGAGCAGTAGTATTTTTTTTCACTTTAAAGATATAGGTTATTTTTTTAAACCAATATTGAATAAAGCTGGTGATTTTATTTAACCACGAAAAATTCACAACTGAAAAATAAGTTTAATGAAGAGACAAAGGTTTTTATTCAGCTAAGAAAACCGCTATATAAAAACTTAAGGCAAAAAATATTACGCCTAGAATAATAGTAAAATAATATAAAGTTTTTTCGGCACCTCTTTTAGCTCTAAAGACTTGATTGCCACCACCAAACACAGCTCCAGTGCCACTGCCTCTGTTTTGTAAGATAATTGCTAAAATCAATAGTAAAGCAATTACCATTTGAACTATCAAAAAAGGTTTGATCATGATTTTGACAATAAAAAAGAAGGTTTAATAACCAGGAGTTAGTATAACAAATAAAGTTTATTTTGTCAATATAATCTTTTAGCCCAAGTTATTTCGTAAATGCGTTTGACGATAATAATTAATGGCAAACCGATGAGCTTCATCTCTGATATTTTGTATAAGTTTTAAAGCAGGGCTGTGCTGGGTAAGTCGTATACTAGATTTTTCATCAGGTAGAAATATCTCTTCATTTTTTTTAGCCAAGGCAATAATTGGTAATTTTATTTTTAATTGTTGTAAAGTTTTTTTGACACTTGATAGTTGTCCTTTGCCGCCATCAATTATTATTAAATCCGGCCAGGCCCAATTAGTATGTCCTCTAAAGCGACGAGCGATTATTTCTGACATCATGGCATAATCATTTATGCCCTGAGTGTATTTAATTTTAAATTTACGATATTCTGATTTAGCTGGTGAGCCATTGATAAATACTACCATTGCTCCCACGGCAAAATTACCTTGAAAGTTGGATATATCATAACATTCGATACGTTGGGGCAAGGAGTTAAGTCTTAGTTGATTTGCTAAAGCTACAGTCGCTTGTAATAAATCTTTTTCTGTTCTATAAAAAGAAGGAATTTTTTTGGCTAGATAATCTTGTGCATTAAGTTCACCTAAATCAAGAATTTTTTTTAAACGACCAGTGTTGCCTTGTTTTATTTTTATTTTTTTATTGCCCAGAGATAATTCATTTTTATATAGTTTTAAATTGGTGATAATGATATTTGGCCAATCATTGGTTTGGGTATAATAAGTTTGTATAAATTCTAGTAAAATATGTTTTGGTTCATTGATTTGACTGCCAATAGTGAAATTTAGTTTATCAATAATTTTACCCTGACGAATACGAAATAAATTGACTGCATGTAAATTGTTCCAAGTGAATAAACTAAAAACATCTTGGTTGGTCATTTTTGTACTGACTATTTTTTGTTGTTGAGAAATTTTTTCTATAGCTTGCAATCGATCACGATAAATACTGGCCAGTTCATAATTTTTTTGACTAGCTGCTTGCGACATTTGTTTTTTGAGTTGTTTGATGATACTAGTAGTATGACCACGAAAAAAATTTTTAATTTGTTCAACTGTTTTCAGATATTCTTTTTGATTGACAGATTTTTTGAAAGTAGCTGGTCCTTTTTGCCAAAATAGTGCCAAGGTTTGTCTAACTGCTTTAGCTGAAAGAAAAGGTCCAAAATAAAGAGCTTTATCCGGTTTAATTTGTCTTTCTACACTTATGTTAGGTAATTTTTGTTTAGTTATTTTTACATAACAAAAATTTTTATCATCTTTTAGATCAATATTATATTTTGGTTGAAATTTTTTTATTAGGTTATTCTCCAAAAGTAAAGCTTCAGTTTCATTATTGACCACTATAGTTTCAATTGTTTTAATTTCAGCCACCATCAATTTTTTCATAGGTGACAGGGTATTCTTTTGGTTGAAATAACTTCTGACTCTCTGTTTTATATTTTTGGCTTTACCAATATAGATAATTTTCCCAGTTTGATTTTTAAATAAATAACAACCTGGTCTGGTAGAAATATTGGTTAAATTTAGTTTGTTCATATATTTATCATACAGTATTGACTAAGTTTATAAAATCAGTTATCTTACAATATTATCACAATCACCTTAACAAAACTAAATAAAAGGAGCCAGTTATGAGCAATGTCATATGTGCTTGGTGTAATTCTAGCAACACCAAAAAGAAACCGACTGTCGAAACAGTCAAATATGAAGAGTATGTTTGCCAAGATTGTCATAAATCATCATGGCACCAAACTAATTATAATTTTGAAAAACTTCCCAATTTTCCCAACAAAAGAGAATTTTTTATGTTGGAGCCAGACTGTTTCCCAACAGTCAATCAGTAAAAATATTTGGTCAAGCTTAAAGCTTGACCATTTTTTATTCTTGGTATATACTTACTGCTGATTTTTTACTATTTTATTTATGCCAAAAAAAGATAATCTTCATAAACAATATAATAAGATTGTTATCCGTGGTGCTAGAGTGCACAATTTAAAAAATATCGATGTTGATATTCCCCGTGACAAATTAATTGTAATTACCGGTTTGTCTGGTAGTGGTAAATCTTCTTTGGCCTTTGATACGATATACGCTGAAGGTCAAAGGCGTTATGTTGAAAGTTTATCTTCTTATGCTCGTCAGTTTTTAGGTTTGATGGATAAGCCTGATGTTGATTTGATCGAGGGTTTATCTCCAGCAATATCTATTGATCAAAGATCTGTCTCACATAACCCACGTTCTACGGTTGGTACAGTGACTGAAATTTATGATTATTTGCGATTACTCTATGCCCGTATCGGCAAACCTCATTGTCCCAAATGTGGTCAGTTAGTAGTGAAACAAACCAAACAGCAAATTTGGCAAAAGATTGTTTCTTTACCCGAAGATACGCAATTGGTTTTGATGGCCCCAGTAGTACGTGATAAAAAAGGTGAACACAAAGGCGTGTTGGAAAAAATTCAAAAGGCAGGTTACGTCCGAGTGCGAGTTGATAAGGAAATAATGCCGATTGAAGAAGCTTTGGACAAAAATATTGATAAACAAAAAAGTCATAATATCGAAGTTATTATCGACCGTTTTACCGTTAGTAATGATAGTGATGCCAAACAAAGGTTGGCTGAGAGTTTGGAAACCGCTTTAGATTTGGGTGATGGTTTTATTATGGTGTCGCTGGAAGGTAGTAAAGAAGATTTTATTTACAGTGAACATTTTGTTTGTCCCAAGTGTAATACCAGTTTACTGCCCATTGAGCCGAGAAATTTTTCTTTCAATTCACCTCACGGTGCTTGCGTCGAGTGTAGTGGTTTAGGAACTAAATTAGAAATTGATCAAGATTTGGTTATTCCCAATAAAAAATTGACCATAGCTCAAGGAGCAATTCGTCCCTGGGCACGTACCCGCGCTAACCAAAGTTGGTATGTTAGGATTTTGGAACAAGTAGGCAAAAAACACGGTTTTTCAGTCAATGAACCATTGGAAAAATTCAACAAAAAACAGCTCAATATATTATTGTTTGGTACTGGTGAAAAAAAATATACAATGGATATAGAAAGTTCTAGTTTTTCTGGAGAATATGCCACTTATTTTGAAGGGGTGATACCTAACTTAGAAAGACGTTACAAAGATACCGAGTCCGATTATGTCCGCAGTGAGATTGAAAGATATATGCGCGTGCTTAAATGTCCGTTGTGCGATGGTAAAAGATTGAATGCCCAGTCATTGGCTGTAACAGTGGCTGATAAAAATATCAATTCAGTCACCAATTTTACCGTTAGTGAATCCATACCATTTTTTAAACAGTTGGGTAGTGCCAATCGCAATACAGCTTTAACTGAACGTGAGCAAAAAATTTCTAAACAAATTTTAAAAGAGATAGTTTCTCGTCTGCAGTTTTTGGAAAATGTAGGATTGGATTATTTAACATTGGATCGACCGGCAGCTACTTTGTCTGGCGGAGAAGCACAACGTATAAGATTAGCAACACAAATTGGTTCAGCTTTGGTAGGCGTGCTTTATATTTTAGATGAGCCGTCAATCGGTTTACACCAAAAAGACAATCATAAATTGATTAAAACTTTGCAACATTTAAGAGATTTGGGTAATACAGTAATTGTTGTTGAACATGATGAAGATACTATTTTAGCTGCCGATTATGTTATTGATATTGGTCCTGGGGCAGGTGAACACGGTGGTCAGGTGGTAGCTTCTGGTACACCGGAACAAATTCAAAAGAATAAAAATTCTTTGACTGGTAAATTTATTGCCCGAAAGGAAAAAATTGATGCTCCTAAAAAATATCACGAAGGAAATGGTAAAAATATTAAAGTAGTAGGCGCTAGTGAACACAATTTACAAAATATTGATGTTTCCATACCTTTGGGTAAATTGGTAGCTATTACTGGCGTATCTGGTAGTGGTAAATCAACTTTAATGACCGACATTTTGGCCAAGGCTTTATCCCAATACTTTTATCGAGCTAAAGATTTGCCTGGTGCTCATAAAGATATTAAAGGATTAGAAAATTTGGATAAAGTAATCAATATCGATCAGTCGCCTATTGGCCGAACGCCGCGTTCAAACCCAGCTACTTACACAGGTTTATTTACACCAATTAGAGAACTTTACGCTGAATTGCCAGAATCCAAAATGCGTGGTTATAGTCCGGGTAGATTTTCATTCAATGTTAAGGGCGGTCGGTGTGAGGCTTGTCAGGGTGATGGTATGGTACGGATCGAAATGAATTTTTTGCCAGATGTTTATGTCGAATGCGAAGAGTGCCATGGACATCGATACAATCAGCAAGCTTTGGAAATTCACTATCGAGGTAAAAATATTTCTGATGTTTTAAATATGACCGTAGAGGAGGCAATGAATTTTTTTGCCAATGTGCCAGCTATTCATGATAAATTAATTACCTTACACCAAGTAGGACTTGGCTATATTCATCTGGGACAATCAGCCACTACTTTGTCTGGCGGCGAGGCCCAACGTATCAAACTTGCTACTGAACTTTCCCGTCGTGCAACTGGCAAGACTTTATATATTTTAGATGAACCCACGACCGGACTTCATTTTGCCGATGTTAAAAGATTGTTGTTAGTTTTAAATCAGTTGGTAGAAAAAGGTAACAGCGTATTGATTATTGAACATAATCTTGATGTTATAAAATCATGTGATTGGATAATCGATTTAGGTCCTGAAGGTGGTAGTAAGGGAGGAAAAATTGTCGCTCAAGGCACACCGCGTGAGGTGGCCAATATTAAACAAAGTTTTACCGGCCAGTATTTAAAGAAAATGTTTTAATCAATTATGCCCTCCCTTGGGGGCATAATTTATTTTAATTTGCTACAATAAAGTCATGATCAGCCAAGACCAATTTAAGAATTTAGTTTTTCATGACATTTTTTCTTACCCGTTAACCGCTTGGGAATTGAAAAAATTTGCCTGGCACGATGATTTTACGTCATTAGAAAATCCTGATAATTATCAGCCGGTGTCAGGCTTTTATTGTTTGTCTAATCGTCAATCTATTATCAAGACTAGACATGACAATTTTGTGATAAGTGTAGCTAAGTTACGTCGAGTTAGACGATTGATAAAATGGTTAAGGTTATTGCCCAGTGTGAAAATGATAGCTATTTGCAATTCTCTCGGTTTTTTAAATGCCACAGCTGGTAGTGATATTGATTTGTTTATAGTAACCGCACCCAATAAAATTTGGTTGACTAGGTTTTGGTTACAAGGAATTTTAAAATTATTGCATTTGCGACCGTATGACCGAGGACATAAGAAAGACAGTTTTTGTTTGACATTTTTTTTAAGCCAAGCAGATTTGGATATTAGGAGTTTACAAATAAATAAACCCGATATTTATTTGGTTTATTGGCTGACAAAGTTATTGCCAATGTATGACCCGGAAAATATTTATCAGAAATTGTGGTCTGCTAATAGTTGGATAAAGCAATATTTACCCCAGGTAGAACCTTTGGAATTGGATAATTTTTGGGTAGTAAAAAAAAGTTTATCAACCCAATTGTTTAGTTGGCTAAATTGGCAAATATGGGAACAGCCATTAAAAAAAATTCAACTTAAGTTAATGCCTACCCAACTAAAACAAATGGCCAATCGTGACAGTCGCGTGGTAATAAACGATAAGATTTTAAAATTCCATGGTGCGGACGATAAGCGGGAATATTATCAGACATTGTGGAAGGAAAAATGCTTATCAAAAAATTAATAATCATGATTCAACAAAAATTAGAAAAAATTTTAGAATACGGCGTATATTTGTGGATATTTTTATTGCCTTGGCAAATACGTTATTTTTATCAAGCCACAATTAAAGGTGGTGCATGGGAGGGTGGCAGCACGGCTATTTATGTGAGTGAAATCGTGTTGTTGTTGTTAATATTTGGCAATTTTGTTTTTTGGATCAGACAACCGGCAACAAAAAACAATCATCAAAATTTTACCATTACCCAACCAATTTGGTGGTTATTGATTTTTGTAGCTTGGGCTTTTTTGAGTGCTTGGTGGTCAGTTTTTCCAGCTCTAAGTATATATTATGGATTGAAATTGTTCTTGGGTTTGGGAGTTATTTGGTTGATTGGTTGGAAAAAAATATCTTTTAACCGGGTGGCAGTTATTTTTGTCGCCAGTGGTTTAGTGCAAGGTCTATTGGCAATTAGTCAGTTTTTGAATCAGTTTGTTTGGGGAAGTAAATGGTTGGGGATGGCCTGGCAGGATCCGCAAAATTTAGGAGTTTCAGTGGTTGATACTGGCATTAGGCGTTGGCTTAGAGCTTACGGTTCTTTTTCTCATCCGAATATTTTGGGCGGTTATTTGGTTATCAGTTTAGCTTTTTTATTTTATCTTTATGAAGAGGTTAATAAGCTTTGGTTACGATTTAAAAATAAACAGTTGCAGATTTATAAAATAATTCTATTGATAAGTGTCTTAATAATTTTTTCTGGACTGTTACTTAGCTTTTCCCGCGCCGCTTGGTTGGCGGCAGGAATAGGGTTGTTGTTAATTTTTGTGCAGTTGTTGTTTAAAAAAAGCTCTGTTAGTTGGCAAACTTTTGCTAGTCTAGTCTTATTAATAATAGTAACTTGCGGTTTATGGATTAGTGTCTATAGCGAACCCTTTATAACACGGATTAAAGCTCAGGAAAGATTGGAACAATTATCTTTTACTCAACGAGTGGATAGTTATCAAGATGCTTGGTTGTCATTTAAGCAACAACCTTGGTTGGGAACCGGCCTGGGTGCTTATACTTACAGCTTGCATCAGCAATATCCCGAACGTTACGTGTGGGATTTGCAACCACCGCATAATACTTTTTTATTAATTTTAGTAGAGTTGGGATTGGTGGGGTTTATAATATTTTTAATAATATTTCTTTTATTGATCAAAAATATTTATTTTCAGTTTTCAAATCTCAACCTATTAATATTATTGGTTTTCTTAATGTTATTTGATCATTGGTGGTGGTCTTTAGTATCAGGACAATATTTGCTTTATCTGCTGGGAGCTGTGCTTTGGTATAAAAAAACTTAAAAGCTAAGATTAAAAACTTGTGGATAATTAGCACTCTTGACGGTAGAGTGCTAATTTTGTTAAAATTTATTTTGGTCGTTATCTTAAATTTACCCATAAAATCCCTTTAAAATTGGACATATTTTTGATTTTAGGGTAAGCTATATTTTCTTATATTTAATAATTAATAAGTTATTTTATGAAAATTAAACCTTTAGGCGATCGGGCGGTTTTGCGACCAGCCAAAGTAGAAGAAGTAACTAAATCAGGTATAGTTTTGCCTGATACAGTTGATAAAGAAAAGCCAGAACAAGCTGAAGTAGTTGCAGTGGGCACTGGTGAAAAAATAGTTAAGCTTGGTATTAAGCCGGGTGACAAAGTACTTTGTTCCAAGTATGGCGGTACCGAAGTTAAAATTGATGAGATAGAGTATAAGGTCGTAGGGGAGGATGATATTTTAGCAGTACTTGAGTAGAATTTTTAATTTTGTAATTTTTAATTTTTAAAAATTAGGGATTAAAAATTATTTATAAAATTATAAAATTCAAAAATTAAAAATTTTCTTAAATCTTAAATATTAATTCTAATTAATATGTCAAAACTAATAAAATTTCACGAAGATGGAAGAGCGGCAATTAAGGCTGGTGTTGATAAAATTGCCAACGTAGTCAAGGTGTCTTTGGGACCGAAGGGTAGAAATGTTGTGTTGGATAAAGGTTTTGGTGCTCCTACTATTACTAATGACGGCGTCACTATTGCCAAAGATGTTGAGCTTGAAGATAAATTTGAAAATATTGGTGCTGAGTTAATCAAAGAAGTAGCTGAAAAAACCAATGATGTAGCTGGTGACGGTACTACTACAGCTACTGTTTTAGCTCAAGCTTTGGTAGAAGAAGGTATTAAAAATATTGTTGCCGGTAATGATCCGATTGCTCTGAAGCGAGGTATGGATAAAGCTTTAGCGGCTGCAGTTAGTGGACTCAAATCAATTTCTAAACCCATTAAAGATAAAAAAGAAAAAATGCAGGTAGCAACAATTTCTTCTCTTGATGAAAAGGTAGGAGAATTGATTGCCGAAGCCATGGAAGAAGTTGGTACCGATGGGGTAATCACAGTAGAAGAATCGCAAACTATGGGATTGGAAAAAGAGGTAGTTAAGGGTATGCGCTTTGATAAGGGTTATGTTTCACCGTATATGGTTACTGATGCTCAACGCATGGAAGCTGTTTATGAGGATCCTTATATTTTAATAACTGATAGAAAAATTTCAGCTATCAATGATATATTACCTTTGTTGGAGAAAGTTGCTCAGAGTGGTAAAAAAGATATTGTAATTATTGCTGATGATGTGGAAGGCGAAGCGCTGGCTACTTTTGTAGTCAATAAATTGAGAGGTACTTTCAACGTCTTGGCAGTAAAGGCGCCAGGTTTTGGTGATCGCCGCAAGGAAATGCTCAAAGACATTGCCGTGTTGACTGGCGCAACCTTTATCAGTGAGGAATTGGGATTGAAGTTGGAAAATGCCAACCTTGATGATTTGGGTGGCGCTCGAAAAGTAGTAGCCAGTAAAGAAAATACCACTATTGTAGAAGGTAAGGGCGATGCTAAAGATATTGAAAATAGAATTAGTACTATCCGTCGTGAGCACCAAGATTCCACTTCTGATTTTGATAAGGAAAAATTGCAGGAACGTTTGGCGAAATTGGCTGGTGGAGTAGCGGTGATCAAAGTGGGGGCTGCTACAGAAACGGAAATGAAACAAAAGAAATATAAAATAGAAGATGCCTTAAATGCCACCAAAGCGGCCGTGGAGGAAGGAATTATTCCTGGCGGTGGCAGCGCTTTGATCAAAGTTGCTCATGCTTTAGAAAATTTCAATGAGCAAACGGTAACAGAGGGTGAAGATATTGGTTTTAAAATAGTAAAGAAGGCCTTAGCTGAACCACTTAGGCAAATTGCCAAAAACGCTGGCATCGGTGATATTGCCAAAATTGTCGAGGATATAAAAGATATCAAAGATGCCGCTACTGGTTATGATTTTGCCAAAAATGAAAAGACCGATATGATTAAAGCCGGGATTATTGATCCGTTGAAAGTAACCAGAAGTGCTTTGGAAAATGCCGTGTCAGTAGCTTCTACTTTACTTACCACTGAAGCCGTGGTAACTGATAAACCTGAACCAAAAGAAAATCATGACCATGGTGCTGGTGGTGGTATGCCAGGTATGGGTGGCATGGGAATGATGTAGATTTTATTTTAAACAATTAGTTTATTAAAACAACCTTGCTCTAATAGGCGAGGTTGTTTTAATAACCACATGAGTTCAATTTTAAATTGTAAAGTTTTAATTTTAAAATAAATTCCAATTTTAAATTTTTAAAATTAATAAATTAAACCGTATTTTTTAGATTGGAAATTGGCGAGCAAGTATAATTCAATGAATTTAAAATTATTTTCTCTTTTTTGCTTCTTTTTGCTGACAAATAGTAGGGATAAATATGTTTTTCTTTTTTTTCCTTTTTTGCTAAAATAAATACTGTTAAATATTAATAAAAAGTTATGGATAATGAAAATATGACACCACCAACAGACAACGGTCAACAACCAAATCAAGACGACAAAGCTATAATAATTTTATCTTATCTATTTTTGTTGTTTTTGGTACCGCTTTTGACTAAAAGAGATTCAGTCTTTGCCCAGTATCATGCCAAACAAGGGCTTATCTTGGCAATTTGTTGGATGATTGCTCCGTTCACTCTGTTTCTAGCCCCAGTTGCTTATGTGTTTTGTGTGGTGATGGCGATTATCGGTATCATGAACGTTCTTAACAACAAAATGGTACCACTGCCTTTGATTGGACAATTGGCTGATAAATTCAAAATCTAAAATTGTTTTTTATTAAACCCCGCTTTTAGGCGGGGTTTTTTGTTTATGGTATAATTAAATGAGTTATTATTAATAAAATTTTGTATGAACAAAAAGAAAAAATTTGTCTTACGCTTTCGGGAAATTAGAAATACTGATGTCGAAATTGTTGGCGGTAAAAATGCCTCATTAGGTGAAATGTATTCATTGCTTACAAAAAAAGGTGTCAACATTCCTAACGGCTTTGCCACCACTGCTTACGCTTATAGATATTTTTTAGATAAAGCGGGCATAAAAAAGGAAATAAGACGAATTTTATCTGATTTAGATGTATCTGACATCAGAAATTTACAAGCCAGAGGTAAACAAGTGAGAAATTTGATTTTAAGTTGTCAATTGCCAGCAGATTTGGAGCAAGAGATTATTCAGTATTATCATGAGTTATCCAAGGATTTCAAAGTAGCAGATGTTGATGTAGCCGTGCGTTCTTCAGCGACTGCTGAAGATTTGCCAGATGCTTCTTTTGCCGGTCAACAAGAAACTTATCTCAATATCAAAGGTGAGAAGGAATTATTGTTAGCAGTTAAAAAATGTATAGCTTCTTTGTTTACTGATCGGGCGATTGCTTATCGAGTAGAAAAAAAGTTTGATCATTTTAAGATAGCTTTGACTGTTGGTATTCAAAAAATGGTTAGGTCAGATTTAGCAGCTTCGGGAGTGATGTTTTCGATTGATACCGAATCTGGTTTCAAAGATACCGTACTGATCAATGCAATTTATGGTTTGGGTGAATACATAGTTCAGGGTATGGTCACGCCGGATGAATATTATGTTTTTAAGCCCACTTTAAAACAAGGTAAAAATGCAATTATTTCCAAAACACTAGGACCTAAGACTAGAAAATTAGTTTACAATTTAAATGGTCCAGAGCCAGTAAAAGATATGACAGTAGCAAAATCAGCAGCCAATAAATTTGCGCTAACTGACAAAGAAGTAATGCAACTGGCACGTTGGGCAGTAATAATTGAGCAACATTATCAAAAGCCTATGGATATGGAATGGGCTAAGGATGGTCAGTCAGGAAAGCTTTATATTGTGCAAGCCAGACCAGAAACCGTACAATCACAGAAAAATATGGCAGTGGTAGAGGAGTTTAAATTATTACAAAAAGGTAAAGTTATAGTTACTGGTTCCGCTGTTGGCAATAAAGTCGGTACAGGTAAGGTAAGTGTTATCATGAATGTAAAAGATATCCATAAATTTAAAACTGGTGATATCTTGGTAACCGACATGACTGATCCGGATTGGGTGCCAGTGATGAAAAAAGCAGCTGCTATTGTTACTGACGCGGGTGGGCGTACTTGTCATGCCGCCATTGTCTCCAGGGAATTAGGGATACCAGCGGTGGTTGGTACCGGTACTGCTAGTGCAGTTTTAAAAACCGGTCAAAAAGTAACTGTATCTTGTGCTGAGGGTGAAGTGGGTAAGGTTTATGACGGCAATTTAAAGTATGAAGTAAAACGTACCAATATAAAAAATTTAAAAGCACCTCGAAAAGTCAAAGTTATGATGAATGTAGGCGAACCTGATCAAGCTTTTAATTTTTCTTTTATTCCCAATGCTGGCGTAGGGTTGGCGCGTGAAGAGTTTATCGTTAACACTTATATTAAAATTCATCCGCAAGCTTTACTTGATTATAAAAAATTGAAAGATAAAAAAGTTTTAGCCCAGATTGATAAAATTACATTAGGTTATACTGATAAAAAAAAGTTTTATGTTGATAAGTTGGCTGAAGGTATAGCCAGGATTGCCGCTGCTTTTTATCCCAAAGATGTAATTGTCAGGCTGTCTGATTTTAAAACCAACGAATATGCCAACCTAATCGGTGGACTTAGCTATGAACCCAAAGAAGACAATCCTATGTTGGGTTGGCGGGGAGCTTCTAGATATTATGATCCTAAGTTTGTGGAAGTATTTAAACTAGAATGCGCAGCTTTGAAAAAAGTCAGAGAGGATATGGGACTTACCAATGTAAAGATTATGATTCCTTTTGTCAGGACACTAGAAGAAGCAAAAAAGGTAATTGAGATTATGAGTACACAAGGTTTGAAGCGTGGACAGAATAAACTGCAACTTTATATGATGGTGGAAATTCCTTCCAATGTCATACTAGCTAAAGAATTTGCTCGGATGTTTGATGGTTTTTCCATTGGTTCCAATGATTTAACCCAATTAACGCTTGGTTTAGATAGGGATGCTGGCACCTTGGCTCATATTGGTAATGAACGTAATGAAGCTGTAAAAAGATTGATTGCCGAAGCTATCAAGGTAGCCAAACAATCCAAAACCAAGATTGGTATTTGTGGTCAAGGACCTTCGGACTTTCCTGATTTTGCCGAGTTTTTAGTCAGAGCAGGGATTGATTCGATCAGCTTAAATCCTGACTCGGTAATCAAGACCATGATCATGTTGAATAAGAAAAAGTTATAATATTTTTTAATTTTTTTTTAAAACCCCAGCTAAATTGCCTGGGGTTTTTGTATTTACCATTGACAAAAAGTAATTTTTATGCTAATATTAAGGCCTTGTTCCTTAATTAATTTATTTTTTACTAAATTTTCGGAGGATTTATATGTCAAAGAAAATCTCAATCGTACCGGTACAAAAGAAAGATCAATCAGCTAATGAAATATTGGCACAAGCTACACAGGGTACCTGTGATTTTTTCTCTCTGGTTTTTTTTGATGATTCAGTAAGAATCAAAAATATTTGTTGTGACATCATTGTTAATGAAAATGGTTCTGCCAAGCACATACCATGTGCGAGTTCAATTGATTTAATACCGGGACAGAGATTTAAAGTTAATGAGTTTATGTTTAGAGTAGTTTAATTAGTTAAAATTATAAGCCCAAAGTATACACTTTGGGCTTTTTTCTTGATTTAATTTATAGTTTATAATAATATGTGTAGGCGTAATTAATTACGGAGAGGTCGCATAGTGGTCTAGTGCGGTTGCTTGGAGAGCAACTAACGGTTCATAGCCGTTCGAGGGTTCGAATCCCTCCCTCTCCGCCAGTTCGTGCTAGCACGAACTACTTACGAAAAAGCACCCCATGAAAGGGTGTTTTTCTGTAAGGCTGGATTTTTTTCTTGTTATATTTTAAGATAACATAGTAATGCAATCACATAATATGAAAGATGAGGCAGTAAAACTTGGAAAGAATCTTAAACGTATCCGTATCGAAAAAGGGATATCACAGGTTGATATAGCCCGATCTCTTAAAGTTAGTAGAGGTTTTATAAGTAATATAGAAAATGGTAAGACGAATCCTACGTTAGCAACCATTGCTAGAATAGCCAAAGCAGTGGGTGTATCAACCAATGAGCTTTTAAAATAATCTATGAATAAAAAAGATTCAAATTCAAACAGGACAAAAGAACAAGAACGTTCAGAGCTTCATCGTGCTATTTGGCAAATAGCTACAGATTTACGAGGAAGCGTAGACGGTTGGGATTTTAAACAGTACGTACTGGGTATGCTTTTTTATCGGTTTATTAGTGAAAATTTGACCAACTATATAAACGATGATGAGAGTCGATCAGGTAACAAGAATTTTGATTATGCCATGCTTTCAGATAAAGAAGCTGAGTTTGGTCGGGCTGATACAGTAAAAGAAAAAGGTTTTTATATTTTGCCAAGTGAGCTTTTTGTTAATGTTCGTAAAAAAGCTCGTAATGACGCAAACCTTAATGAGACGCTCGCGTCTGTTTTTAGAAATATTGAAAATTCGGCAAAGGGTGCTAGTAGTGAAGATGATTTGAAGGGCTTATTTGATGATGTTGATGTTAATTCCAATAAATTAGGAGGAACAGTAGAAAAAAGAAATCAAAAGCTTGTGAAGTTATTAGAAGCAGTTGGTGACCTTAAGCTTGGTAATTACTCTGATAATACAATAGATGCTTTCGGTGATGCCTATGAATTCTTAATGGCAATGTATGCTTCAAATGCTGGAAAGTCTGGCGGTGAATATTACACTCCGCAAGAAGTTAGTGAATTGCTAGCAGAAATTACGACAGTCGGTAAAAAAGAGGTAAATAAGGTTTATGATCCAGCCTGTGGTTCTGGTTCTTTACTTTTAAAATTTGCAAAAGTTTTAGGTAAAGAAAATGTACGTCTTGGATTTTTTGGTCAAGAAATTAACCTGACCACATATAACCTTTGCCGTATTAACATGTTTTTGCATGATATAAATTATAATCATTTTGATATTGCTCATGGTGATACTCTTACCGATCCTAAACATTGGGACGATGAGCCATTTGATGCCATAGTGTCCAATCCGCCATATTCAATCAAATGGGATGGTGATGCAAACCCTCTTTTGATTAATGACCCTCGTTTTTCGCCAGCTGGTGTATTGGCTCCAAAAAGTAAAGCCGATCTAGCTTTTACAATGCATATGCTTTCATGGCTTTCCACCAGCGGTACGGCAGCGATTGTTGAATTTCCCGGGGTCCTGTATAGAGGTGGAGCTGAACAGAAGATTCGAAAATATCTTGTAGATAATAATTATATTGATACGGTTATTCAACTTCCGCCTGATTTATTTTTTGGGGTTACAATAGCTACATGTATCATTGTTTTAAAAAAGAGTAAGAAAGATAATAAGGTATTGTTTATAGATGCTAGTAAAGAGTTTATTAGGGGTGGAAATAAAAACAAATTGAGCGATACAAACCGCACTAAGATTTTAGATACATTTAAAAATCGTAACGACATAGAATACTTTGCCAAACTAGTAGAAAACAAGACTGTGGCTGAGAATGATTATAATATTGCGGTATCAAGTTATGTTGATATGCAGGACATTAGAGAAAAGGTGAATATCAAAGAGTTAAATAAAAAAATTGCTGAAATAGTTTCAAAACAAAATGATTTACGTAAGTCTATTGATAAGATTGTTAATGATATTGAGGGATCTAAGTAAGAATGTATGTATATATCAAAAATTAAATTTCATAATTTTAAAGGATTCAAGGGGGATCACGAGCTTAATTTTGATAAAGGTATAAATTTTTTTGTTGGTGACAATAATTGTGGTAAATCAACGGTTTTTGAAGCAATCGATTTTATTTGTGCAAAGAAGGAAAGAAATGAAGTTATTACTAAAACGGAAATTGAAGGTGATGATTTTGTTTCAGTTGAGATTGAATTTAGGGGTGAGGATATTAAACCTCTTATTGCCACAGAGGCATTAAAGAAATATGAATCATCTATTATAGAAGCCGCTGACCAGACTATTTTACGGGTGATGCGATCCAGTGAAGAAACAGAAATTACGCAGGGTGGTAAAAAAAAGAATCTTGACATTAAGAATGTTCGTGTTTTTAACCCAACTTCTAGCCAGTTTGAAAACCCTACAGGAATTGATAATACAATTACAGCATTATTTGATGCACAATTTGTTTGGGCTGATACTAATCCTGGCGATATTTCAGATTTTTCAAAAACTAAAATATGCGGAAAAATTATAAATGTGATCACTCAGGATTTTGTTAACTCTCAAACTTGGAAAAAATTTAGGGATTCCCATAAAGAAACTTTTGGCGATGGAGCAAATAGTCTAGCCACCACACTTAAACCGATTGAAGAGAAATTAAAGACTATTTTAACAGAACAGTACGGGGATACTGAGGTTAGATTTAGTTTTTCTCTCCCAGAAATAGAGAGTTTTTTTAAAACCGGAAATATTGATTTGTCGGAAGATGGTATTGAGACGAAGAGCTCGGAAAAAGGTACGGGTATGCAAAGGGCATTGGCCCTAGCACTTATTCAAGTATATGCTGACATTTCATCATCTAATGGGGAAGATATTTCAAAGCCAATTCTATTCTTTATTGATGAACCGGAGACTTTTTTACATCCAAGAGCACAAAATAAGCTTCTTGATGCACTAGAGAAAATATCGGATAAATCACAAATTTTTATTATCACTCATTCCCCATATTTGTTAAAAAAATATAAAAAAGAAACCCATTCAATGAATGTTTTTTCAAAAGAGGCAGGATTAAACAAGGCTGAAGAAGGTAAGGAGTTTGATTTATTTGGAACGTCGAGTCCTACATGGGGAGAAATTAACTATTATGCCTTTGGAGTTCTGTCTGTCGAATTTCATAACGAACTGTATGGTTTTATTCAAGCAAAGGCGATTCTGGAAGATGAAAAAAATTATTTTGAAGAAGAATTCGAAAAGTACTTAGTTAATAAAGGCATTGTGCAGGATCAGCCATATATCCGTCTGAAAAAAGATGGCACTACAGAAAACCAGACAAGAACTTTACCAACGAAAATTAGAAATATTATTCACCATCCAGACAACACATACAATACAAAATATACTGACGAAGAATTAAAAAGCTCTATCGAGTCTCTAATACCGCTATTGAAATGACTAAACATCAAAGTAAAATTGAAAAATTAATCAATCAGTTATGCCCACAAGGTGTGGAATTTAAAGAGTTGGGGCAAATTTTGGATTATGAACAGCCAACTAAATATATAGTTAATTCCACTCGGTATAATGATGATTATGAAATCCCTGTTTTAACTGCTGGTCAAAGTTTTATTTTAGGTTACACAGATGAAATTGAGGGAGTATATGAATCTGGTAAAAAAAATCCAGTAATTATTTTTGATGATTTTACAACATCATTTCATTGGGTTGATTTTAATTTTAAAGTAAAGTCATCAGCAATGAAAATGTTGAGGCCACATGAAGATGTTAAAGTAGACTTTAAATTTGTATATTATGCCATGAAGTGCATTAATTATGTTCCGCAAGATCATGCACGTCATTGGATATCAAAGTATTCAAAATTTAAGATTCCTTTTCCACCTATCACAATTCAACAGGAAATAGTTCGTGTGCTAGACTCTTTTACAGAGCTGGAAGCAGAGCTGGAAGCAGAGCTGGAAGCAGAGCTGGAAGCAAGAAAGAGGCAATATGAGTATTATCGAAATGAATTATTTATATTTGATCAGAGCGTGAAATTTAAACATATCAAAGAACTTTCTTTAGAAACTTTTTGGATAATGCCAGCAACTCCAAATTTTACATCCGATGGTAATGTGCCATATATCACATCAAAAAATATAAGAAGTGGTAACATAGATTTTACGAACGTAAAGAAGATATCAAGACAATCTTTTTTAAATATATCTAAAAATCGACCAATAGTTCGAGATGATATTTTGATAAGTATGATTGGTACTATAGGTGAAGTTGCACGTGTTAAAGATAGTGATTTGGAGTTTTATGGTCAAAATATGTATCTTGTAAGATTGAATCAGGAGAAGATAGACGTAGGTTATTTTTTACACTTTTTTGACTCAGATAAAATGAAAAACTACTTTGGCTCTATAAAGAATAGGTCCAGTCAAGGTTATCTAAAGGCTGGTCAAGTAGAATCTATTAAAATTCCAGTACCAGTATTAAGTGAACAAAAAAGAATAGCGGCCATATTAGATAAATTCGATGACCTTGTTAATGATATTTCAATTGGATTGCCAGCTGAAATTAAAGCTAGAAAATTACAGTATGAGTATTACAGAAGTAAACTTTTAACTTTTGCAGAATATGCCAGTTAATAAATACAATTTAGTTGCCGAAAATTCCCAAAGCACAGTAGTAGCGGAATATACACCAGACAAAAAGCGCTCTAAAAATTACCAAAGCGAGGCAGAATTAGAGAGTGCTTTTATCGAGTTACTTAAAACGCAGGCCTATGATTATTTGACTATTACGTCTGAGGATGATCTGATATCAAATTTACGCAAGCAGTTGGAAAAACTTAATGGTTTTGAATTTAGTGATTCGGAATGGAGTCAGTTTTTTGAAAGTGAGATTGCTAATCCAAATCAGGGTATTGAAGAAAAGACAGAAACTATTCAAGAAGATTATATTAAAAATTTAACCCGTGATGACGGCACGGTTAAAAATGTATATCTTTTGAAAAAAGATAATATACACGACAATAATTTACAGGTCATTAACCAATATGCAACTGAGAAGGGTCAACGAGCTAATCGCTATGATGTAACAGTTCTTGTTAATGGTTTACCACTAGTACACATTGAGCTTAAGCGTCGTGGTGTAGCTATACAGGAGGCTTTCAATCAAATTAATCGTTACCAACGAGAGAGTTTTTGGGCTGCGTCTGGCCTTTTTGAATATGTACAGTTATTTGTCATTTCCAATGGCACTCATACAAAATACTATAGCAACACTACTCGTTTAGAACATATCAAAGAATCAGTTGAAGGATCAGTCAAAAAGGGCAAAAAGACAAGTAATAGTTTTGAATTTACAAGCTGGTGGGCGGATGCTACTAACCGTCCAATTATGGATTTAATGGACTTTGGTAAAACTTTTTTTGCCAAGCATGCTATTTTGAATATTTTGACTCGCTATTGTGTATTTACAACAGATCGCTTGTTGCTTGTTATGCGACCCTACCAAATTGTTGCAACAGAAAGAATATTAAATAGGGTAGAAGTTAGCACAAACTACAAAAAACTTGGCACTGTTGAGGCCGGTGGGTATGTGTGGCATACTACTGGATCTGGCAAAACGTTAACCAGTTTTAAAACAGCTCAGTTAATTAGTAAATTGTCAGATGTTGAAAAAGTATTATTTATTGTCGATCGTAAGGATTTAGATTATCAGACAATGCGGGAATATGACAAGTTTGAAAAAGGGGCGGCCAATAGTAACACCAGTACGGCAATTTTAAAAAAACAAATTGAAAATCCTAATACTCGTATAATTATTACTACTATCCAAAAGTTGGATCGTTTTATCGCCCGTAACGGAGGCCATAATATTTTCAACGGGCATGTTGTTTTAATTTTTGATGAATGTCATCGTTCTCAATTTGGTGAGATGCACGCAGCCATTACAAAGTCATTTAAAAATTATCACATCTTTGGTTTTACGGGTACGCCGATTTTTGCAGTTAACGCTTCATCAAGCGGGCGACCAGATTTAAGGACTACCGAGCAAGCCTTTGGTGATAAACTACATACCTATACTATTGTTGATGCTATTGCTGATAAAAACGTTTTGCCGTTTAAGGTTGATTATGTTTCTACGGTGCGAGAAGCGGAAGACATCGAAGACAAAAAGGTTAGTGATATTGATCGTGAGGCGGTACTGTCTTCGCCTGAACGTTTGTCTAAAATTGTTGGTTACATTCGTGAACATTTTGATCAAAAAACTAAACGTAACAGTTTTTATAAACTAAAAGATAGACGTCTAGCTGGCTTTAATTCCATTTTTGCTGTTTCTTCAATTGACGTTGCTAAAAAGTATTATGCGGAATTCAAAAAGCAATTGGCTGATTTGCCAAGTGATAAACAGCTTAAAGTTGCTTTGATTTACAGCTTTGGTGTAAATGACGAAGACGCTGACGGCATGATTGATGAAAATTTAGAAGATACCAGCGGACTGGATAAAAGTTCACGTGACTTTTTAGATAGTGCTATTTCAGATTATAATTTAATGTTTGGCACTTCTTATGACACTTCTTCTGATAAGTTTCAAAATTACTATAAAGATGTAAGTCAGCGGGTAAAAGATAGGGAAATTGATATTCTTATCGTGGTCAATATGTTTTTGACTGGTTTTGATGCAACAACGCTTAATACTCTTTGGGTAGATAAAAACTTGCGATTGCATGGACTATTGCAGGCTTATTCTCGTACCAATAGAATTCTAAATAGCATAAAAACATTTGGTAATATTATTTGCTTCCGTAATTTAGAAAAAGCAACTAATGAATCAATCGCTCTTTTTGGCGACAAGGAAGCAAGCGGTATTGTTCTTTTGAAATCATACGAGGAATATTATCATGGTTATAAAGACGGTAAAAAAGAAGTACGTGGTTATGAGAGTTTGGTTAATGAGCTGTTAGAAAAGTTTCCTGTCAGCGAACGAATCATGGGCGAACAAGATCAGAAAGATTTTATTAGGCTATATAGTGCTATTTTAAGAGTGCGTAATATTCTAGTAACCTTTGATGAGTTTGCTGGCAACGAGATTTTAACTGAGCGTGATGTTCAGGATTACCATAGCATGTATATTGATTTGTATAATGAGTTTAAAAAAGCGGTTGAAAATGAAAAAGAAAATATCAACGAGGATTTAGTATTTGAAATGGAGCTTATTAAACAGATTGAGATCAATATTGACTATGTTTTGGGATTGATCAAAAAATATCATGAAGATCATACTAAGAATCGAGAAATTCTATTAGATATAAATAAGGCGATTGATTCTAGTGTTGGGTTACGTAATAAGAAAGATCTCATCAATAAATTTATTACCTCCCTTGACGTTCATTCGGTTGTTGATGATGATTGGAAGAAATTTGTTGAAAAGAAGAAGCTTGAAGAGCTTGATGAAATCATTGCTAAGGAAAATCTTGATCGAGACGCAACTTATAAATTTATAAAAAATGCATTTCGTGATGGAGGTATTGCAACCGCTGGTACGGCCATAACTAAAGTTTTACCACCTGTATCTCGTTTTTCTCCGACTGGTGAGCGTAGTAAAAAGCGTGATAGTGTTTTAGGTAAACTAACAATTTTTTTTGAAAGATTCTTTGATATTTCAGAAGGTAATTTTTAATATAGTTGCTATAGAGATAGTATTTTATTTTTAAAGCTAATTATTTTATTTCTCAATAAAATTTCACCATTTAGACAAGCAAGTAAATCTCGCTTCTCCTGATCCTCACCCTCTCTTAAAATAAATTTTGCATAGTTATTAATATCGACGTCATTCACGTCGATATTATCATTTTTACCCGTAACCATATTTTGAAACTTTTTAAATCTCCGTATATCTGATTTAATCTTGTTTTGCATCGGGGATTTATTGAAATCGAATTCATCCGTGAGCTTTTGTAGTTGTTTGATCAAATCAGTTTCATTAATATATCCGCTTTTGCAGTACTTGTCTTTGGCTTTGGTGCATCCGTAATATACATGCCGGTTATACTCACCGTTTTTCAATTTCTTGAATTTCTCAGTGGCAGAGATGCCTGATCCGCATAAACCGCATTTCATTATCTTGGTAAAAGCAAACTCAATATTTTCTCTCCTCACCAGTTGCGAGTTTTTCATCTGTTCCTGAACTTGATCAAACAATTCCTTAGTAATAATAGGTTGGTGTTTCCCCTGATACCAATTGCCTGACCCTCTGGGGTACTCAAACGGCCCGTAATAGAACGTATTCTCCAATAAGCGGTAGATATTACCCAGGCTCAAATGTTTCTTGCCTAGGGCTGTTCTAAAGTTCAATTCAAACCGCAGCCAGTGATAGAGTTTTCTGCCTGACCATTTTTCATAGGCGACTTTTTCAAACATCTGCTTAATAACTGGCCCCCTCTCAGGATCAATCAAGCATTCTCCCTTATGGTCGACTCTTTTCTCTTTTAGATACCCTGTGGGAGGGCAGGTCGGCCATAAGCCCATCTCACATCTCGTTCTCAAACCTCTTTTGACATTAATGCCTCGGTTATCATTCTCCAGCTTGGCCTGAGAACAAAGTATCATGAGCAAAAACTTTTCATTGGGTGAATTACTGAATGTTTGTCCGAATGTTCTGATGCCTAAAAGTTTTTTCGCATCCATAAGATCCACGAGCGATCCTAAATCACCAGCATTTCTTGATAACCTGTCCGGTGCCCAGGTGAGAATGGCATTGAATTTATCTTCGCGAATATCACGCAGGATCTCCCTAAACACCGGGCGCTTGTCTGAATCCTTGGCTGATTTTGCTTCACGCCGTATATCTATGATTTCAAGATTCTCTCGCTCCGCTATCTGGAGCATTTCTTTTACCTGCGAATCAATGGACAGCGCCTGCCGCTCGTCTGATTCAGTGCTTTTCCGGGCATATAAACAATACCTCAGCTTATCTGCCACCTGTATGGGATCCTTTTGTTTGGTAGTAATCTCCATGCCCCCATTAATGACAGAACCACCAGATTTGCTAAGCCCATTGCTGTCGATAACTTGTTGGCAACTTTTCTCTAGTTTTTATTAAGGAATACTAACGTTTTTAAATAAAATATATCCTTGGTACACGAGGGGGCTTTTCAGAAACACTATGTACTAAGTTGGAAAATGCGTCGACTAAATCGTCGTGTTTTTCTACGCCAAAATGAACGATCTGCTGTATCAGTTGTTCGGCTCCTTTTCTTGGAAACAGTACTTGTCCTGATTTGATGAGGTTAGCGGTCAGCACTAGGCGACTTCTCTTATCTTGATAACCGGGCCGGGTGGTCATGACGTGCCACAACCCCTCGCTTTTTAATTGTTGCGGTAGGGCTTTTTGATACGCAACATCTTCGATGATAAACGTCGGAGGCAGACCATCTCTTTCATAACTTTTTTCCAGTAGCTTACAAGTATCAACGGTTTCGGGGAATGTCATGCGCCTATTGATGATTTTTGGAAGAATATATACACGATAACTCGTTTCAGTTTCATATAATAATCCCAGTACCATAGCGGTATAGTCGGCAAGATTACTTTTTGAAATAGCGGGGTCAATGCCAATCCTTACTTCCATATGTGAGGAATAACCACTCTTAAATTTTATTGGCGCCGGTATTTCATCATAGAAATGAATCCATTCCGGATAGATAGCTTGATCTTCGTCTGGAATAATATTCAGCAAGAATTCGCGTTGCCAAGCGATATCATCGCCAACTTTTCTTTTTTCAGCTTCAATGTCCTCACTGGTTGGATATTTGCCGGGCCATAAACATTTCCCTTTATTATCGATCAGGGGGAAATAAAGAAAGTTACCGTCAATGTTGTTATGTTCAGATTCGTCTTTCAAGCGCATGAGGAGCGAATCCTCGTGCAAGAGATTGCCCACCACGATTAACCGTGTGTTTTTATCCCCGGCTGGAATAACCTCGCCCTTGAGCCATTGATACGTCTTATTTCTGCCTTCCCGTGTCTTGGTTGAGGTCATATCTTCCACGTCATCGCAAATAATCAAATCCGGACGATGTTCATGATGCCGAAGCCCCCGGATGCTTTGCTCAGTGGATGCTACGGTAATGCGCGCATCGGTATTGGAAAATACCAGGGAATGCGAGCCCCATTCGTCGTTATCTTCTTGAAACGGGCCAAGGTCTTTTTTTAACAAATCATTATCCTCAAGCTCCCGGCGTAAATTCATCATGTGTTGCTTGGCCTGGGTTTGGGTCTGGCAAAAAATGACCACAAACTTTTTTTGTTGTTTGCCTAAGATTGCCCAGATCGGATAAGCCGTGGTGATAACAGTAGATTTTCCTGATCCGCGGAAGGCGACCACAAACAGATTTTTATGGTCATTTATTTCGAGGAGATGGATAATCTCTTTTTGAAAATCTGCCGTGGCATATTTGACGTAGTGGGCGTAGTAGAAGTGAAAGAAGTAAGAAAAACTTTCCTTAGTGATGGCTATTCGTACTTTCTTGTCTTTCGTCATCTGCTCCACCAGGTCCTGTGGAATTATTTCGGTTGTCATCTGGTTTAATGTTTAATGGTAAAATTTGAGCCAATTGCAAGGCCTTGTGTACAATTTCGGTTTGCGAGGGGGTTAATTCTCCGGTATCGTCGAATTTGGAAGTGACCTCGACCTTGTCTTTGAATTTTGGATTCCGGTGGCGGAGCCAAAAGCTGATGGCTGACCAGTTTTTCTCTTTGATGAGCGTGAGGAGTTGGCTCTCGCTCATGTCATTCACTAGCGCCTCACCCTCAGCTAAGGCCTCGTCCATATCCTGACTGAATGTTTTATCTTCTCGTTTCCAGCGATATACGCTGTTGCGGGAAATACCTGTTTTTTCGCAAGCAACCTGCACAATGGGTATTTTTCGCAGTTCATCGAGAAAACCGTTTTTTACCTTATTTTTCTTGGCCATATACTTTTGCTTTAATACCTGTTAACCGCTCGTACCTCTTTATCGCTAAATCGCAAAAAATCGGTTCAAGCTCCATGGCATAGACCTTTCGTTTTAATTGTTCCCCGGCGATAAGCGTACTGGCTGACCCGGAAAATGAATCAAGAATAATATCACCAGGCTTACTGCAGCGCCGGATCGCTTTTTCGTGGAGTTTCGGCGGCTTGCTGGTGGCGTGTTCGTATTTTTTGCCAGCCAAACGCTTCACCAGCCACACGTCCAGTTCATCCAGGCTTTCTTCCAACAGGTTATTCCCTGTGGTTATTTCCTTATTTAAGATTTCATTGAGATTTTTGATGGAGGGCGCAATGTATGGTTTTCCTTTCACGCCGTACACGGCTGGCTCATAGCATTTGTTAAACGCGGTCTGGGGTGTTGGGTTTTGTGAGTTTTTAATCCACAGACAGACACGTTTGTTCGCAATGCCAAGCTCTCGATACAGTTCTTGCATCAGGCCTATATATGTCTGGTCGCACCAGTAGAAGATGTGGCAATCCGGCCTTGCCACCGATACGGCGGCAATAAGGGTGTCTTTAATGAATTGTTTATATTCCTCATATGATCGGTTATCATTCACCACTCCACCGTAGTCCTTTTTTCCTCCAATGCCCTTGGTGTAATTAAGATTCAAATTATATGGAGGATCACTATATATAACCGATGCCCGGTCGTTGCCAAAGAGCCGCTTGAGGTTTTTGGGATCGGTTGAACTACCGCAGAGCAGTCGATGTGGTCCTAGCACGATTAAGTCACCCAATTTAGTTTTGGGAGTTTTAATTTTTTTGATCTCCTGTTCAATGTCGAAATCTTCGTCTTTCACCTCCAGCTCGTTATCCCACAGGTGTGAAAGGTCAATCTGATCAAATCCCACATCAAGCAATAGATCCAAGTCAAAAGATTTCAGTTTTTCAAAATCCCAGTCACCGCCCAGGGCGTTGCTGGCTATGAGGTATTGTTTAGCCTCTTTTTCTGTGAGTTTGCGACTAGGGATACGGACATCAATAACTTCTTCCCCTCTGCCCAGAAATTGTAAGGCCTTGATCCGCTGATGCCCGGCTAATATTTTCCCGTTAATATCAATAGCGGGAATTTCAACCAGATTGTATCTGGTGAGACTTTTTTTTAGATCCGACATTTGTTTGTCGGTGATGGTGCGAGGGTTCACGTCTTGGGGGATAAGATCGTTTACTCGCTTTTGCACGGTGTGCCACGTCAGTTTTTTCATACGATGTTATTAATTATTAAAAACTAACTGAGTCGATTATAAAGAAAAAACCGAGGCGTTGTGCTTCGGTTAAAAATATTGTTTAAATGTATAAGCTATATTTCTCCTAGTCTTTTTTTAGTTCTCGTAATGATAGTTCGAATACCATTGGTGGTTAATTTCGGCCATTTCTTTCTCATTTTAGCGAGTATATTAATATCGGTGGCTGTAAAACCAGAAAGACCTAACTCTCTATTCGGAGTAAGCTTCTTTTTTAATTCTTTATAGAGGTTATATACCATAATATCCCTGTCAAAAGTTTTCCATTCTTTGCTCTTGCCGATGTAGTCCTTTAACCGTTTTTGTTCCTCCGCTATCTGACCCCAGTTTTCCATGATGTCTTCTTTTTTGGTATGGCCGAGGATTTGCACAAATAGTTCCATTTGTTCAGTTTTTTCTTTTCGTTTCCAAGCAACATAAAAGTGAGGGGTGCGGTATTCCCTTCTGCCAAAAAAAATATATAGTTCCAAAAAATCCCTAAACCCTCGATCATTGTAATCAATGCCGAAGTGATTGAGTATCTCGTTGTAGGTTTGCCCATATACGGGTGGCAAGAATTTTTCTCTGAATTCATCCAACGCATCATATTCTTCGCTGGATATACGTTTTTTTCCGCCGGTAATGCGGAGTTTATTTTGTATGTATTCATCACTTCGCTCCATTTCCGCAAAGCGGTTCCAGAAATGTTCGTTCCAGGTTTTATATTGTTTATATTTTTTAAACGGTTTTCTGGGCAAGGGGCAACCCACTTCGGCAAAACGTTTCTTGAGCCAATCGATTTTTTCCAAAAACCATTGGTCCCGGATCATAGCTTGGGCCTTATAGTAGTTCTGGTCGTATATTTTACGGCTTTGCTTATTTTTCTTTATTTTTGTGGATTTCATGTGGATATTTAGCAGGTTGACAGATGTGGACAGTTCTGTATAATTATATATACCATGAATAAAACGAAAAAGATAGACTTGGCGGGTTACGCCTATATCCGTAATCAGGTTATCCATACCGGGGTAACGCCGTCTTTGCGGGAAATAGGACGGGTTGTGGGTTATAATTCCCCTCGCTCCGTGCAGTTAATGCTTGAGAGGTTGCAGAGGCAGGGCCTGCTTTCATATGAGGATGGAATAATTAAGCTGTCTCCTCGTAAAAGAAAAAGCCAGGCTGAGCGAACCGTATCTGTACCCCTGGTGGGATCGGTGGCGTGTGGCATGCCGTCGCTGGCAGAACAGGAACCCGAGGCTATGATAGAGGTGTCAACCAAGTTGGCTACGCCGGGACACATATATTTTCTACTCCGTGCACGAGGTACGTCCATGAACAAATCGGGTATTAAGGATGGCAATTTAGTTTTAGTGAGACAACAGCCTACTGCCGAAAGAGGAGACAAGGTTGTTGCACTAATAAATGATGAGGCAACAATAAAATTATTTTATCCTGAAAAAGATATGGTTGTCCTGAAACCTGATTCGACCGACAAGGAGCACAAACCAATTATTCTATCTGATGAATTTTTTATACAAGGGGTTGCGGTTGCATCCTTCCCCTCTGATATATACTAATCATTAAAATCAATCTTTATGAGTAAAGGATCAAAAACCTTCCCCCTTGGCAGGGATTCCAAGACTGGCGAATTTATTCCGGTCAAGGAAGCCAGGCAGCACCCCAATACCACTACTGTGGAACGTGTGCCGAAGCGTGGCTACGGCGATACTAAGAAAAAATAACCATCTTAAAGTATGCAATTAAAATGGACAGAGCGGATTCCGCTCACAAAAACCGGTGTTGATAAGATAAATTCAATTGCCGGCGTGTACCGTTTGATTTATAAAGAATCAGATGATAAGTATTACGTGTATTATGTCGGGCAAACGGACGATTTAAATGACAGGCTTTCCCAACATCTCTCGGACAACGAGGAAAACGAATGTTGCCAAAAACATCTCGATAAGTATACCTGCTATTTTCGAGCGGCTGCTATTTCAACGCAAGCCAATCGGGATGGTGCCGAAGTAGCACTCTATAATCAATATAAACCTACATGTGTTGAAAGAGTTCCTGATGTTGATCCAATTGAAATTAATTTTGATTAATTATGTCAGAAACCGCATCGCATAAAAACACAAAAACCCGCGGATTGAAAGGCTCAAAAACTGAGATCAAAATCCCCGGGAACCGTCGACTTGATGCAGGTACATCAAATCGTGCTCGAGAAGTTGAAAGAAGTGGCAATAAAAAATCGATTGCGAAAGCCGTAAGGCGCCTTAACAGTCAAACTAATAAGAAAAAGGAATTATTGGTGCCGACGCAAAATCTTGATATGGCAAAATCGGTTGCAAAAAAAGTTGCTAAAGGAAAAATATTGATCCAGAATCTATCTAGGACTCAGAGACGGTTTGTTGAATAATTTGGTTTGTAAATATTTATGTCTACAACAACTCAGTTTATAACTGCTGATTTTTTGGATGGCGTCATCAAATCCACTCTAGCGATTCTTTGGAATATATTTAAAAGTATCTGGCCTTCCATAAAATATTTCCTAATAGGTTTTACAATATATATTGCTGGTGGTGTGCTGTTGCAAATAATTATGTTGAAAGGTAGTGGCAATCGTCACAAGTTGTCAGCACATTTTAATAAAATAGTTGGCGCTCTCACATATGCCGTCTTTTTTATTTTATATCTGTTTATCGCTTATAAAATATGGGGGCCTCAGGTAATTGATGATTTATGGTTTACTCTAATTGGAACGCTCTCTTTTATTTCAACGTGGCTATTTTTAAGACTCATAGGTTTTTGGTACTATTAGTTTATAGGTTATTTATATGGAGCTATCAGATGAATTAATTCAAAAATTCAAAGATTTAACCGAAAAAAAGCAGGGTGAAAAAATTTCTTGGGAAGAAGCAAAAGAAGGTGTGAGTAGTTTTTTGCGTCTGATGGAGCTTTTCTATAAACAGGCGACAATTGACCATAAACGTCAGTTGAAACTAAAGGAACATCCAAAGGGTTTTCATATTGAAGGTCAAGGATATACCTGCGCTATTTGTTATGGCTCCATATCCGATGAGGAAACGTGGTATGACAAATGGGGTATCAAATGCCTCTTATGCCAAAAGGCTATAGATAAAAAGATAATCCCGGGCTCAGTAGCTAAAAATGATAACACTTGGTATTCGGAACATGATCTCCATACTAGGTTCAATATCGACAAGCGTGCAATGAAAGAATTTGTTAAAGCAGGTGTTTTAAAACCACGTATCGTACCTAACGCTTCCGGTCGCCCACATGTGTATATTTTTATGATAAAGGATAATAAAGACACGCTCCCACCAAAACACTTAACCGAGTCGGAACATGTGAGTTATAAAGGTGAAGAAAAAGGCAGAATTCATATTGAGCCGTGGTACAGATTTGTTGATCCGTACAAACATTTAGAGGTGTATAAAATCATGAATTATTTAAATGTTGTAAATAAAAATGAAACTCATATCAAATAGAAGATGGAATTTAGATAGTGAAAAAGCCAGTCAAATAAAAAATTGGCTAATTGAGCATGGGGGCACGGCAGACGAAAAAGTTGGCGAGTATGAAAATTGGCGAGTTAGATATTCTGATGCTGTTTTTACTTACTATACAAAAGGGACTCTTTATGTCACTGACTCTAATGATGGTGCCCTTAACGAAGCACACGAATTGGTAGATTCACTTGTCGGATCAAAATTTGTTGAACCTTCAAAAGAAGTTTTAATAGGTTTTGATGAAACAGGTAAAGGTGAGGTACTCGGCCATGTGGTATTGGTTGGCGTATTAATTCCTGCTAATCTATATCATGAAATTGAGAAGGTAATAGGTGTCGCGGATACAAAAGTGAGCCATACTGTGGAGTATTGGGATGATATATTTAACAAAATAGATTTTTTTAGGTCAAAAGGCCTTCAATTTATTATTGAAAAAATTCCCCCATGGCATTTTGATCGTTACAATATCAATAAGCTACTAGATATTACTTATCAACGAATTTTGCTGTCATATAGTACAAAATCTAACTTGTCAAAGACTAGGGTTGTTTTTGATGATTACGGAATAGGATATAGTCTTAAGAGATATTTAAATGCTATATCTCAGGGAGGAGCAGAGATTATTAAAACAACAAAAGCGGATGATAAATATCTCGAATCAAGAGTAGCTTCGCTTATTGCAAAACGAGAGCAACAAAAAATAATGGCCGCTATATCCAGTAATCCAGAATTTAAAATAGAAACTCAAAGTATTGGTAGTGGTAATGCTGGTGACAAAAATACTGTTGGTTGGCTAAAATCCTGGTATGAGACTAATCATGATTGGCCGTGGTTTGTGAAACAATCATTTAAAACAATTGGAGATATAGAAGGACGTGTAAATAAAATACAAAAGGCCATACCTCCTATCAATGAACACTTATTATCAAAAGAATTCAGGGAAAAATTTGAAAGTGGTGAATTAAACATACAATCTTTATCGGTTGTTTGCCCTTGCGGCGCAACTGCAAAAGCAATTAAATTAATTTATAAGGATAAAATTGTTACGGCTATCTGTGCAAGTTGTAAGAATAAATTACAAGACGCCGCACTGACTTTACGATATTATTGTGGACGCATTATTCCTGATACAAGTGTGATTTCAAGCGGTTTATTATCAATGGATTTAGATTCCTCAAAATTTTTTGAAAACTTTACTTTTTTAATACATCCAACAGTTCGGCGTGAAAGTGATACCAAGGGGGGTAAAAGAGAATTTGAGCGTCTTGCTAATTTTGCGGCCATTGGGAGGATTAAATTGGAAGAGACGGGGTCAATTCTGGATCCAAAAAAATTGGATAACATATCACGTGACGAGTCAATACTTATTGGTGCTATTGATTCTAAAGCTATTTTATTGACTAGGGATAATCAAATGAAAGGTATAGCTCAAGCAAAAAACCTTTTTGTAATAGAAGGCTAATTATAAATGTGACAAACGACTGTAACTTTATAATTGATTATAGTGTCACTTTTGTCACCTTTTAAATATTAGGCGCACGAGGATCTTGCTGTATGATATAATAAAAGTACTTTGGAAAGCCTTACAGGGGTTGCCTGATTGAGGTTCCAGCCCGAGGTAGCCCGCCATTACTAAAGTTGTGACGTAAGTCACAAGTTTAGTAATAGTGAATGCGGAAGTTGGGATTCGAACGGGTGCGAGCGAGATATGAGCGTCAGCGAATAATCGAGCGACAGACAATCCGAGTTGGCACAGGATTGGCTGGCACCCAGGACAAGGAGCTAAAAGTTCCGCGTAAATCCCTCCCTCTCCGCCATTAAACTTCGCTAACGATTCGTTTAATTTTTTATACATATATTTAATTCAATATTCCAGATTCTTAATTCTATATTCCAATCACGGAGAGGTCGCATAGTGGTTTAGTGCACCGGTCTTGAAAACCGGAGTGCCGCAAGGTACCGAGGGTTCGAATCCCTCCCTCTCCGCCATCCAACTTCGCGCCTGTCGGCGCTTCGCTGGATAGGCGAGAAATTAGATAGTTGATATTGAGTTAAGCGGAGCAAAGCGGAGTTTAACCCTCTCCGCCATCCAACTTAGCTAACGCTTTACTTAATTTTTTATACATACATTTAAACAAATAATTTTTTTAATGTCTGAAGACAATTATATAATTTCTGTAGCCAACTTAACTAAAAAATTTACCAAGTTTTTGGCAGTTGATAATATAAGTTTTCAAGTTAAAATAGGAGAAGTCTTTGCTTTTTTGGGTCCCAATGGTGCTGGTAAAACAACGACAATAAAAATCTTAACCACTTTACTTAATCCTACTAGTGGGAAAATCAACATCGCCAGTTTCAATCCCAGTAATGAAGCCAATCAAGTTAGACATAATTTTGGTATTGTTTTTCAAGATCAAAGTTTAGATGATGAACTTACCGCTTATGAAAATATGGAGATTCATGGAGTCTTATACGGTTTGGCTAAAAAAGTACGTCGTCAACGCATTGAAGAAATGTTGAATTTTGTCGAATTGTGGGAACGACGCGATGATTTAGTGAAAAATTTTTCTGGTGGGATGCGTAGGCGTTTGGAAGTTGCTCGTGGTTTATTACATCATCCCAAAATATTGTTTTTGGACGAACCAACCATTGGTCTTGATCCTCAGACTCGGAATCATATTTGGCAATATATCAAAAAGTTAAGTCAAGAAGAAAAGATGACAATTTTTTTTACTACTCACTATATTGAAGAAGCAGATAAGGTGGCTGATACAGTAGCAGTTATTGATCATGGCAAAATTATTGTTCAAGATTCACCTTCCAATTTGAAACAACAAACTAGCAGTTCAACTTTGGAAGAAGTTTTTCTAAAATTAACCGGCACTTCTATCCGAGAAGAAGCAGCCAGTAGCATGATGGATTTTAGACATCACGCTAGACTCTGGCAGGGGAGACGACACTAATGAAAATTATCGGCATACTTTGGTTAAGACAAATCAAACGTTACTTGCGTTCTCGAACCAGGATTATTGGTTCGTTAGGACAACCTCTGCTTTTTTTGGTAGCTTTTGGCTTTGGTTTTGGTCCGATTTTTCAACGTGCTGGTGGCGGAAATTATATGGATTTTTTAGCACCCGGTGTTATTACTATGGGTATTTTATTTACCGCTATTTTTACAGGTATTGAAGTGATTTGGGATAAACAATTTGGTTTCCTAAAAGAAACTTTGGTGGCCCCAGTATCTCGCATCGATATTATGATTGGTCGTACTTTAGGTGGAGCAACAGTAGCAACCATGCAAGGTATTATAATATTTTTTATGACGTTACTTATTGGTTTTAGACCTCAGTCGTGGTTATTTTTACCACTGGCAATTTTTATAATGTTCCTAACTGCTTGGTGTTTTACTGCCTTAGGAACAGCCTTAGCTTCAGTTATGGCAGATATGCAGGGTTTTCAGTTAATTATGAATTTTATTGTTATGCCGACTTTCTTTTTGTCAGGTGCTTTGTTTCCTTTAAATGATTTGCCAAATGCCTTGCGTTTAGTAACAATTGCCAATCCCTTGGCTTATGGGGTAGATGGTTTGCGAGGAACTCTAACCAGCATTCATCATCTTGGTTTAAGTTTAGATTTGGCTATTTTATCTGCTGTTACTATAATATTTACCACGGTGGGTGCGTATTTGTTTTCTCGCATTAAAATTTAATGAGTTAATAATTTATTATTAAATTATAACCTAATATTGTTCGTATGTTTTTTCGGAAAAAAAATTTATTACAATATTTTATAAAAAATATTATTATCGTGGTCGGGATTGTTTTGATTTGGCGTGGTATTTGGTACACTTTAGACTATATTGATAAGGTATTTTTTGGCGGTGGTCACATCTGGACTGCGGTAGGAGGAATTTTAGTGGGTTTATTGTTTTTGTATTTACCCGACAGAGATTTAAAAGAAATTGAAAAGTTATAATTTATGAATAAAAAATATATCATCCTCATTTTAGTTTTATTTTTAATTATTTTAGGTGTCTGGTTTGTATTTTTTAAAGATAAAAACGAGACCAATCTAAACTTAAATGAAGATATACCTCAAAATAAAATAACTAAACTTGATGATATCAAAAATCCTCAGCTGGTCTTTGAATTGGATTTGAGTAGTCAAAAGATCAATTCACTACCGGAAAAAGTTTTGTCCTTAACTTATTTGAAAAAATTGAACCTAGCAGATAATCAGATTAAGTCACTGCCAGCAGAAATAAATCGTCTGACCAATTTGGAAGAGTTTAATATTGAAAACAATCAATTAACCGGCGCTCTGCCGGCGGAAATTGGTGCTTGGAAAAAGTTAAAAGTTTTAGACGCTAGTGGCAATAATCTAACTGCTCTGCCGGCGGAAGTTGGTAAATTGGCTGGACTAGCTACTTTGGATTACAATAACAATAGTTTAACTTCATTGCCTCAAGAAATAGAAAATTTGACCAATCTCAAATATTTATTTTTATCCAATAATCAGTTTACCAAAGTGCCGGAGCAATTGGTAAAAATGACCAATCTCAAAACTCTCAATTTAACCGGCAATCTCATAAGTCAATCTGAATTGGATAATTTACAAGCCCAGCTTCCTAATACCAATATTATTTACTAATTTATTTTATTCTATCAGAAGATCAATCCCAATCAGGGTTGACTTTTTTATTGTTTAGTATTAAAAATAAAAATTAATCTACCTTAAAAAAATAAAAAACGGAGGAAGTTATGTCCAAGTTAAGTAATCAGGAGGCCATATTGATTGATCCCAAAAACATTTTGTCAAAATTAAATCAGCTGATTGTAGCGCAGGGGCAGGATAAACTGCCAGAAGTAAAAAAAGTATTATGTTACAATCCTAAAGTTTATGATTTTTCCGAAGAGCTCTTACAAGAAATTTGTGATCGTTATTGGCAAATTATTGATTTGGGTCAATTACCGACCATAAAAAATTATTTACGTGACCGTACCGAGGTCAATATTGTCATCAGTACCTGTCCCAACCATATTCAAATCGCCAAACACCAAGATAAGCGCATTAGTACTTGCGTACATTATATCTCATTTCGTTACCATGGTATTTATTGGTACAAACCAAAATACAACATAGCCGTGTTGTTACCTAAAACCAAAAGTGATTTAGCAGTTATGCTAAAAACCAAAAGCACTTATCTAACAGATATTCTGGCTGATGGTCTAAGCTTGCTCAATTGGGAGCAAGAAAATTTTACTGACAATATAATTTCAGCGTTTGCTTTATAAACAAAAGACGGATTTTTTCCGTCTTTTTTATAATATGTTAAAATGATATTTATGGACATAACTTTAGTAATCTCTGCTTTTATTGCTGGGATTTTAACTTTTTTGGCTCCCTGCACCTTACCCTTAGTGCCAGGTTATTTGGGTTTTATTAGCGGAGTATCGGTCAAGCAGTTAAATGATAAAGAATTATTGAACCGCGCTCGAAGAAAAATTTTTTTAAATGGAGTGTTTTATGTTGTTGGTTTTAGTTCGGTTTTTATTTTACTGGGGTTATTGTTTGGTTTAGGTGGAGTCGGTTTGATTAAATATAGATTAATACTAAGTCGCGTCGGAGGAGTGGTGATAATTATCTTTGGTCTTTATATGTTACTGTCTGAAATTGGAAAATTCAATTGGTTAAAATTTAATTTTTTAAATAGCACCTGGCACTTTCCAGTAACAAAATATTTACAACCAGGCCGACCTTTTAGTTCTATGCTTTTTGGTATGGTGTTTGCCTTTGGTTGGACGCCTTGTATCGGGCCAGTTTTAGGAACAGTATTATTGTTAGCTTCGCAATCAGCCACAATTATTTCCGGTGGAGTGTTGTTGGCTATTTTTTCTCTCGGTCATGCTGTACCCTTTCTGTTGGTAGCGGCTGGTGTGGGTAGTGGTTTTTATGCTTTACGGGATAAACAACTGTTTTTTAAAGTCGTTGGTATTGTGGGAGGAATATTTTTGATTATTATTGGTTTGCTGTTGCTAACCGATGGGCTGGGAACTTGGGTGACTTATTTTTACAAAATTTTTAGTTTTATTAATTACGAAAATTTACTTAATTATTTATAATTTATGATTAAAAAGTATATTGTTATTTTGTCAATTTTGCTTGTACTATTTTTAATTTTTTTAGGTTGGCGGCAATTAAGAAACTTTGTACCTTTTCTTTTTTCACCCCAAAATAATATTGTCCGATTGCTTGATGATGCAGATAAATTGACCAAGGAAGTTGATGATTATAATGATTTAATCCAAGAACAACTCAATGATAATAAGGAGATTGTTATCCCGCAATCAACAAAATATTATCAACAAGGCCCTTTGACTTTACCAGAAGGTTTTTCAATTACTGTGTTTGCAGAAAATTTAGGCAGTCCTCGGGTAATTGTTCACGCACCCAATGGCGGTTTTTTGGTCAGTATTCCCAATCAAGGCAAGGTTGTAAAAATAAGAGATACCAATGGTGACGGTAAAGCCGACGAAACAAAAACTGTAATCAATAATTTAAATAAACCCCATGGTTTATTGGTTAAATGTTATAGTGAAGACAGTTGCCAATTGTATGTAGCGGAAACTAATCAAGTGTCTTTGTTTAATTATGATTTTACTAATGATCAAGCAGTCAATAAAAAGAAAATTATTGATTTACCAGATGGTGGCGGTCACTGGACAAGAACAATTATAGAAACACCGCTTGATGGTCAGGAAAAAACAGAACTTTTAATTGCTGTCGGTTCAACCTGCAATGTTTGCAATGAAGATGATTGGCGTCGGGCTAAAGTATTAATTGCTGATTTAGATGGGAGTAATTTACGTGAGTACACTACTGGTTTACGCAATGCTCCATTTATGACAATTCATCCGGTTACTGGCAAGATTTGGGTAACCGAGATGGGGAGAGATTGGTTGGGAGATGACTTGCCACCTGATGAAATAAATATTTTACAATCAGGTAAAGACTACGGTTGGCCAATTTGTTACGGTCAGAATATACATGATAATGATTTTGATAAAAACCAATATATTCAAGACCCCTGCCGTGATAAAGTCCCTGCTTATATTGATATCCCTGCCCATTCGGCTCCTTTGGGACTAGCTTTTATTCCCGAGGAAGGATGGCCTGAAGACATGTGGTATGATTTGTTAGTGGCTTATCATGGTTCTTGGAACAGATCAAAACCAACTGGATATAAGATTGTACGTTATCGACTTGATGCTCAAGGAAATTATCAAAGTGAGGAAGATTTTATTGGTGGTTGGTTGAATAATAATGAGGTTTTAGGTAGACCAGTTGATATTCTAATCCAGCCTGGTGGTGAGATGTATCTTACCGATGATAAAGCCGGTGTGGTTTATCGCGTAACTTATCAACCGTAATTATTTTTTATCCTAAACCCATGCCCGAACTTCCTGAGGTAGAAACAATTCGACGTGACTTAGTTAAACAAGTTATCAGTAAAAAAATAAAAAAAGTCACCATAAATAAATCAAGATTAGTAAAAAATCCTGACAGTTTTTTTATAAAAAATTTGCAAGGAAATTCAATTATTAAAATTGAACGAGTAGGTAAGTTGTTGATTTTTGTGTTGAAAAATAAATTGTATTTATTGGTTCATCTTAAAATGACCGGTCAGTTGATTTATATTAAAAAAAACAATAAAACCATTGGCGGGCACAGTTACACGTCAGATAAAATGGATTATCCCAATCAATATACTTATATTGTTATAGAATTTGTTGATAAAAGTAGTTTATATTTTAACGATATACGCACTTTTGGTTATATGCAGATAGTCAATGCAAAAGAATTAGAATTAATCAAAGAAAGATTTGGCATTGAACCTTTGACTAAAAATTTTACTATTTCCCAATGGGAAAAATTATTTAAAAATAGAAAAACCAATCTTAAGGCATTATTGCTCAATCAGCAGTTAATAGCTGGCATTGGCAACATTTATGCTGATGAAATTTGTTTTGCTGCTAGAATTCGTCCGACGCGAACAGTAAATAAATTGACCCATCAGGAAATTAGAGAGTTATTTAAGCAAACTAAAAAAGTTATTCGTCAAGCCATAGCTAAACGAGGTACCACTTTCAATAATTATGTAGATACTTTTGGCCGGACAGGAAATTTTGTTAAACATTTGCATGTCTATGGTAGAGCTAAGGCTAAGTGTAAAATTTGTAAAACAGCTATCAAGAAAATAAAATTAGCTGGACGGGGGACGCATTTTTGTCCCCATTGCCAAAAATAGAATAAAGAATTAAGAATTAAGTATTAGGGTTGATAAAAAGTCAGATTAATTTATAATAAAAATACTTAATACTTTATTCTTAAATCTTAAATCTTAATCTAATATATATGCATACATTACCAGAACTTTCTTATAAATATGATGCTTTGGAACCGTATATTGATAAAACTACCATGGAGATACATCACACCAAACATCATCAAGCTTATATTGATAAGCTGAATGCTACTTTGGAAAAATATCCCAATCTTTTAAATAAACCTTTAGCTGAACTTTTGCAAGAGTTAACCAGTTTACCAATTGATGAAGCAGATAAAACAGCTATTAGGAATCACGGCGGTGGACACGCTAATCACAGTTTGTTTTGGGAAATTATGTCACCGGAAAAATCAGTAGATGAAAAATTGCTTAAAGAAATAAGCAATACTTTTGGATCACTTGATGAGTTTAAAGAAAAATTTAGTCAAAGTGCAATTACTCGTTTTGGTAGTGGTTGGGCTTGGTTAGTAAGAAATAACGCTGGTCAACTAGAGGTTTATTCTACAGCCAATCAAGATTCACCCTATTTGCAAGGACATACGCCAATTATTGGACTTGACGTTTGGGAACATGCTTATTATTTAAAATATCAAAACCGACGACCAGAATATATAACAAATTGGTGGCAGGTTCTAAAATTAATCTAAACATTTTGAAAAATAAAAGTCCCGAAAATTTCGGGACTTTTGGTTAGTATAAAATTTCAACAACCATTGGGTTGATTAGAAAATAAAAAATTAAAAATACTAAAGTTATGATTATGACAATGCTGAAAAAATTTATCAGTATAATTTTACCTCGGGGCATTATTCTAGTTTTGTGCAATTGATATTGTAGTTCATAAAACCATAATTGTAATTTATTAATTTTTATTTTAGGTTTCATTTTTCCTCCTAGATATTATGTTAAAGAAATTTGATTTATAATAAATAATTACAGTTAGTTTGTCAAAAAATTATTTATGTGGACTAACTGTTTAGAATTCACTCTAGACCAAAAACGATATTATAAGCTAAGATTACCAATGAATAACCTATAAAAACCATCTTGGTTATGGATCAAGTACAAGAAATAAAAAATAAACTCAATATTGTCGACGTGGTTAAGGAATATGTTCCTCAACTCAAACAAGCGGGTAGTAATTGGAAAGGTCTTTGTCCTTTTCACAACGAAAAAACCCCTTCTTTTATGGTGTCTCAAGATAAACAATTTTGGCATTGCTTTGGTTGTGGTGAGGGTGGTGATGTTTTTGAATTTGTAAAAAAAATTGAAAATATTGATTTTGCGGAAAGCTTGCGTATTCTAGCACAAAAAGCTGGTGTTGTTTTACAAAGACAAGACCCGAAGTTGCTTGATCTGCGTTCGCGACTGATTGATCTTCACCTGGCTGCTGCCAAATTTTTTATGGCGCATTTATGGCAAACAAAAGGTGGTAGCGATGCTTTATCTTATTTACATGCTAGAGGTTTGACTGATGAAATTATCCAAGAATGGAAGTTGGGTTGGGCGCCTGATAGTTTTGATAAGTTGCGCGATCATCTTCACACCAAAGGTTTTAATGACCACGAAATAAAACAATCGGGTTTGGTATTTATCAAGGAACACGGTGAATATTATGACCGTTTTCGCGGACGTATTATGTTTCCGTTGTTTGATAGTCATGGTCAAATAATTGCTTTTACCGGCAGATTGTTACAGGAAGTCAAAGGACAAGGTAAATATGTTAACTCTCCAGAGACGTTGTTGTATGCGAAAGGACGAGTGCTTTATGGTTTATATCAGGGCAAAGAATCTATCAAAAAAAATCATCGCGTTATCTTGGTTGAAGGTCAAATGGATGTACTTACCTGTCATCAAGCTGGGTTTGATGATGTGGTTGCTTCATCCGGGACAGCTTTGACAACCGAACAATTATCCTTGTTAAAAAGGTATGCAGTAGAAATTGTTTTTGCTTTTGATGCTGACAATGCCGGAGCAAAAGCAATTTTGCGAAGTACGGAGTTAGCATTACAAACCGGTTGGCGAATTTATGTTTTAGTACTGCCGTCTGGTGAAGATCCAGATTCATTCGTTAAAATACAACCAACTCAATGGAAAAAAATGGTTATTGATGCCCCAGAATTTATGGAATATTTTTTTAGTTATTATACAACCAATAACAATTTGACTACTTTGACTGGAAAAAAACAAGCAGCCAAAGAATTGTTAGCGCTCATTGCTAAATTACCTGACCCGATAGAAAAAGATTTTTATTTACAAAAATTATCAGCTTTGGTAAATATTTCTGAAAATGCTTTGCGGGAAAGTTTACCTTCCAGCAATCAATCAAAAACCATCAAGCCGGCTACCAATATTTGGCAGGAGATATCTCAGTCGCAACGCATGAGTCAAAGATATTTAGCTTGGTTGTTAGCTAAACCTGATTGGTGGGGTACAGGGGTAGAACAGATTTTACCAGAGATGTTATCGGGACATGATGAGCAGGAACTTTACAGACAGTTAATCGTATATTATACTAATAACGCTTCACAATGGTCAGAGAGTTTTTTAACCGATGCTGTTTTGGACAAAAAATTAAATTTAACTGAAACGCAACAAAAAACTTTGAAGGTTTTACAATTGTTAGTGGCTGATCTTAAAGCTATTGCTAGCGAAGCTGATGCATTAAGAGATTGGGAGCAGTTGATCAAAAATATTCAAAAGTTTTATTATCGTGAACAACTTCAATTACTTAAACAACAAACGATTAAGGCTGAAGCCAATCATGATGAGGAAGGATTAGCAGAGATATCAACTACGATGAGTCAAATATTGTCACGACTGGCCAGATTACAATAAATTAAAAATAATTAAATAACAAAAGTTTTTTTAAAATTATGCCCCCGAAAAAGGCAAAAAAATTAAGTTCATCAAAAAAACCTGCTTCAAAAAAGCAGAGTAAAAAAACATCTACCAAACGCCCAGCCAATCGGCTGGCGAAAAAAAATACAGCCAAGAAAAAAGCTGTGAAAGCTTCCAAAGCAAAAACAGGAAGCAAAAAAACTACTACTCGTCGGCAAAAATCTTTGCCACCAATTCAAGCTCAAGTTGAAAGAATGCTGCACAAAGGTAAGCAGCGCGGTTTTTTAACTGAGCAAGAAATTCTTTTTGTATTTCCCGAGGTAGAAGATTATTTGTCAGATTTTTATGTATTTCTTGATAAATTAGATTTAGCCGCTGTGCAAGTTATTGAATATAGCGGTGGACTTTTGTCAGAAAAAGAAAAACGAGAGGAAGTATTAAAACACGCCGGTTTTGGTATTGATAAAAAACGACTTGATTTGACCGATATTTCCGCTGACTCGATTCAAATGTATCTGCGGGAAATTGGTAAAGTTCCTTTATTGTCTTCCGAAGAAGAATTGCAATTGGCCAAGCGTAAGGAAAAAAATGACAAAGAAGCTATGCGTCGGTTGATTGAGGCTAATTTGCGTTTAGTGGTTTCGATTGCTAAAAAATTTACTGGCCGTAGTTTATCTTTATTGGATTTAATTCAAGAAGGTAATATTGGTTTGTTTAGAGCGGTAGAAAAATATGATTACCGCAAAGGTTTTAAATTTTCTACCTATGCCACCTGGTGGATTCGGCAGGCGATTACTAGAGCATTGGCTGATCAATCGCGGACAATCAGAATTCCAGTTCATATGGTAGAAACTATCAATAAATTTCAACAAGTCGAAAGACGTTTAATTCAAGACCTGGGTAGAGAACCGTTACCTGAAGAAATCGCTTCGGAAATGGGCGAGCCGTTGGATAAGATTTTGCATATCATGAAAATATCTCAAGAAACAGTTTCGTTAGAAACTTCAGTTGGTGATGATGATGATGGTGATTCTAAACTGGGCGATTTTATTGAAGATCAAAAAACTATTACTCCTGATCGAGTGGCGGCTTTGCGACTATTGAAAGATCATGTTACTGAAATAATAAGTCAGTTAACCCCACGTGAACAAAAGATTTTAGAAATGCGTTTTGGTTTAACTGACGGAGTTGCTCATACTTTGGAAGAAGTAGGACAAGAGTTTGGTGTAACCCGCGAACGTATTCGGCAAATCGAAGCTAAAGCTTTAGAAAAGATTCAGCAGAATATGCAAATGAAAAAATTAAAGGACTATTAGTATAGAAAGTTGAAAATAAAATTAGAGCAGCTTTTGGCTGCTCTTTTTATTTAGTTACTAAACGAATTTTCAAATTGACCGATTAGGGCTAGAAGTTTTTCCGTGGTTAGTTGGAAACTCGGATTATCTATTAATAATGGCACAATATGATTGACCAAAAATTTTGAGGTTTTTTCTTCTCCCCATTCAGCTGAATGAAAAAATATGATTTTGGAGTGCTCGGGTGAAAAAGCATAAGTGATTGGTTTGATGTTGTTTTTTTCTAGATGATCGTTTATAAATTTTTCTTGAATGAATGAGAAATTTTTAATTTTTTCTAAAAATTTTTCCATTCTGAAATCAAATTTAGCAGCGAATGATAAACCTTGGACTGCTTCCAAAAAAGCATCAACCAATTGAATAAAAAATTCAAAATGTGTGTCGCACTCTCCCAGATGCTCCCAGTTGAGTAGTTTAGCATATTGGCCATCAATTGTTTGACTGTCAGTTTTGGCTAACATACCTCTGAGATGTTCCACTATTTCTAAAGTGCTGAATTCATCATATTCTTTGAAATCATAAATGTACTGGTAATTGGGATAAGATGCTTTGAAATGGATGTAGACACTGCGTAAGGCAAACCAAACGTGCAGACTGGTTAATTCATTACGAAACCGCGAAAGTTTTTCTGCCTTATTTTGTCTAGCAGTCAGATCATAGATGTCGCGATAAATTTGTCTAGGGAAATCAGCTCCAATCGGAGAGAAAACTAGGTCATTGGTGTTGTTGTTCATGGTAATATTCCTTTTTTAATGTAAGATTCCAAACATATTATCACAAACTATTTTTTTTGTAAATATTAAAAGCCAAGAATTTATATCTTGGCTTTAAGGTTTTAATTGATTTTTTCAGTTGGCTGTTTGTGGATTATTTTTCCGTTTTCAAGATAGGCAGATTCACCTGAACGATTGAATACTAAATTTCCATCAGACCAGTGTATTCTCCCGCAAGTATTACAAGGATAAGCAGTGGCACTACTACTGCAACCAGTACGAAGGTGGATAATTTTTTCTAAATCAATACTGCCAGAGCAATCTTTTTCTTTACAATTCATGATTTACCTCTCATTTTTAAATTTTGATAATTAAAGAACCGATTAAGTATAGTAGATAAATTTATTAGATTTGTCAATATTGGAAAATTGAGCTCAAATAAATGATTTGACATAAATTATTAAAATTAATAAGATATTAAATTCAATTTACCTTAACAAATCAAAACAAAGGAGAAAATCATGAGTATACATATTGCTGCCAAACCTGGACAAATTGCCGAAACTGTTTTATTAGCTGGTGATCCTTTGCGAGCAAAATTTATCGCTGACAATTATTTAGAAAAAGTAACTCAGTACAATACTGTTCGTAATATGTTAGGTTTTACCGGTTATACTTTAGATAATAGGAAAGTTTCAGTTCAAGGTTCGGGTATGGGCATGCCGTCACTGGCAATTTATGTCAATGAATTAATAGATAGCTACAAGGTTAAAAAAATTATCCGAGTAGGTAGTTGTGGTTCGTTACAGCCAGAAATAAAATTGCAGGATATAATTCTAGCTATGGGTTCATGCTCTGATTCAGCATTAAATGTGCGTCGTTTTGTGGGTCTTAGTTTTGCCCCTTTGGCAGATTGGGATTTATTGTGGCGAGCTTATCAGCTGGCGCAACAAACATCTACCTTAGTTAGAGTGGGTAATATTTTTGCCACTGATAAATTTTATGATGATTGCTCACCCAGCGCCTGGGAAATATTTGCCCAATACAAAGTATTGGCAATTGAAATGGAAACGGCGGAACTTTATACCTTGGCCGCACAAAAAAACATACAAGCTTTATCGATTCTAACTGTCAGCGACAGTTTAGTTACCAAGCAATCAGTGAGTGCTTTAGAGCGGGAACAAAGTTTCACCGAGATGATTGAACTAGCTTTGCAGTTATTTTAGTTAATAAGCGGATAGTTATTTATCCGCTTTTTTATTGGTGGCAATAAATTTTTTGGTAATTAGAAATATTCGCATACTACTTATAATAACCAAAATTAGTCCAATTAATTGTGCTCCGGGACTGTCATCATATTCTCCAAAAACAATCATAAATACACCAAATAGAAGTAGTGTAAGGAAAATAAATGATAATAACGCATATCTTATTTTGTTCATAAGTTAATTATATCATTACATATAAAAAAATGACGAGCAAAAGTTCATCATTTTTTTATGGCTTGGTGTCGTGGGGGAAATTAGAACCAGAAGTGTGGTGTAATATCAAACTAATCACTATTGTCCATTAACAACCTTTTCAATATAGTCATCCAATAATGAGCTAAGATTGTTTTGAACCAATTCAGAAAATTCATCCGATGTATATTTTGATGCTAATACCTTTTCTAAACCTGTCGTATCCTTTTTTTCTAAGCACTTATTAATATGATTCCAATCCTCATTATTAAATTTTGGTGCAGTAATACTTATTAATTCTAAACCAGCTATTGTTAAAAAATCGTTAGTGTACTTTCCAAGCTTATCTTCACTTAATTCTATGCCTCGTGATTTTAATAATGCTCTTAATAATTCTTTCATATATTTTGTTCTTTATTTGTATCAAAATTCCCTTCCAAACCTAACTTATGAGATAGCGCGCTAAGTGCCATATAAGTAAGTGAGCCACTGCTTACACCATTAACTAATGACATAAATTGTCTAGCATTAGGATCTTCTAACGATAAAAAAGTCCCCACTGCGGCGCCTGCTGCTACTGTCCCTGATGCATATAGTTTTATTTTTTCTATTACATCAGGATGATCTGCAGCCCAATTCTGAACCTTATCTTTAAACCAATTATCATGCCGTTCATCAAGATTCTCTTGATTTTCAAGTACATTTTCATTATTTGGCATTTTTTCAAATTTCATATTGCCATAAATATTAATAATTAGTCCCTCTATATAATATATATATCACAATTATAGTATTTTTCAAGTTACAATATATTACAATATAGTCTATACTCCAGTTCTAACCTTCACTTGCCCTATACAAAAAACACCAATAAATACTGGTGTTCTTTGTTATGGCTCCGCGGGTCGGACTTCCCGCCAAGGCGGGATAAACTTCTCGTCCTCCCAGAAATGAAAATAGCGCCACCTGATGGTGACGCAATTTTCATGGCTCCGCGGGTCGGACTCGAACCGACGACCCACTGGTTACATCTACCCCTATGTTTCCATAAGGAATGGACTATCTCATCATCCTGATTTAATTCAGGAGCGGGGCGCTTCCCCCTAATAAAGAGGTACGCCTTTCGGCTAGTCTCTGAACCTTCTCGCCAAATTAGCGAGCTTGGCTGCGGATTACCTTATCTGTAATTTTCAGACTTAGGCTTCCCGTCAATTCACCCCGTTTTTCTGTCCTCGCTTACGCGAGGCAGCTGCGTAATACCGACATGTAATTCTCTGTGACAATTAGCACAAATCAAAATGCATTTGTCGACTTCTTTTTTTACACTTTCCCATGACCTTGTCAAACCTTGTCCGGATATACCAAATTTCTTTTTGGTTTTATCTAGATGGTGTAAATCGAGAGCTTCAATACATTTTTTATAACCACAAATTATACATTTACCGCCTTTATATTCAACAACCATTGCTTTAATCTGTTTTCTTCTTTTAGCAACAGCTCGTTTTAAATATTGGGCACGATCGGTATATTTTCTTTTATCTGGCATACATTTAAAAGTATACCAAATGATGTTGAACACAGCCAGTTGCTCTACCGACTGAGCTACCGCGGAATAATATTAAACTCATTAAAGAACAAATAACCGCGAGGCAATTTCACGATAGAGCAACTGACTGACACAGTCGTCAGCTTAGACATCCAGTCCAACCTGACCTCTACCGACAAAAAACCTTACGGAATAATATTAAAACAGTATTCTTATGCTACTATTTTTATATAAAACCGTCAATATATGTATTCAAATTGGTATTGCTTTTTACTGAAAATACGCGCATACTCAATACACTATAATAATTAATATTAATTTATGGGAGATTTTAAAAGAGGTGGTGGTAAACACTTTGGCGGCGGAGGTTTTAGAGGTCGTGATCGAGGTAGAAGCCACGGTCCAGTATCGATGCATCACGCGGTTTGCGACCAATGCGGCAAAGATTGTGAAGTACCATTTCGCCCTAGCGGCGATAAGCCAGTTTTTTGTGATGACTGTTTTGCTAGTAAAAAAAGTGGCGGGGGCAATCGGGGAGGAGATAGATTTGCCCAGAAAAATTTTAGCGCTAAACCAGCGTCTAGTGGGGGAAGTAATGATGAAGTAAAGAAGCAGTTAGTGATGTTAAATGAGAAAATGGAACGACTGATTAAAGTAATCGAGTTAAACAATAAACCGCAACCAATGGCAGTTATCCCCAAAGTCAAAAAAATAGTGAAGGCACTACCAGTAACCAAAGCTAAAAAAGTGGCTAAGAAGAAAGTGAAGAAATAGCAATATATTTTAGTAAAACAACGGATGAAAATCCGTTGTTTTTAATTTAATTGTTTTTCTTAAGTATTGACAAAATCGAAAAAATGTGCTATACTGATTGGTTATTCTAGCTAGAATAGCACTTTGAAAATTAAATAACTAAACAAAAATTAGTAAGGAGTTCTAGATGAACTGGTATCACAAATTACTTATTACTTTGGTGATTGGATTATTCTTATTCATCCATCAAGATGTAATAATCGAAAATTATCGTGATAATTCGCCAGTTCTATCTAGCGAAGAAATCACGAGTCTTAATGAGCAGGTGTTGAGAGTAGCAACTAATGCCCAAGAACAAATAAAATCTGACGGGTATTCCGTCGACCAATGGCAAGCGGATGTTTTCTTATTGAGACAAATATTGAATGAATATAAAAGATACTATAATTATAGATTTTATATTCATGCTCAAAATACTATTGATTTTACAATCGAAAATTTTTACCGTCCAAAATCAATGGACAAAGTCAATGGTTTATTATTTCAACAAGAAGTTAATTCTGCTCAAGCTAATGTCCTGCACGACAATAATGTTGGAGTAGATTGGTCAAAATTTTTGACAGGACTTTGGAGTTTTTATTTATCATTTATACCGTTTGTCTTTTTGATCATCTTGATTAAAAGGTCAACTGTATATAAGTTGAAATTCCATTCTGCCGGAGATATGGCAGTTGTCATACTATGTATATTGTTTAGCATCATCGGTATCTTTGTTTATAAACCCAATAGTTTATTACAAAAAACGATTGATGCCGAACTACAAGTTTGGCAAGAGAAAATTGGCACTAGAGGCTGGAGATTAGCACTAGCCTATATGTTAGCAATCTTATTTGCCATTGGGACGATTCTTCGTCCCATAAAAATTTATGCCCAAGAAATTGTGCAGAATAGGGTGACAATTACCCAAATGGTAGTAGAATCTGAAGACGAATCTTTAGAATTCAATTTGCCAATTACGGCAACGGTGCGGAACTATTTTGTAAAAATCATTAGAGCAATTCAGAAATATATATTTCTGTTTTTTTCTCCCATGTTTATTTTACTAAACATTCCGCCACCCAGAAGTTTCATCATAGTCAATTGGCAAACGCCAAGAGACAAATTAGTATTATCTAAAATGATAATTGGCTGTAGAGCTCCAAGTATTTTAGTTCAGTTTAACTTAATTAACCGAACTAAAACAAAATACAAAGGAATTTACTACAGTGAAAAACATCATTTTAATATTATTAATCTTTTTGGCAGCTAATGTCCAAATACTTTCTCAGGATTTAACAATTACCCGCAAGTATGTCGGAGTAATTTATACCGGAGTAATAGATCAAAAAGTAAATATCAACAGCAATGTTGATTATATGTTTGGTTTAGAAACCAAGTATACATTATTTACTGATAATGATTTATTTTTTCGAGCACGTTACTCAAATCCTGATGAAAGTTATGGTAGTTTCTGGTACGAATCAAATTTCAATGACTTGAAAGTCAAAGTAGGCTATATTGCTAGACAAATTACTCTGACTAGACCTCATCCAATTGGATCAGGAGGACACTTTGAACCTTTCCCTTATGGAAAGATACCTGGTGGTGCTCCTGGCGTTGATGTTTCTTTAAATGGAAACAGTTGGTCAGTCGGAGTCGGTTACTCCTACAATTCTCAAAAACAAGTCAGCGAAGCAAACCTGGGAGTTGGCTTCAAAGATAAAGATTTTGAGATTAGGGGCGGGTTAGTTTACAACCAGCTGTATCAGGGAGTAGCAGGTCAGGTGATATATTGTGGTTCTAAGCTGATGAGTTTTATTGAATCAGATTCTCTACTAACAAATTTTTTGTTTATTAGTGGCCCTATCAACGGCTACTTAGGATCAAGTTATGATCATAAACACAAAGATTTGGAAAGAGTAGAATTTGGTTTAACCAAAGATTTATCAGCACCTTACGGTTTAAAGGGCGTAATTGCCACTGGATATGATCCTTTAAATAAATTGGTAAAAATTTATTTTTGGGTCTATTTCCAGTAATAATAAACAATTTTTTCCAACTTTCAAAAAAGAAAGGAGGTAAAATTTTAGAGTCGTCTTGAAAAGACGACTCTTTTATTTTGTTGTATAATTAAATATTACTTAAATTAATCAGTATGAAAAAAATTTTTATTGGTTTATTTTTATTTATTACTTGGTTAATTCCAGCCAATGCTTTAGCCAATACGACAAATATTTATTTTTTTTGGGGACAGGGTTGTCCGCATTGCGCCAAAGAAAAAACTTTTTTGGCAAAATATATTGATGAAAATCATCAAGTTAAACTTTATGATTATGAAGTTTATTACAATCAAAATAACCAAGAATCATTACAGGCTCTTGGCAAGTCTTTAGGTTTTTCTATTCAAGGTGTACCAGTAACTATTATTGGTGACCAACCCTTGGTGGGTTTTAGTGAAACTATAACACCTGCTGAAATAGAGCGTCGGATTGATGCTTGTTTGCAACTTGGTTGTCCAGATAAAACCAGTGAAATTTTAGGGATAGCTAAAACAGCACCAATTGCTATTTCAAATTCAGACACTTTAGCAGTTGAGTCAGATAAAATCAAATTACCCTGGTTGGGTGAAATTGAAACCAAAAATTTTTCTTTGCCAGTACTAACTATTATTTTAGGAGCGCTTGATGGATTTAATCCCTGTGCGATGTGGGTACTGTTGTTTCTCATAAGTTTGTTACTAGGCATGAAAGATAAAAAACGGATGTGGATTTTGGGTAGTGCATTTATTATTGCCTCAGCTATGGTTTATTTTTTGTTTATGGCCGCTTGGCTAAATTTGATAATTTTTTTAGGATTTATTGTTTGGGTTAGAGTATTGATAGGAATTTTGGCTTTGGTAGGTGGTGGTTACAATTTGAAAGAGTATTTTACCAATCCCACCGGTGCTTGTAAGGTGACCGGTACGGAAAAAAGACAGAAAATTTTCAGTCGGTTACAAGAAATTACTAAATCTAACAGTTTTTATTTAGCACTGGGTGGTATTGTTTTGTTGGCAGTAGCGGTCAACTTGGTAGAGCTTATTTGTTCAGCGGGACTGCCAACAGTTTATACTCAAATTTTAGCCTTAAATAGTTTAACCAGTTGGCAGTATTATTTATATATTTTGCTTTATATTTTTGTGTTTATGCTTGATGATATGTTGGTTTTTTTTATTGCCATGGCTACTTTACAAGTAACTGGACTGACTACCAAATACTCCCGTTATTCACATTTAATTGGCGGTGTTTTGATGTTAATTATTGGTATATTGCTTATCTTTAAGCCTGAAGTATTGATGTTTGGCTAAATAACTGTTAATTACTTTATTCTGATATTTGATATATAATAATTAGTAGTAATTAATAATTGTTTTTATTATGACTAGAAATAAAATATTTCTTATTATTTGGTTAATTTTATTGGCTGTTTTGTTGGTAGGGGCGGGAATCTGGGCTTTGCGCTTATGGGATCAAAAGCAATTAGATGAAGTAGTACCAATCAATCAAAATAGCAGTCAGCCAATTGTTGGTAATGATGTTGATAGTTATGGCTGCTTAACTTCCGCTGGTTATGGTTGGTGTGAGGCTAGTCAGAAGTGTTTGCGAATTTTTGAAGAATTTTGTCCAGATATGGCAACTGGTTTAGTCGGGGCAGTTCGGCAGAATACCGGAATAGTTTTTACTGGACCAGTTCAGAAAAGTTTCAATTGGGTAACGGGTGATGAAACTACTCAGGCTGATGTTGCCATTGATGGTTTATCTTTTCAAGCAGAAAATTTGACTATGAATGGTGTTACTACTATAGAAAATTTTCTCAATTCTCTGGCTCAGACTGATTCTTTCAATTTAGCTGATGGTGTTGTTGGTGGACAGCGAGGGTATTATTTCAACTATATGGCTTGTTTGTATAATTTTCGTAACAATGAACAGGTAACAACTGAAGCAACTACCACTGAAGCAACTACAACCGAAGTAGTTAACGATACTTACAATGTAGAATTATCTTGTGGTTATTTTAATCCCAACGATATGCCACAAATAATTACTCAACAAAAAATTAGAGAACTATTTGCTCAAAAGTATGATCGTAGCACGGATGAAGTAACCATTGCCATAACTACCAGTACAGCAGATCATATGCGGGGTAGCGTCAAGTTTGGTGATGGTACCAAAGGCGAAGGTGGAATATTTTTTGCTGCCAAAGTTGATAACGAGTGGAAGTTGGTGTTTGATGGTAACGGCATGATACCTTGTAATTTATTGACTGAATATAAATTTCCTGACGATTTTCAGACTGATTGCGCACCACTAGAATAATTTTTTAAAACCTCGCTAGTTAGCGAGGTTTTTATAGTGGCACTTTTCTAAGTATTTATTTATCTAACCGCCTAGTTGGCGGGTAATTTTGACATTTATTCAATAATATTATAATATCCCTATATAGGGGATATCGAAAAATTATCAATTATAAATTATTAATTTTAAAAATATGGATAGAAGAAGGAAAACGACGGTTAAATCGCGGGCCTTGCATCGGATAAAGATCATTCAAGGCCATTTGCGTTCAATTGAAAAAATGCTTGGTAACAACACTTACTGCATAGATATTGTCCACCAATCGCGGGCAGTACAAAAAGCTTTAAAACAACTTGATTTATTGATTATTGAGGATCATCTAAAACACTGTGTAGTCAATCAAGTACATCAAGGTCAAGAACAAAAAACTACTAAAGAACTTTTAAAATTATATGAATACAAATAAAGATAATAAAAAGATCTATTATGTGGAGGGTATGCATTGCTCCTCCTGTGAATTGTTGATTGAAAAAAAGTTATTGAAAAAATTTGACGTCAAGGCCGCAGATGCTTCTTTAAATAAAAATCAAGTAGAAGTTTATTTAGCTGATGAGCAAGCTTTGGATTTAGCAGCAATTAATCAAGAATTTAAAAATTTAGGATATAGCTTTTTTGAAAAACCCAAAGCAAAAAAAATAAAAAAATTATTTTATCGTGCCAACAATAGATGGCATGTAAATAAAGAAAAACTGGCTTCTTTTTTAAAAATTATTGTTGGGTCTGCGATTTTTTTGTTGGCTTATTATTTTTTAGATAAATGGCAGTTGGGTAGATTTGTATCCGTTGATACTCGTTCTTCTTTGCCAGCTTTTTTTGTTTTAGGTTTGGTGGCTGGGATTTCTAGTTGCGCGGCTTTGGTAGGTGGGTTATTGCTCTCGCTGACTAAAAAATGGCATGAAGTGTACATTGATAGTGAAAATAAAAAAGAAAAATTACTACCACACTGGTTATTTCATTTGGGGAGATTGGTGTCATTTTTTATTTTGGGTGGTTTATTGGGTTTATTGGGTAGCGGTTTGTCTTTCAATAGTTCCACTAGTTATGCTATTTTAGTTGGTTTAGTTTCGCTATTAATGATTGTTTTGGCTTTACAAATGTTGGAGGTGGGGTGGGCAAAAAAAATTTCTTTTAGTCTACCAAAATTTTTTACCAGCAAAATTGTCAGTGAAAACAATTGGTCAGGTAAATTTTTTCCATTTATTATTGGTGGGCTAACTTTTTTTCTTCCTTGCGGATTTACTTTAATTGCCCAAGGTATTGCCTTGACTACTGGTAGTTTTTTTATCGGGGGAATGATTATGTTGTTTTTTGCTTTGGGAACTTTGCCTATGCTAGCTGGCATTAGTTATTCTGGTTATCGTTTTACTCAAAAACCTCATTTAACGGCGAAGTTCTCTCGGATAGCTGGAATTATTGTTATTTTTTTTGCTTTTTATAATATCAATGGACAGTTAAATGTTTTAGGTCTACCCAGTCTACACGATGTTAAAAATTATTCAGCAGCAAAAACTCAAACTCAATCAGGGCCCACTATTTTATTTGGCCCTGATGCCGGTAAAAGTTTACCAATCAGTAGTGATACTAATCAACAAAAAGAAATTAATGATGTTCAGAAATTAAATATAATCGCCAAGGATTTTGAATATACCAATTTAGGTAGCACTATTTTAAAAGCCGACATACCCACTGTGATGATAGTAGATAATCAAGGAGTTTTGGGTTGTGGTGCCCAAATGGCGGCACGGGGTTTGTTTAGTGGTTTTGTCAATTTAAAACCGGGTGAAAATCAAGTTAATTTAGGCAAACCCAAGGCTGGTAGTTATAAAATTACTTGTTCCATGGGCATGGTGCCACCATTAACAGTAACTTTTCAATAATATGGAGACTAAAATACAAATTAAAGGTATGCATTGTAACGCTTGTTTAGCACTTATTAGGATGGAACTTGAAGAAAAAGGTTGGGGTGACAGGATAAAAGACATTCAACTAGTAGCTGGTCAAGAAAAAGGGTTAGTTTATTTTTCTCAACTAACTGCGGATGAATTACATCAGGTGGAAAGTACAATAAATAATTTAGATAATTATCAAGTAATAAAATAAATTATATGATTACTAAAATATATCCTATTGTCGGCATGCATTGTGCGGCGTGTAAAAATTTAATTGAAAAAATGGTTGGTAAATTGGATGGAGTGGAAGGGGTAGAAGTGAATTATGCGGCTGAGCAAATGAAAGTAGTTTATGATGAAAATAAGATAACTGTACAAGATTTAATAACGGCAGTTAGTAGCGCCGGTAGTTATCGCTTAATAACTACAGATAGCAACCATACTATTTTAGCTGATCCTCATCAGGCCAAAAAGATAACTTCTCAGTACCCTGATCATCATAATCATGTTGCCACCTTGCGTCAGCAGGAGTATTTACATTTACAAAAAAAAGTTTGGTGGGTGGGTTTAGCTAGTTTGCCTTTTTTGGTGATTATGATTTTTATGGTGGCAGCTGCGTTTAAGTTTATAGCTATGCCCATGTCGCCCCTGGGCTATTTGACATTCGAGCAATTTAACTATCAGATTGATTTATTTTATTTGCTGCAATTTTTAGTTGCCACACCAATTATCTTTTTTGGCGGTAAACAATTTTTTCAAAGTGCTTGGCAAGCAGTTCGAGTAAAATCAGCTAATATGGATACCTTGATTGCCTTAGGAACTTTTGTTGCTTGGTCGTATTCTACTATGGTAACTTTCTTGCCCAATTTATTTAGTCAGTTGGCGGTTGAGGTTTTTTTTGAGGCAGGCGTATTTATTACTTTTTTTATTCTGTTAGGGCGTTTATTGGAAGCTCGTGCCAAAGGACAAGCTAGCGATGCGATCAAAGCTTTGTTACAGCTGGGAGCAAAAGCAGCTACAGTAGTACGTGATGGTAAAGAGATAACCTTGCCAGTCAATGAGGTTTTAGTAGCTGATGTAGTAGTTGTTAGACCAGGAGAGAAGATACCGGTAGACGGTAAAATAATATCAGGCAATAGTACTATAGATGAGTCCATGGTTACTGGTGAGTCGATGCCGGTAGAAAAAAATGTAGGTGATTTAGTAATTGGTGCCACCATAAATAAAATAGGTAGTTTTAAATTTGTTGCCACAAAAGTCGGTGAAGATACTCTGTTGGCACAAATAATTAAAATGGTTCAAGAAGCTCAAGGTAGTACTCCACCTATTCAAAAATTGGCAGACAGAATTTCTGCAGTTTTTGTACCAATAGTTGTAATCATTGCAGTATTTAGTTTTATTTTTTGGTTGTTGATCGCCCCTCGACTGGGTTTGGTTGGTGGGGACACATCCACTTTACAACTAGCGTTATATATTGCGATCACCGTGTTAATCATTGCTTGTCCTTGTGCTTTGGGACTAGCAACTCCTACGGCTGTAATGGTAGGTTCGGGTAAGGCTGCAAAAAATGGAATTTTGATAAAAGATGCCACAGCATTAGAGTGGTCCAATAAAATTGAAAAGATTGTTTTTGATAAAACCGGAACATTGACCAAAGGTGAACCAGCAGTGACTGATTGGCAAATAGCTAACCAGGAAGATAAAGATGAAATTTTACGTTTAGCCTATGCAGTTGAACATTTATCTGAGCATCCTTTGTCTACTGCTATCACCAATTATGCCAAACAGCATAATTTAGCGAATGATTTAAAAGTAGAAAATTTTCAAAGTTTAGTTGGTTTGGGCGTAACAGCAGTAGTTTCAGGCAAAAAAATAATATTGGGAAATGAAAAATTATTTATTAACGAACAAATAAATATTGAAAGTTTTGGTGAAACTGCTACAAGGTGGAAAAATACTGGTCAGACATTGGTTTATATGGGAATTGACAATAGTGTTGTTGCTCTATTTGCTTTGGCTGATGTAGTTAAAAATGAAGCTCCAGAATCACTCAATAAATTGCGAAGCTTGGGTATTACCACCATTATGTTAACTGGTGACAATGAGATGACTGCTCGCACAATTGCAAATCAATTGGGGATAGATGATATAATCGCTGAAGTGCTGCCACAAGACAAAGCCGAGATTATCAAGAAATTACAAAAAAATACAAAAGGCAAGATAGCTATGGTGGGCGATGGCATCAATGACGCACCAGCTCTGGCACAAGCTGATATTGGTATAGCTATGGGCACAGGTACTGATGTGGCAATTGAGACTGGTAGCATTGTTTTGGTTAAAGGAAGTTTAGATAAAGTAGTAGAAACCATAGAACTATCCCGTTTGACTTTTGGCATCATCAAACAAAATTTATTCTGGGCGTTTGGTTACAATGTTATTGCAATTCCGGTTGCAGCTGGTATTTTGTATTCTGCTTTTGGTTTATTACTCTCGCCAATTATTGCTTCTGCCGCTATGGCTTTTAGCTCTATTTCAGTGGTATTAAATAGTTTACGGTTGAAAAAGTTGACTACAAAAAATAAGAATTTATCAAATTTGTTTTTTTATATTTTTATTTTTATTTTTGTTGCGCTGGTGTTTTATTTTGGTGCAATTTTAGGAAGGATGTAAAAATTACCCTTGGAAATAATTGATTTTCAGTATATAATAAGCTAGCATCTAAAAATTAATTATTTTATATATGCGTAAAAGTTTGCTAGTTGTATTTATGTTCCTGATGGTTTTTTTAGTTGGTTGTACCACTAAACCAGTGAGTCAACCAGTGGAAACAAACTCAGTAAATAATACTAACAATGAAGATATGACAAATAACAATCCAACTTATAAAATGTCAGAAGTAGCTAGTCACAATACAGCCAGTGATTGTTGGTCAGTAGTTAGAGGACAAGTGTATGATTTGACTGAATGGATTGCTAAACACCCGGGCGGTGAAGCAGCTATCACCCAGTTGTGTGGAGTTGATGGTACTGATAAGTTTGTGGGAAAGCATGGCGGTAGTAGTTTGCAGGAAAATACTTTGGCAGAATACAAAATAGGCGATCTATCTGCTGAACAATAAAATAAAATTTAAAACCCTTTGTCGATACAAAGGGTTTTTTGTTTTAGAGATAAGTTTTAGCTGCCATGCGTAAAGTGTCATAACTGCCATCATTGAGGCCACGTTGGTACATTAGGGTAAGCATACGTTCAATCGTTAAAATATCATCTGGATTTTTTATTTTCTGGACAATAATGCCAAAATCAAACAAAACTGTTTTAACGTCTTCTTGATCAAATTTTTCCGGGTGCATTAAATCTATAAATTCAAATTCAATATTCGGGTGATTTTTTTGAATATATTGTTTTGCTTGTGAAGGCAGTAAACTATCAACTAGCATGACACATGGTACCAGGCGGCGGCCCTTTTTAATATTAATTAATACTGGGTACATAATGAACCTCCTTATTTTTAAGTTGCATAACTTATGCAGATTAAAACCAATGTCTTATTTTGTCAATAAATAGCGATTCTATTGGTAAATATTGGCATTTTAGTATTGACAAAATCCGAAAAATATGCTATCATCAATGGTTAGTTCTTAAATAATTTATCACAAATCAATAGGAGATCGTCATGCATATCAGGCCAAAACATATTATCGTATTGATAATAATGCTTTTCACCAGTACTTTTCTACTTGATTCTTTTAAAATGGTAAAAGAAGCAGATTACGTTTGTTATTATTCATATCAGTATATAGCAGATGGTTTTCCACCTGCAAGTGAAATTTCTGACATGGATAATCATGCTCGAGTGGCATTATTTTTTTATCTTTTCTTGGCAGCAGCCATTATTATGTTTTACTTTGTAAAAAATAAAACAGTCGGGCTTTTTCCGGTAGGTATTATAATATTTTCCGCAATCGTTCTTTCCGTGGTCAGAATTTTTACGACCATGAAGGTAGAAACCTTTCACTGGGAAAATATTTTTGCACCTTTGGTCTTAGGTTTAACCTATGGATTAGTAATTTTTCTCTGGAGATATCAATTTCCAGAAATTAGATTTAAAAAATCAAAAATTGCAAAAGAATACGAAAAAGCCCATGCAAGTGAATAATAGTTAAATTAAATTTTAACCCGCAACAACGTTTGCGGGTTTTTTATTTCGTTTAAATTATTAGATTACCAGCTGCCACCACCACCACCACCAAAACCACCACCAGAAAATCCACCTCCTGCAGAACCACTACCTCCCCGGGAGGCCTGGGAAATATTATTTCCCATTTGCGTATTGAAATTAGATAAGTCATTAGTAAATTGTGTAGCCAAAAAAGCATTGGTTGTACTACCTTGATACCAGTCAGGATTTTGGATATAAATATCTTTAAACTGCTCAGCCCATTGTTTTTCCACTCCCATGGCTATTGCAAAAGGTAAATACTGCATAAACTGTTCCGGGTTTTTGTCTGGAGCGTTGTGAAATTTAAATCGGTCCTTGTCAGTAACTGATAAAAATTCTTTAAAACCAAGTAAGTGATCTTTTACTTCCGATCCTTGATAAGTTTTTCTGGGCATGAGCCAACCAAAAATCATCACCACCCCACCGGTTAAAAGCAGTGCTAGAAAATATACAAAAGCCAAGTCGCCGATAAAAAATCCAATCATTATTAAACCACCAGCAAAAGTAGTGTATTTAAGCTTGATGGTATTGGGATTTTTATCATACCAACCCAAAGTTACCATTTCTTCACTAATATTTTTTTTGAATTCAGTTATTCTTTTGGCAATAGATTTATCTTTTTTTATACTAGATAATTTGATACTACTACCGGCTAGTTTATTGTCAGTAAAAAATATTTCACTAACCAAACCAGCTATGCCAGTATCCTTGGCCGGGAGATCTTTTAAAACTAGTAATTCATAATCAACCGATTTAAAGATACTGGATTTTTCTACCCGAGTGATTTTGATATAACCTTGTTGGGCAAGATATATAATTCCTGCTGTGATATCGCGGTTATCAATTTTTTCATCAATCAAAGCTCCCACCAAAGTAGGCGAGACATTTTGGGGAGGTTCGTATTCGGCAATGATAGTACCCCGACCAACCGGATCTTTGCCATGGCGTTGCCAAATTAAATACATTATTATAAGTGCTACAAAAGGTAGAAGTAAAATAAAATTGTCTCTGATAATTTTGCCAATTTTTTCCCAAACAGTTGGAGCTTGAAAAAAACCTTTATCTATTCCCAAAGCAATAGTCAGGCCTTCGCCCGGATATAATATATTGGTAGTTTGAAAATTGATGTTATTGGCTGTCTGGGTCAGGCGACAAGGGGTTTGTGAACCAACTTGACCCTGATAACAAGCAGCTTGTTTTAATTGTGCTCCACTTGGTAGATTTATTTCTGTTGTAACTTGGAGCATGTTTACTGGCCAGTCATTGCCAGTCACATTCCAATACAACTCATCATAGTCGTTAAAAAAGTTGATCGCCCCCTCAACTTGATAAATTATTTGATATTCTTGGCGACCAGTAACTGTACTGTCAGCCGAGCCAATTTTAATATTTAAATTTTCCCCTTGAATTTTGTCAGAGTAGGTTTCATTTAGGCCATTGCGCAAAACTCCAAGCACTTTAATGGAGATATTTCTGTTGCCATAATCAGTTTTATATCTGATAGGTATATCTCGATAGATGCCGTGTTTTGGTAAATCGCCAAAATCATAAATAATTGTTTCCCTGACCGTAAAAAATTTTGAGGCCAATTTTATATCAGCACCAAAACTTTGGATAGTTTCCGCTTGAGCAGTATGGATACCAACTAAAATAAATAAAAATAAACTAAATACAATTTTAGGCAATTTTTTCATAGTTTAATTGTAGGTCTTATTTTTCTTTGTTTCAACCTTTTGGTTTAAGGATAATAAGTTATATAATAGATATATGAAACTAAAAAAAGTAGTGGTCAATGACAAAATGCAAACAGGTTATGTTTATTTTTTGACAGAATCAGCAGAAAAAAATTTTCACCCTGAGTTTAAACCCGAGCTTACCCCCAAAGAAATGTTGGCTTTGGGAGTGTTTGGTGGAAAATATCTCAATGATTGCAGATCCGAGTTTCCCAAGGATTGGTATAAATCAGCTAAGTTAAGTTTAAAGAAAAATATAAAATTAAATTATTTTAAAGTTGATGCTAGTTTGCCTTTGGCCGAATGGCAGCGTAAAGGCTGGATTTATCCGGAAGACCCCCGCGGTTGGTTTCAGTGGTATTGTCGTTACTATTTGGGCAGGCGTATTCCTGAAGAGGATCTTAGACAGATTAAAAGATGGAAGGCGATTCGCAGGCATTACACCGCAGTTAAAATTCACTGTCTCAGGGGTGATTTCGGTTGCCGGCCTCGGCAAAGACAAGCTTTACTTCATTGGGCGTATGATAGCAGGCGTATATAAAATTATAAATTGTAAATTTTAAATTATAAAAATGGACTTAAGTAAGTTGAATGAAATATTAAAAAGTGAACCGTCGTATCGCCAGCAACAAATTAATCAGGCGGTATTTATTGATTTGGTTGTCACTTGGGAGGAGGCAACAACTTTACCACAAAAATTACGAAAAGTTTTGATGGACAATTGTCCGTTGGAAATAAAAGCAGATATTTTTCAAAGTCGAGATAACAAAACCAGCAAAGCTTTGATTACCTTGGAAGATGGCAATAAAATCGAAACAGTGTTGATGCGACATGAAGGTGAGAGACACACGGTCTGTGTATCCAGTCAGGTTGGTTGTCCGTTGGCTTGCACTTTTTGTGCTACCGGCAAGTTGGGATTGAAACGCAATTTAACAAGCGATGAAATCGTCGAACAGGTGCTGCTCTGGAATCGCGTGTTAAAGCAACTAGGTGAAGAAGATCGGGTGACCAATGTAGTCTATATGGGAATGGGTGAGCCGTTTTTAAATTATACCAATGTACTAAAATCAGTTAGATTGTTAAATGATAAACAAGGGTTTAATATTGCTGCGCGAAAAATTTCTATTTCGACTTCAGGCATTGCTCCCAAAATAAAAAAGTTTGCTGAAGAAAAAATGCAAATAAATCTTGCTTTGTCCTTACATGCCCCCAATGATGAGTTGCGTTCTCAGTTAATGCCCATTAACACTCACTTCCCCTTGTCGGAGGTAATGCAGGCTATTGATTATTATATTAAAAAGACTAATCGAAAAGTTATGTGTGAATATCTGATGATTGCTGGTGTAAATGATTCGCTTGAACAAGCTCGGCAATTAGTTAAGTTGTTAAAAAACAAATTAGTTATGGTTAACTTGATTGCTTACAATCCAACCAATGCATACCGACCAGTCAAGTCAAAAAGTATAAAAATTTTTAAAGATTATTTAGCTGAAGCAGGATTGGAAGTAAGTCAACGTTTTACTTTTGGTCAAGATATTAAAGCGGCTTGTGGACAGTTGGCTTTGGATAATTAGGTTTTGTATTTTTATCAGATGATTATAAATTTTAAATGAAGTATTAATTATTTATTATTTATTCTTAAATCTTAATTCTATCTATAACTTCGTTTGTAAAAAACCATTGTTTGACTTACTATTTAATTAGTAAATAAAAGTAATGTCACAAGATAATCTAAAAATAAAACAACAATATCCATCACATACAGCTGGTCGATTGGCTATTTCTGCAGTGCCCGTAGTATCACCAGATAAAAAAATCGTCGAAGTAACAAAATGGTTAGAAAAAGATATTCATAAGTTTGAATCAATCAATTATATATATGTGGTAGATGGTGCGGGTAAATTGGTTGGTATTTTGTCGATTAAAGATACTCTCCGTCAAGCAGCAGATGCCTTAGTTGGTACAGTAATGAAAACAGAATTAGTAGTAGCTTATCCGCATACTCATCAGGAGCGGATGGCACTACTGGCTTTGAAACACAACCTTAAAGCTATTCCGGTAGTTGATAGACAAGGTGTTTTCATTGGCGTGGTACCATCAGACACTATTTTATCTGTGCTTTATACTGAAAGTCAGGAAGACGTGATGCATCTGGCTGGGGTACCTTCAATTACTGCCAGGGAAACTATTATAGATTTACCATTGAAAAGTTTATTGTTACATCGCTTGCCCTGGTTATTACTGGGGCTTTTAGGTGGAGTGATGGCAGCTGAAATTGTTGGTTTATTTGAAGCAACCTTGCAGGAAAATATTATTTTGGCTGCTTTTATTCCGTTGATGATGTATATGGGTGGGGCAGTACTGGCACAAACACAAGCTTTTTTTATTCGTGATTTATCTTTGAATCCGCAACTTAATTTTCGTAAATATTTTTTAAAACAATTAAGTGTAGTACTGATTATTGCTTTGAGTATTAGTATTGCCATGATCATAATCGGATTATTACGTTATCAAGATTTAGCAGTAATTAGTATAATTCCGGTGGCGCTGGGGGCAATAATTTTTTCAACCATGATTACTAGTTTAATAATTCCATATTTATTCCATAGATTTAAATTTGATCCGGCTGACGGTAGTGGTCCAATCGCCACAGTGTTGCAAGATCTGATGGGAGTAATAATTTATTTTCTAATTGCTGGTTGGTTGATTTGATTACATAATTACAATAGTCAATTCTCGTATTTTTTGTTAGTATAGAAAATACTGATGAAAACTTACAAAAAACTCATTTTTATAGGTATTATCGTGTTAATAGCCTTGGGGGCTTTTATTTTTTATGGTTGGCAAAAACCTACCTTTTCTGAAGAAAAAAATGTTGAACCTGAAGTGGCTGTTATTATTCCGCCGGATAGAATAGTGGAATATGAAATCATTGCCAATGATACTTACGGGGTTATTATGACCAATCAGAGCATTAGCTCTGCTGACGCGCAGGCAATTTATCAAGTGGCTTTGGAAAAATATGATTTGGCCAAAATCGGGGTGGGTAAAAAAATTAAATTTTATTTTCGTCCAGAATCCGACGAATTTTATAAATTATACTATCAAATTGATAGTGAGGAAGAGTTATGGGTAGAAAAAGATACTCAAGGTCTGTGGCAGGCTACCAGACAAGATATACCTTATGAAATAAAAACTATTACCAGCAGTGGGACGATTGAAAAGTTTTTATATGCTGATGCTTTAGCCGCCGGTGTGGATGAACGAGCAGTGATAGCTTGGGCAGAAATGTTACAGTGGAGTTTGGATTTTGCTATGGATGTACGCGTCGGTGATTCTTATAAGTTTATTTATGAACAAAGATTTTTAGATGGACAGTACGTTATGCCAGGTCGGGTATTGGCGGGAAAATTTATCAATGATGGCAAAGCTTATTATGGATTTTATTATCAAGATCCTGCAGGTGATAGTGGTTATTATGATGAACAAGGTAACAATGTACAAAAAATGTTTTTGAAAGCACCGGTTGCTTTTAAATATATTTCCAGTGGTTTCACTACAGGTGCTAGATATATCCAAGCTTTCAATATTTCTACTGGACATCGGGCGATTGATTATGCAGCTAGTGCTGGAACACCGGTTAGAAGTGTTGGCGATGGCACAGTAATTTTTGCTGGTTGGGATGGTTCTTATGGAAATAAAGTAAGCATTAGACACAATGGAACTTACACTACCAACTATGCGCATTTATCTAAAATTTTAGTAAAACGCGGACAAAAAGTTAGTCAGAATGACACGATTGGCTTGGTAGGTTCCACCGGGCTTTCCACTGGTCCACACTTACACTACGAAATGGTAAAAAATGGAGTGAAAATAAATCCTCTGCAAGAAGTTTTGCCGCCAGGCGAGGCACTTAAGTCCGAATATCAGTCAGACTATTTTGATTATATTGCCAGCTGGCAACAACAACTTGATTCGACTTATTGACAATAGTAATTATTTTATTTAAGATACTTTAATTGTTCAATTACAAATAAATAAGGAGAGTGAGCTATGAAAAAGAAAGTTATGGTAGCTTTGGCTAGTTTTTGTTTGTTAGTAGGTGCTATAGTGTGCCTAATTTCCTCATTTGTACCTTATAAAAAGTTTGCTGTATCAGCAGATTTAACCGCAATAATAGGTATTATTTTGATGGTAGGTTCCATTTTATTTTTATTCTATGCTGACTTTATAAAAAAATAATTTTAAGCTTTGCTCAACGCAAAGCTTTTTTATGTGTTATATTATAAATATGATTATTAATAATTTTTTTATGATCAATCCACAGCTTGCTATGACATTTATTAAAATAGCAGGACTAACCAATATATTGTTTTTGCTCTTAACTTTTTTTTCTTGCCGTTGTTTGCTGGGTCCCAAAATATCGCAAAAGTTGGCGCAGTATGAATGGTTTAAAAAGTTTTATCGTTGGCATTGTTATTTTTGGTGGGGGTTTTATTTGTCAGTAATTATTCATACCTTACTTGCCTGGTATTTATTTGGTTTTGGTTTTTAGATTATTAAAAATATTTAAACATGGATTATTTAAATTATTTAGACAATTTATATTTTTGGGGAAATAATGGTTGGCAATATACTAAGTTGTTATTGATATTTTTTGGTTTATTGTTAATAACAAAAATTTTTCAAGTTTATATAGTTGCTAAGTTGAAAAAGTTGTCAGTTAAAACTAAAACAGATATTGATGATACTGTGATTGATATTTTTGAAAAATTAAAACCGCCTTTTTATTTATTGTTGGCTTTTTATTTTGCTATTAAGTCGATCAACTTGCCCGATCTATTGACCAAAACAGTTAACGTGGCCTTTATTGTGGTAGTTGTCTATAAAATCATTAGAGCTTTGGAAAAAATTGGAGGTTATGTTATTCAAAAATATTTTACCAATAGAGCCGAGTCTGTTAATCACCAAGAAAAGTTACAAGAGAAAGAGATTGCCAATGTATTTAAAATTGTTTTACGGGTTGTTCTTTGGACATTGGGAATTACTTTGGCTTTAGCCAATATGGGTGTCAATGTTACTTCGTTGATTGCTAGTTTGGGTATTGGTGGTATTGCTATAGCTCTGGCTTTGCAAAATATTTTAGGTGATTTATTTAGTTCTTTTTCTTTGTATTTGGACAAACCCTTTCGCGTGGGAGATTTTATTATGATTGGCGAACATTTAGGGACAGTGGAAAAAATCGGTTTAAAAACCACCCGGATCAGAAGTTTAAGTGGTGAACAGTTGGTAGTATCAAACAATGAGCTTACTTCTTCGCGTATACAAAATTTTGGACGCATGCAGAAACGACGAGTAATATTTAATATTGGTGTAGTTTATGGTACGCCAGTAGATAAGTTAGAAAAAATCCCCAAGATTATTAAAAAGGTAATTCAGTCCCAGAGTAATGCTGAATTTGATCGTTGTCATTTTTTTGAATATGGTGATTTTAGTTTAAATTATGAAACCGTTTTTTATTTAACCAGTCCTGATTACAACCAATATATGGATACTAGACAACGGATAAATTTGGAAATCTATAAAATATTTGCTGAGGAAAAAATTGAATTTGCTTATCCTACTCAAACCGTTGTATTGTCTAAAACCTAGTGTATGCGCGGGAAGATCGTTTTGTTTTTATTAGTAGTAGTGTTTACAGGTTGTACTAAACAAACACCAGCTACCAATAATATTATTATTAATAAAAATGTCATGAGATTAACTAGTAGTGATTTTGTTGATAAAACTGCAATTGATCCTAAATTTACCTGTGATGGTGATAACCTTCGGCCAGAGTTGTCTTGGTTTGATGTTCCTGCTATAGCCAAATCCATGGCGCTAGCTATGTTCGATCCAGATGCACCGGGTGATGGTTTTGTCCATTGGTTAGTGGTAAATTTACCAGTGCAAGAGTTGCAATTAGATAGCCAAGAAAATCTACCAATTGGTGCAGAGCAGATTAAAAATGATACTGGTAAGTTTGATTATTTTGGTCCTTGTCCGCCGCAGGGGGTGCATCATTATCAGTTTACATTGTATGCTTTGGACCTAAATTCAATTCAGCCTGTAGATTATCAGGATTTTTTACAACAGATTGATGGTCATATAGTAGAACAGGTAACGCTTACAGGGTTGTATGAGAGAAAAAGATAATTATCAATTACTAATTACTAATGATTAATGAATTTTTAATTAGTTAATTATAATTAGTTATTAGTAATTTATTAAAACCTTGTTTTATTTTATTGATTGTGTTAATATATTTTTACCTAATTTTTATATTTAAGAAATTTTTATGCCCAAAAAGAAAAAGTCCCGATCTGGTAACCCATCAACCGGTGTGAAATTACCTAAGTTCAAAATGAGTAAGCAAAGCAAAGAATCTCGTAATAGTGGAAAACTTGCCAAAAAAACTTACGGTCGTTTTCGTAATAAAAAATAATTCTTCTAAACTATAAAAAGCACCCAAAGTATGGGTGCTTTTTTAATTGACAAAACAAAATAGATAGCATAAAATGTAAACTTATTTTACAGAACGTTAACAATCAAAATAAAGGAGCGGAAAAATGGAACGGATATTTAAGGCAGTTATTTGTGGTAGTCAGCATACAATGTTGTATGGAAAATTGGATGGAGATGGCAAGAAGAATTTTTTTGCTGTCAAAACAGACCAACCCGACCGTGTTGGTGGACATAAAATAACCGCCAATGAATTTGAACAGCAGATTGAAAAGCATGGCCATATTGTTTTTTTGGTCGAAGGACAAACTAAGCATCGTGCTTTAATGATAGAAGGTATTGATATACCGTGGGAACCACTGTTTAGTTTATTTATTTTTGAAAAAAAAGTTGATACTATTTTTCAAACCATTGTCAGTTTAAATAATCAAATCGATCATTACCAATTAGTAGAATTGGAAAAATCATTTTATAGTAACCCCGGATTATTGGTAGCAATTCACAATAAATTAGCAGTTTGGTTTGAAGACAATAGCTTATCAGCGGAAGTAGAAAATAAACTGAAAAAAATTTGTAACGAGCATGGTTATATTAAATTATTACGACTAATTGAAAGTCACCCAATCAAAAAAGCTGTTTAATTTTTATAAACTGAAAACCTAGGTTTTCAGTTTTTTATTTAAATTTTTAGTGTTATACTTAATTGGCATTTATGAAAGATAATATTATTCGAGGTACGGTTATTCATGGTTTTGATAAGGGTAAAACCATGGGTTTCCCTACTTATAATTTAAATTTATCAGAAGATTATCCTTTGGTTGATTGGCTAGGAGTGTGGTGCAGTTTGACTTATTTTAGAGGGGAAAAATTATTTGGTGTTACACATATTGGTCCAGTGCGAATATTTAAAGAAGAAAAAATTAGAGTGGAAACACACTTGTTTGATTGGGATACAGATTTGTATGGCGAACAAATGCAAGTGGAACTAATTTTTAAATTGCGTGATACCAGAGATTTTACCAATGAAACTGAACTGATCAAACAAGTGATGGAGGATATGAGACAAGCTAGAGCTTATTTTAAGATAGACTGATTGTAATTTTAAATTGTAAATTTTAAATTTTTAAATGAATTATAAAATTATTAAATTTAAAAATTAAATATTGATTTATAATTGAAAATTTATAATTTAATTTTTTTTAAATGAAAAAAATTTATTCAGGTCCTGTATTTATAATTTTGGCGGCGTTTTTGTGGAGTTTGGATGGATTTTTGCGTCAATCACTTTATACCTTGCCAGCCACCTTGATAGTTTGGTTGGAGCACTTACTGGGTTTTATTGTAGTTTTACCATTTATTTTTAAATTTAAAAAAGATTTAAAACTGATTGATCGTCAGACTTGGTTTAGTATTGGCTGGGTAGTAATTTGGGGAGGTATTTTGGGTACATTTTTTTACACCAAAGCCTTAGGTTTGGTAAATTATATTGATTTATCAGTTGTGGTTTTGTTGCAAAAATTTCAGCCAGTGTTTGCAATTACTTTGGCGCTGGTGGTATTGAGAGAAAAACCCAAAGCCAGTTACTGGTTCTGGTCTTTGCTGGCTTTGGTTGGGGGTTATTTGGTCACCTTTAAGGATTTAATAATCAATTTTCACGGCGGATTAAATGAAATCTATGCAGCTGGATTGGCACTGCTGGCAGCTTTTGCCTGGGGTAGTTCTACAGTGTTTGGTCGGCGAGCTTTGGAGATAGTAAATTATAAACTACTTACCGCACTCAGGTTTGGTTTAACAGCTTTGGTGTTATTGCCGATAATATTTATAAACCAAGCTGTTAGTAGCTTGCCTGTTGTCAGCTCCGAACAATGGTTTAAGTTGATGATTATAGTTTTTTCTACCGGATTGGTAGCGGTCATAATTTATTATGCTGGCTTAAGATCAACTCGTGCTAGTATAGCCACTATTTGTGAAATGTTTTGGCCAGTATCAGCAGTAATACTTGATTATACCATCAATAAAACAATACTTACTCCTACGCAAATATTGGGGGCACTAATTTTACTTTTAGCCATTTATCGCCTAAGTGCCAACCAAAGTTTAGTGAAAAATAAGCAGATTAGTTAATTGGCGCACAAGAAAAAACCGATTGCTAAGCAATCGGTGTGAGATAAAATTTGTTTTTTTGTGTTGTTTTTTGTTTGGTTGTGTAAGGTGCGATTGATGTTATTAACAATATAGCCTAGATAAATATTTAGGTCAAGGGCTGGGCTGGGGATAACTAAAAAAAGAGCCGAAACACTAGGTTTCGGCTCGGGATATTATTTCTTAACTCTTTTAGCACCGCCACAAGTTGGGCAATCTTTTTTTTCTTTTTTTACCAAAGTTTGGTGATTGGTATCTTTTAATTTATTGACTGGTACTTTTCCTTCACCCAAGCAGGTGGGGCATGGTTTGGTGCTATAAAAAGCATTATCCGGGATAATATCCTCGTTTTTTTCAAAATTAATTTCACTATACATAACTCTCTCCTTATTCACATAAAAAAATTTCTTCATAATCAATGGCTACCAAATAGCCGGGTAAGGTCCTAAATAACCAAATTTCTCTGTCTGCTTTGTCAGCAAATTTATCAAGGTGGGTAGGGATTTTCTTTTTAGCAATCAAGGTTAAGTTATAAAGTATAAACGGGTCACCAAAACCCAAGGTGTAAGTTTTATTTAAAGGTAGGTCTTGAGGAGGTCTTGATTGATTGCAAGCGCAAGGCAGGAAGTTGTTTTTGGCAGAAAATTTTTCAATTGGTATTTCACTTACCAAAGTAATAGTAAAAGGTGATTCAGCAATATCACCATCACTGGTATAGCAAATAGCTTTCTCTGGTAAAGTGGGGTTTATTGGCAAAACGTTTGCCACGGCTGTTTCTTCTCGCATATGTTTCTCCTATGCATTGGTGAAAGAATAATTTATTTAAAGGACAATTAAAAAAGTATATTTATTTTATTATAAAAAGTCAAGGAAAGGTGAATAAGAATTCACCCTGTTAAATCCGCCACAGGCGGTGCATAGCAATTTAACAGGGTAAAGATTTAAGATGTAAGATTTAAGAACAAGTATTTTAATGACTAATTATTAATAACTAATTACTAATCAATGATTTAATTCAATAATTATCTAATTAGTAATTCATTAGTAATTAGAAATTAGTTATAAGTAATTTTTATAAGTTTTTCTCTTGAATTTTTAGGTAACAAAGTTTAAACTAAATTTACTTTATATTTCTAAATATGACTGATAAAAAATTAAATCATCTGGCAATAATTCTGGATGGCAACCGGCGCTGGGCCAAAGAGCGGGGATTGCCTTCGCTATTGGGGCACAAAGAAGGGGTGGAGGCAGTCAAGCGTACAATTGATGCTTGTATTAAACACGGAATTAAATATCTGACAGTTTATGCTTTTTCTACGGAAAATTGGCAGCGGAGTCAGGACGAAGTAAATTATCTGATGAAATTGGCTTTAGAAAATATTGGTGGGGGGACAAATTACTTCAATGAACGGGGAGTTAGAGTAAGGATTTTTGGTCAACATGATAATTTAGATCCTAAATTAGCCCAGGCTTTCCAAGAAACTGTTGAGCAAACCAAAAACAATCAAGTTTTGAATTTTAATATTTGTTTCAACTATGGCGGTCGAGCCGAAATTACCCAAGCTATTAGACAAATTGTTAAGGACAATACTAAATTAGAGCAAATCAGCGAAGAAATGATTGCTGCTTATTTATATAGTGTTGATCAACCAGATCCAGACATGATTGTGCGTACCAGTGGTGAGATGCGACTTTCTAATTTTTTACCCTGGCAGTCGGTATATAGTGAATTTTATTTCCCTAAATATCATTGGCCGGACTTTGATGAGAGTAAAGTAAAAGAAGTAATAGAAGAATTTAGTAAAAGACAACGGAGGTTTGGGAAATAGTTTTTAGCTTATAGTTGTTAGCTTTTAGATATAAAACTCCTTGACCGATTAGATTGGGGAGTTTTTTTATTAACATTTAATAAAATTCTAAATACTAAATTCGAAAACCAAAACAAATTCAAAATCCTAAATTCAAATGTTTAAAACATTAATTAGTTTTGGATTTATTAAATTTGAATTTAGATATTGTTTAGGGTTTAGATATTAGTGCTTAGAATTTTGTGCTTATGAGTTATAAGTTAGTGTTTGAGATTAATCGTTTGTGGAAAAGTAAGATTTTGAGATTGGCTAAATTTTAATTATTTGTTATTATAGATTTGAGGAAAAATTTGCCATATTTGGCAAGGCTAATTATTAAAAAAAATTTATGAGGGAGAGAGTAAATTTTAAGCATGGTTTTATTTTGACCTTGCTTGTTTTTTTGTTCTCGGCTGTGCTGGTGATAAAATCACCCGTCAAAGCTTATGAACTACCGCCAGTGCTTATCAATGAGATTGCTTGGATGGGAAACGATGTAAGTACAGCTGATGAGTGGCTAGAGCTCAGAAATACCACCAACGAGGAAATTGATTTAACTGGTTGGCATTTGCGATGGGGAAGTGTGGATATTGCTTTAACTGGCTTTATCCCAGCCGAAGGATATTTTTTATTGGAAAGAACAGATGATGATAGTGTCCCAGGAGTGACAGCCGATCAGATTTATGTAGGATCACTTAGTAATACTGGCGGTGATCTCGTTTTAGTAAATGCAGTTGATGTGGTTATTGATAGTGCGGTGTTTGACCTGTGGCCAGCAGGAGATAATAACACCAAGCAAACCATGGAAAGAGTCTGTCCGGTGACTGAGGGAAATTTGGCTAGTGCTTGGCAAAATAGTGAGTTAGCCAATGGTTCGCCTCAGGCAATCAATTTTGGTTGTGAAGTTTTAGTGTGCGAAGCATTAGAATTAAATCGTCTCTGTCAAAGTGAAGGGTTGGCAGAGGTAAATTATACTTATGCTAATTTGGCTTGCGGAGAAAATTTTAGCCAAGTGGAAGCTGATAGTAGTTGTAGTTGTGAGTATTCTCAATGGGAGGATGCGAGTTGTGTAGCAGCTGGCTTGCGGGAACAAACCCGCGAAAAAATAACTGACTTTTCTTATTGTCAGGCAGAGCTAACTAGACAAGTAGAAGATTTGGCTTGTGTAGTGGCTACTGATTTAGTTTGGCAAGCACAAGGCAGAGGCTGTTTCTTAATTGAAAATAGTCGGGAATGTGGTATCAGTACTGCTAGTTTGGATGTTGATAATTTATTGAACGTAGAATTGGCAGCTAGCTCAGGTTGGGAGAGTGTTGATTATTTAGTGAACCAAATTACTGATCAAGAACCAGTAGCGGTTTATAAAAATACTGAGTCAAAATTGCATTTGGTTTGGCAGAAAATGCATGATTTAATTTTGATAATGGGCAAGGGCGTTTGGTTTCAGGGAAAAGTTGAGTAGGATATAATTAAAACCTCCTGCCAGTTTGGCGGGAGGTTTTACTTTTGAATTATAAAATTTAAATTATCAATCAATTTTTAATTATTCAATATTAAAGAAATTAAAATTTATAAAGTTTTAAGTTGACAATAATTGTTTTTTTGTTTAATTTAATAGATACGTTATAAATATGCCGCGGTGGTGGAATTGGTAGACACGCAGGTCTCAAAAACCTGTGGGCGCAAGCTCATGAGAGTTCGATTCTCTCCCGCGGCACCAGTAAATCAGTATAAGGAATAAAGTATAAAGTATTAAGTATAATGGTTTATTGAAAATTATCTTGAATAATTCAGATAAATAAGATATAATCTTTAAGCGTATTTATCATCGCGGGGTAGAGCAGTTGGCAGCTCGCCAGGCCCATAACCTGGAGGTCGCTGGTTCGAGTCCAGCCCCCGCTACCAAGGCAGGGTAGCTCAGTTGGTTAGAGCGAGGGAATCATAACCCCTAGGTCGGCGGTTCAACTCCGCCCCCTGTCACCAGTTTAGAATCTTGAAGTTAGAATAGAGAGTGTTAATTTTAAAATTTTTTCTTGAATTATTCATTAGTAATTAGTTATTAGAAATTAGTAATTAATACCCATTCCCCATGTTCTTAATCGTGCACACTGCTGCCGCAACCGTAATATCACAACAAACAGGCAATCCCATGCTCGTTTTTTTATTGTCATTTTTTTCTCATTTTGTGCTTGATTTCATCCCTCACGGTGATGAAAAATTAACTGATAAAACCCAACCAAAAAACGTGCAATTTCGAAAACTTTTTTGGGCGGCTACAGCTGACAGTTTTTTAATATTTTTATTTTCAGTATATTACTTACTTACGTTTGCTCCTGCTCATTTTGGTTTATTTTTTGTAGGACTAGGTGGTGCAATTCTACCTGATCTTATTTCCGGCCTAAGTTTTGTGTTAAATGGAAAATTCAATAAAGATTACCCCTTGCTGGCTAAGTTTCAAAAGATACACAAAACTGTACACACTTTTTTTGAACGTAAATTAAACTTTCTTATTCCCCTCAAATACGGCCTTATCTGGCAAGGCTTTTTCTTTTTAATGTTCGTTAGTTTATTACAATAAGTATTTTTTTGGATAATTAAATAAAATATTGTATAATAAAATTGTCTAGTTAAATTTAGAAGATTATTTTTTATGGGCAAAATTATCGCTCTGGTCAATCAAAAGGGTGGAGTGGGAAAAACTACAACTTCAGTAAATTTAGCTGCTTATTTAGCTTTGTTTGGTAAAAAAGTATTGTTGGTTGATATTGATCCCCAAGGCAATGCTTCTTCTGGTTTAGGCATAGTGTTACGGGAATTTGATGAGCATATCTATCATGCTTTGGTTACTCCAGAAAAATTTCCCAAAATTATTCGTAATACCAATGTTGACAGTTTGCACATTGCTCCTTCCAATAGTAGTTTAGCTGGCGCGGCGATTGAATTGGTAAATTTTCCCCAACGCGAGTATCGTTTAAGACAATTATTGCTGGAAGCTAGGACAAAATATGATTATGTGATTATAGATAGTCCACCCTCACTTGGACTTTTAACCATCAATGGTTTAGTAGCAGCTGACCAAGTAATGATACCGGTGCAAGCAGAGTATTATGCTTTGGAAGGGTTAGGACAACTTTTAAAAACTATCAATTTAGTACAAGCCCATTTGCATCCCGAGTTGCAGATTTTAGGCGCAGTTATTACTATGTATGATAGAAGAAATCGGTTATCGGAAGCAGTAATGAAAGAGTTGTACCAGTATTTTCCCAACCGGATTTTCAAATCCGTCATCCCTCGCAGTGTTAGACTGGCTGAAGCACCATCGCACGGGTTGCCGATTGTATTGTATGATAAAAATTCTACCGGTAGCAGGGCTTACCAAGATTTAGCCCAAGAAATATTAAATATACCGTAAACCTATGGCAAAAAAATTTGGTTTAGGCAGAGGTTTAAATTCACTGATACCAGCTAGCGCTGATGATTATCAGGAATCAGAACCGTTGACTGAAACAGAAATGACTACTGAAACAGTGGCGCCACTGGATATTGATTCTCAATTAAATCGTCAAGAGAAAATTGAATATATTGATCCTGTCAAAATAATTACTTCACACTATCAACCCCGACAGTTGTTTGAACATACGGCTTTGGAAGAATTGGTCAACTCTATCAAGGAGTTTGGTATTTTGGAGCCTTTGATAGTTTCACCTTTAAGTGGTAGTACGTATAAGTTAGTAGCTGGGGAGCGACGGTTGCGGGCGGCTAAGATTTTGGGATTGAAAACAGTACCAGTTATTTTGCGTACTGTTTCTGAACAACAACGCCTAGAAATATCTTTGATTGAAAACGTGCAACGCCGAGATTTAACGCCATTGGAAGAGGCCAATGCTTATAAAAAATTGATTGAAGAGTTTAATTTAACCCAAGATCAGCTAGCGAAAAAGGTAGGTAAATCTAGATCAAAAATAGCCAATTCATTGCGTTTACTGAATTTACCCACTGAGGTGCAAATTTTATTGGGTAGCGGACGACTGACCGAGGGACACGCCAAGGTTATTTTAGAATTAGCTACACCCCAAGAACAGATTATCATGGCCAGAAGGGTAGCTGAACAAAATATGTCGGTCAGGGATGTTGAGAAGAAAGTCGCTCAGCGTAAAGGCAAAAGCAAACCCCCGCAGATTTTAAATGATAAACTGCAAAGTTTACAGGACGAGTTAAGACAAATATTTAAAACCAAAGTTTTTATTAAACCAAAAAAACAAGGTGGCTTGATTGAGATTGAGTATTATTCTGACGAAGAATTAAATAATTTAATTGACAAATTAGGAATGTGATTGGTTTTAGAATTTTAAATATTCTAAAACGGTGATTTAATATGCCAGCGCGAAAGTGAATCTTTATTTAGAGCCTGTCTAATATGATCCTTCGCGCTTTTTGTTTTGACAATTTTTAACCAATCCTCATTGGGTTTTTTTCTATTTTTATCAATCATAATTTCTACCATATCACCCGAGCGCAATTTTGTTTCCAGATTAACAATTTGCTCATTGACTTTAGCACCAATACATTTATTGCCTAAATCCGAATGGACGTGATAAGCAAAATCAATGGGTGTGGCGCCTTCAGGTAGTTCAATAACATCGCCTTTGGGGGTAAAAATAAATATGCGATCACTAAATACATCCAATTTGATTTGTTGGAGATACTGTTCAGTATCTTTAACCTTTTTTTGGATAGCCATCAATTGTTTAATCCACTGTTGTTGCTTATCCGGTAGTTTAAAAGAACCTTTGGTTTTGTAGTGCCAATGGGCGGCAATACCGTATTCGGCTTGTTCGTGCATGGTATTGGTGCGCACTTGAAATTCAACAATTTGTCCATCGAGTGCAAAGACAGTAGTATGAATTGATTGATAGCCATTGGGCTTAGGAGTAGCAATATAATCTTTTATACGCCCTTTCAATGGCTGCCAAATACTATGGATAATGCCAATAGTGGTATAACAAGATTGAATATTGGGAACAATTATTCGTAGGGCAATCAAATCGTAAATACGATTGATATCTCTGTCTTTTTGTAATAATTTGCGGTATAAGCTGTAAATACGTTTAGTGCGACCGTGGATGGAAGTGTAGGCTATACCTTCGCGTTGGAGATTCTCTTCCAATATTTTTTTTATTTTACTTAAATTTTTTGTTTGTCTTGATAATGGTTCTTGACGCAAAGAAAGTACCCATTTATATTCAGCGGGTTGTAAAATAGCAAAAGACAAATCTTCCAGTTGGTGTTTTATTTCACCCATACCTAAGCGATCAGCAATCGGTGCATAAATTTCCAAAGTTTCTAAGGCAATCCTTTTTTGTTTGTCAGGCGGTAAATATTCAATAGTTTGTAAATTGTGTAAACGATCAGCAAATTTGATAAAAATTACTCTGATATCTTTGGCCATGGCAATAAACATTTTGCGTAAATTTTCAGCGTAACGCTCAATACCGCGATATTTTAAACGTCCCAGTTTGGTGATGCCGTTGACCAGTTTGGCCACCTCTTTGCCAAAATTTTTTTCAATTTCCGACAGACTAACTTCAGTATCTTCCGGCACGTCATGAAGTAATCCCGCCAATAAGGTGGGCATATCAGCCTTCATTTCTGCTAGATTATAAGTGGCTGCCAGTGGGTGACTGATATACAAATCACCAGACATACGCTTTTGTTGATCATGAGCTTCAGCGGCAAAATCATAAGCTAACCTGAGCATAGTAAAATCTTCATCCGGTGGTAAATAATTTTTAACCTTATCTACCAAGCCCTCGATAGTTTGTTCTGATGGTTGATTGGTTTGATTGAGATTAAGAAAATTCATCTATTATTTTAGTGGTTTTATCATACAATAATATTTAGAAAATGCAATTATTGACGGTCGGCTAATTGTTTGCTACTATCTGGAGAATTAGTTTTTTTATAAATTATTGGAGGGAAAATGAAAACTTATCACGGTAAGCGTGTCTTTGATGTATTGTTGGCAAGTTTGGCTTTGATTGTTTTGTGGCCGATTCTTCTTTTGATTACTGGTTTGGCTTTGGTCTTTAATGGTCGTCCGATTTTATATCGTCAAACCAGACTTGGTGTGGCTGGTCAAAAATTTACTATTTATAAATTTAGAACCATGGTCAATGGAGCTCATGATCAGCTGACGGCAGTTTTGCACCATTATAAGCAACAGCGCTATAATCATAGATTACCGCAAGATCCTAGAGTGACTAAGTTGGGAAAAATTTTACGACGTTGGAACGTTGATGAATTACCACAATTATTTAATATTCTCCGAGGAGAAATGAGTTTTGTTGGTCCGCGACCGGCAGAAAATTATTTTTGTGATGATAACAACTACCTCAATCAAGTTAAAGATTTGCGTCCCGGCTTAACTGGTTACTATCAAATTTATTCTCATACCACAGATATTAGTAGTGTTGATATTCGTATCGAATCAATTGCTAAATATTGGCAAGAAATATCATTTCTAAACGATATTAAAATAATATTACAAACTTTTAGAGTGGTATTGAAGCAGAAATTTTAAAAGACCCAAAATAATTTGGGTCTTTTTATTTTTATCGTAAAATTATTTGCTGGTTAATTTCTTAAGATCATACACCTTACCTTGTTGTCGCCATTTAGCTAGGGTTTTCAGGGCTTGATTGGATAGTTTAACCCGTACATAGCGACCGGTAGCTGGATTGAGTAATCTTTTACTTTGGAGATTGACATTGAATTTACGTTTGGTTTTACGATTGCTGTGTGATACATTGTGTCCGCGCAAAGCTCGTTTGCCGGTGATATCGCATTTTTTGGCCATATAAAAAATCTAATTATAAAATAGTTGCTTTATTATAGAGTAAAATATTGTTTACGTCAAGATTTTTTGGTGCGTTTAACTGTTCGTTTGGTTTTAGTCGGTTTGTCTTTGGCTGAGTCAATAATTTCTAGACATTCGGCCACGGACAATTTCTCCGGATCTTTGTCTTTGGGTAGACGGATATTGTTTTCTCCATCGGTAATATAAGGACCAAAACGACCCCGCAAAATTTTAATATTTTGTTCGGAAAATTCTTTAATAGTTTTCTTTTGTTTTTTTTCAATCGCCTCAGCTAAATATTTTTTAGCTGTTTGTTCATCTATGGTTAGAGGATTTTCGTTTTTAATAGATACAAAATCGTTGCCAATTTTTAAATATGGACCAAAGCGACCAAAACCCGCCAATATTTTTTCACCAGCTTCAGTTTGACCAACTTCACGGGGCAAGGACAACAGTGCCAAAGCGTCAGTCAAAGTTATATCTTCAATCATTTGTCCAGGTAGGAGAGAGGCAAATTTTGGTTTTTCAGCATCATCTTTGGTGCCTAGTTGTACATAAGGACCAAAGCGACCAACACGGACACTGATGGGTTTATTGGTAGCAGGGTCTAGGCCCAATTCTTTGGTAGGCATAATATCTGTTTTGGAAATAGAATTTTCTTTTTCGGTTAGAATTTTGGCAAATGGTTTGTAAAAATCCATAATCACCGGTGGCCAGTCGCGTTTACCCTCAGCAATTTCATCCAGTTCATTTTCCATTTGAGCAGTAAAGTTATAATCAAGAATTTGGCTAAAGTGCTCAGTCAATAAATCATTGACTACCATACCAATATCAGTAGGTTTTAATTTTTTGTCCGTCAAAGTAACGTAGTTTCTGTCAATAATAGTGGAAATAGTAGGGGCATACGTTGAAGGACGGCCAATACCCTTTTCTTCCAAAGCTTTGACTAAGCTGGCCTCGGTGTAGCGTGCTGGTGGTTGAGTAAAATGTTGTTCTGGTTTTACAGCTAAGCATTCTAACTGGTCATTGACCGTCACTGTAGGCAGAGTGTTTTCTTGTACTTTATCAGGATATATTTTTAACCAACCAGCAAAAGTAATAACTGAACCGTTGGCTCGTAAACCATACTGGCCAGCCGAGATGTCAATACTGTTTTGTTTTATTTTGGCTGGTGGCATTTGGCTGGCTAATGCTCTTTCCCAGATTAGTTGATAGAGTTTGTATTGGTTGATATTTAAGTAAGCTTTGATGCTTTCCGGATCGCGTTGGGCGCTAGTTGGTCTAATTGCTTCGTGAGCTTCTTGGGCTGACTTATTTTTTGTTTTATAGCGGGTGGGTTGAGAAAAATTTTTGCCAAAATTGTTTTGCAAATAACCAGCTGCTTCTTGAATAAATTTTTCTGCTAGATTCAACGAGTCGGTTCGCATATAGGTAATCAAACCAGTTTGCCCGGATGAACCCAATTTTATACCTTCATATAATTGTTGTGCCAGCACCATGGTTTGTTTGGCAGAAAACCCCAAACGATTATTGGCAGCTTGTTGTAGAGTCGAGGTAGTAAAAGGCGGATAAGGATTTTTTTTGACATCTTTACTTTCAATTTTACTGACATTAAATGTTTGTCTGATTAGGTCTTGTTTTATTTTTTCCGCTTCAGAGTCAGAGTTAATGGCAAATTTGTCTAAAGTTTTTTTGTCAATGGTTGTCAGTTTGGCAGCGATGGTATCACTTTGGTGTTTTAAATCAGCCGTTATGGTCCAATATTCTTCAGGTTTAAAACTGTTTATTTCTCTTTCCCTTTCCACAATCAATCTGACAGCAACTGATTGTACTCTGCCTGCTGAAAGGCCCCTAGCTACTTTTTTCCAGAGAAACGGGGATAATTTATAGCCAACAAGACGATCTAAAATTCGACGAGCCTGTTGAGCATCAACCAGTTTCAAATCAATCGAACGAGGTTCTTGCAGGGCTTGTTTGATAGCTTCCTCAGTAATTTCGTGAAAAACAATCCGCTGAGAACTGTCAGGATCAACCCCGATAATATTTGCTAAGTGCCAAGCAATAGCTTCGCCTTCACGGTCTTCGTCAGTTGCAAAATAAATATTGTCAGCACTGGCGGTCTTTTTTTTAAGTTCAGTAACGTTTTTTTGTTTACTTCTGGGGACTATGTAAGTCGGGGTAAAGTCGTTGTCAATATCAATACCTAGCTTACCCTTGGGCAAGTCACGAATATGGCCATAGGAAGAAAGTACCAGGTAATTTTTTCCTAGGAATTTATTGATGGTTTTGGCTTTAGTCGGTGATTCGACTATAATGACGTTTTTTGACATAGGTTTAACTGTTTTTGAACATAACACAAAATAATTTTACTTGGCAAGTCATGACCGGCTAATAACAAACTTTCCGTCAGCCATTTTTTTGATCATTTTTTGTAATTCCATAATTGATAGATGCATATTAATTTCCGCGGCTGGTATTTGGGTTCTTCTAATAATTTCATCAATATCCATAGGTTGGGAAGTTAGAATTTCTATTATCAATTGTTGTTTTGGATCTGTTGGCTGGGCAATTGGCGGTTGATAAATTTCTTGTAAATTAAGTATGTCAATTATATCCTGATAGCCGCTGATTAGGTGAGCGCCTTTTTTGATAAGATTGTTTGGTCCGGCGGAATTGTTTGCATAAATAGAACCTGGTACCGCCATAACCTCACGATTTTGTTCCAATGCGGTGGTAGCAGTAATTAGCGAACCGGATTCAATGTCTCCTTCTATTACCAAGACAGCCTGTGAGAGTCCGGAAATAATACGATTACGTCTAGGAAAGTGTTGCTTCAATGGCAGTGTGCCTGGCGGGTATTCAGATATTAATAAACCACCAGCAGCGATAATTTTTTTAGCTAAATAACGATTGCTGGAAGGATAAAGATTGGCATCATCCAAACCATTCCCTAAGACAGCAACAGTTTGTCCGTCGGCAGATAAGGTTTCTTGGTGTACCAGCGCATCAACCCCTAAAGCCATTCCCGATACAGTAACCAGATGGTAGTGACATAGAGGTGGTATTAGATCCTTGACTATTTGGGTACCATAGGGTGAAATTTTTCGCGTGCCCACAATAGCCAAAGTATTTTTTTGAATATTTAAATCACCACGATAATACAAAATTGCTGGTGGATCATAAATTTCCTTTAGTAGAGGTGGGTATGATTGGTCGGTAAACAGCCAAATTTTTATTTGCTGTTTTTCCACCTCAGCCAGCAATTTATCAGGATCAATATTTACTCGGTGGAGAATAATATTTTCTTTGCTTCTTTGATCTAAATTGGTTTGGTTGATTTCCTGGTCTGATGCTTGCCAGGCAGTTTTTAAGTTAGGAAAAAATTTTAGCAGCGACAATAACCGCGCAGCTCCGATTTGGGGTAAGTGACTAAATGCCAACCAGTATTTTAAATCTTTATTACTCATATCTATAATATAAAAAAAATATTATAATTGGTAAATAAATTTTTGTCTCCTAGCCGTACCAAACAACCTATAGTTTGATTATAGTTTTTTTAATTTCCTCTAACCAATTTTTACCGAGAGCCGACAATTTTATTTTTATATTTTTATCCATTATTAACCATTCAGGATTTATTGATTGTATTGTTTTACTAGTTTGGGGAGATAATGATTGTTGAAAATAAATTTTGACTTTTGGTTCGTTTTTAAAACCAGTTTCAGTTTCAATCGCTAAAATATTTTTTTGTTGTGCAATAATTTTCAATTCCAAGATATTTAAAAGATTGGTGGTTGCTACGGGTAATGACTTTTTCCCCCAGGTTTTGTCAACAAGAGTTTTTAATTGTTCAATACTTTGGCATTGGGCCAGTTGTTGATAAAAATCAAATCTAGCTTCTAAATCAGGTATGAGTTTTTCGTCCAAGTGATAGGTGAGTGGCAATTGGATATGAACATCGTTTTCCACTGGGTCGGTTTGACCAGTTTGTAATTCAGTAACAGCTTGTTCTAGTAGTCTTAAATATAAGTTAAGTCCTACGGCTTTGATATGACCATGTTGTTTGTTGCCCAATAAATTACCAATTCCTCTGATTTCCATGTCACGTCTGGATAGTTCCAAGCCGCTACCTAATTGATAAGCTGCTTCAAGGGCTTGTAATCTTTTGGCCGCCAATTTTGTCAATTTTTGTGAACTGTAAAAAAAATAAGCGTAAGCCTGTCTTTGGCCGCGGCCGACGCGTCCGCGTAATTGATAAAGTTGTGCTAGTCCAAAATTGGCTGCTTGTTCAACAATCAAAGTATTGACATTGGGCAGATCCAGTCCATTTTCGATAATAGTTGAGCAAACCAAAACATCTATTTGTTTATTGTCAAATTCGTGCATTACTTTACTCAAGGTGCGTCCCGGCATTTGTCCATGAGCATAAGACAGGCGAGCCTTGGGGAGTAGTTTAGCCAATTGTTTAACTTTCAAGGGCATAGCTTCTACTTTATTGAAGAGATAGTAAACCTGACCACCTCGGTCAAGTTCTTGTTTGATGACAGTTTTTATTTTGTTTTCCTGGTAAGGTTCGATACTACTGATAACGGGTAATCTATCTGCCGGAGGAGTTTGTATTAAGCTAATAGGTTTGAGCCCAGCTACAGAAAAATAAAGAGTACGCGGTATCGGTGTGGCTGACAGAGTTAAAATATGTGTCAAAGATTTTTGTTTTTTTAGTTTTTCTTTATGCGCTACACCAAATTTTTGTTCTTCATCAATAATTAATAGTCCTAGATTTTTGTAAATAATATCATCCGATAATAAACGGTGAGTACCAATTACCAAATCGCAAGCCCCAGTGGAAAGTTTTTCTATAATTTGTTTTTGGGTAGTTTGATCCTGAAATCTAGTCAACAAAGAGATATTAACTCCAAATTTGTTCAATCGTTGGTGTAAAGTGTCAAAATGTTGTTGCGCCAAAATTGTAGTCGGACACAGTAGCGCCACCTGTTGCCCGTGCAGGATAGTTTTAAAAGCTGCCCGTAAGGCAATTTCTGTTTTACCAAAACCCACGTCACCACAAATTAGCCGATCCATTGGTTTGTCTTTTTTGAAATCCGACCAGACCTCAGCCAAAGCTTGGGTTTGATCAGCGGTTGGCGTATAGGGGAAATCATTGGCCAGTGTTGTTTCTTCCGGGAAGTGTTGATTTAAGGGTTTTATTTTTACAACTTCTCTGTGGGCTTGATTGTAAATAATTTTTTTGGCAGTTTGTAGTAGATCGAATTTAATTTTTTGTTTCAAATGTTGCCAATTACTTCCTGATAGGCGATGTAAAATTGGTCTAGCAAGTCCGATGTATTTTTCTAATCGGTCAGCTTTTTCAATTGGTACATAAAGTTTATCATTGGCGGCATAGTTTATCACAAAAAAATCTTTTTCGATTCCAGCAAAATTTTGCCGAACCGTATTGGTCATTTTACCGATGCCATGATCAATGTGCACCACATAATCGCCGGGTTTAAATGTTTTTTTGAGTGTAGAAAATTTTTCCCCAGCAGTAACATTTACTTGGTTAGGTAGTTCCAGACTTGTTATCACTGCCAACTTCAGCGATTGATTGACCAGTCCTTGAGCTAAAGGAAAATTAATAATAGTAACTTGTGGGAATTTTTCTTGAATAAAGCTACTTTGATTGCTGGTAATTAAAATTTTCCAATCAGTTTTGTGTTGTAACCATTGCAGTAGCTGTTGGGGTTCAACCTGCCATTTTGGGGGGGTAAGAAAATTCATTGGCCAGGTTGTGCTATTAGTCAAATCATGCCAGATTATTTGCCAGGGTAGAGGTAGATTGATGGGAGTATTTGCCGAATGACAAAGTAGCATTTTTTTATTTAAAAAAACTGACAGATCATTATTGCCCGGAGTTAATTTTATTGGTGGAACAACAATTTCTTTTTGCTCGGCTATTTTGGTTTGAGACCAGACATCATAACTATAAATTTTTTCAATAGTATTTTTTTGCCAGACTAAACGATAAGGATTTTTGGAGTTTATTGGCCACAGGTCAATTATCTCTCCTCGTTGGGCAAACTCACCGCTAGCGTATACTTTATTTTGCCGTTCGTAACCCAGGGCAAATATATCCTTGGTAAATTTTATCAGGTTATAATTTTGTTGAGTTGATAATTTAATTGTGTTTTTTTGCCACCAATCAAGACTTGGTAATTTTTTTTCCCATTTTACGGTAGTGACAATTATTTGTGGTTGCTGGGTAATCAGATTGAACAAAATAATGTTTGCTTGTTCGGGATAACTGTATATAGGGATTTTTTCTGGATAAATATTCTGCCAAAATAAAAGATTTTGTTGATAAGTTATTAATTCTTTTTCATCAGCTACACACAACAAAACACCTGAATGTTGGATCAGGGGGGAGGTAGCCAGTTGCCAGACCAACCAAGTGCGAGCGGTAGCATTGGGTAGTTGGCTTAAGTTGAGCGACTGACCAGATAATAATTTTTTAATTAGTTGTTCGACCATAACCGGTAGCAAATTAACCTTAGCGGAAAAAAAATAAAAAAGCAAAGCTTAAAGCTTTGCTTGATCGGTTTTAGTATAATAAATAATATTTTTGATAATATCACTTTTGAGAGTTAGGGCGTTTTTTAAACAAATGAGAATAGGTATTTCACTAAAATTGATATTTTTGAATTTATCAATAACCAAACTTTCGTTTTTTATATTTTTACTCCAGGGGTAGGTAGCAGTAGTGGTATCAATTACCACCCGATAACGATTGGCTTTGAGTGCTTCTTCAAGTTCAGCTGATTGGTAGTTGTTGATTTTGACATCAGGATATTGATTTTCAATTTTTTTGTGTTGACGTTCGTCAAAAGTGAACAACTGTTCCGAATAATAATTGAAAAAAACCAAAATTTTCCCTTGTTTTTTTAGTGGCGCTTGTGAGTTAAGCAAACCGTTGAGAGTGGGTAATTCCCAGTGATTGATGATGTTGGCATTGAAAGCTTCAACAATATTTTTTAAACTGGGAGTGTATTTTTTTTCGGCATATAGAATTTTTTTGGTAGGAATAGATCTGGTTGCTTCCAAAATAGCGAAATTGTAGTAATAATTATTTTCACCAACTGAGCTAATGAGCCAGTTGAAATTTTCGTTTTTGGCGCGGTTGATGAGTTCAGTTTGACTGTGAGTTTTTTCCATTTGTTCCCAGGGTAACAGCGGTGATATTTTTTTGTGAACTTTTGGTAAATGGCAAATAATTTTTTTGGTCGCCTTCATGGTTTATACTCCTATATTTTTTAAATAACTAATTGGAGTATTTTTACATATTTGTAAAAGTTATGTCAAATTACTTTGGATTCTTATTGTAATAATGGACTTTTTGTTTTTTAGGCAAGTGCTATAATATGTTTGCAAGAATAAATTATTAATTATTAACCAACAAAAATATGGAAGAAAATAAAACTCCATCTTGGCGTGAGCCAAAATACTTACTGGTATTGGTGGGGATTTTGTTGTTAGCAGGTATAGTAACAGTGGCGATTTTACGCGATCGCATAGTCAATAAACAGTACTGGCAGGTGAGTGTCTCTGGTCGCGGTACAGTCAGCTATGAACCTGATGTTGCCAATATCACTATGGGCGTACAGGTTGATAAGGTTAACCGGGCTGACCAAGCTCTGACTCAGTTGAATGAAAAGATAAATAGTGTAATTAAAGCAGTAGAAGAAATTGGAGTGACCAAGGAAAATATTAAAACCCAAAACTATACTTTGTATCCGCAGTATGATTGGATAAACAACGTTCAAACCCCAGGTGGTTATAATGCCAGTCAATTGTTGGTAGTCAAAGTAACTAATTTATCAGTCAATAAAGATTTGGTTTCACAAGTTATTGCTGCTGCTACCAAGGCTGGTGTCAATCAAATTCAAGGAGTAACTTTTGACAGTTCAAAATTGGAAGATTTAAAACAAGAGGCCAGACTCAAAGCTATTGCTGATGCCAAAAATAAAGCTGGTAGTATTGCTAGCAATTTAGGTGTTCGTTTAGGCAAGGTGATTGGTTGGTGGGAAAATCCCATCAATGTACCGGGGGTACCTTATTATGGTGAGATGGGTGGTATGGGTGGCGGTGGTAATTCGGCTCCAGCAGTACCGGGCGGTAGCCAAGAAATAGTCATGGAAGTAAATATTAATTACGAAGTTAAATAGAAAAATCACCTCAAAAACTCCCCCAAATTATCTTGGGGGAGTTTTATTGACAAATTTTTTTTGTTTGCTAAAATGCAAAAACGTTATTGTTTAAGTAAGCAGTAGGTTCCTAGCGCAGTGGTCAACGCAAAAGCACCCCTCCTTGCTTTTGACAAGTAGCCTTAAGTCAAGGACTCTAGATTTTTCTAGTCGTTCTTGCACTGACTAGGAGCCTAGTGTTTACTAAAAAACCCAAGAATTAGATTCTTGGGTTTTTTTATTGGGAGTTAAATGAATTTTGAGTTTTTGTTAGACCTTCTGTGATTGCCTGGTCAAGGGCGGTGGTAGTTTTTTCTATAGCTTGGTTTATTTTTATCTGTTCTGTTGGGTTAGGTTTTTTTAAAACATAACTACTGACTTTACCAAATATACCAGGTCGGCCTATACCTATTCTAAATCTGATAAAATTTTTATCTCCCAAGGATTCAATAATTGAAGCCACGCCATTGTGCCCACCAGCCGAAGCATTGATTGATATTTTAGTTTTTCCTGGAGGCAAATCAAGATCATCATGAATTATCCAAATGTCATTATTGGGTAGGTGGTAAAAAGATTTGATTTTGGCGATTGCTTGTCCCGATAAATTCATGAAGGTCAAAGGTTTTACCAATAGTATTTTTTGATCTTGCCAAGAGCCTTGGGATATTTGACTGGTAAATTTTGGTTGGTCGGTAAAGTCGGTAAAAATATCAGCATGTTTTTTTTGCCAGGCCGTTATTATTTCCCAACCTAAGTTGTGACGAGTATGTTCGTATTTTTTGTCAGGGTTACCCAGACCAAAAATGGCAATCATCTAATTAGGATTTAGGATTTAGGATATAGGGTTTAATTTTTGCATTACACCCTATATCCTAGTTCCTAGTTCCAGTATCCTAAATTTATTTTACCGAAGTGATAAAAAGTCGCAATGGCGTGCCTAAAAAGTCAAATTCTGCGCGCAGGTTATTTTCGATGAAGCGCAAATAAGATCCGTGTAATGATTTCTTATATTTAATAGTAACTTGAAAAGCAGGTGGATTAATGTCTACTTGTTTAAGATGGTATATATAAGGATGCCCCGCACCTTTACCACGTGCCGGTGGATGCAGGCTGATAATTTTTTTGAGAAATTTTTGTAAAGCACTATCAGAAATTTTCGTAAATCTTTTATTGTATAGTTCTACTGCCCGGTCAAGTACGTCTTTTGTTCTTTGTTTAGTTAGAGCGGAGGTAAAAATAATTGGCGCCCAAGTTAAATAGGGGAAAGTTTGGTAAATATATTTGGTATAAGTATAAATAGTTTTTTCATCTTTATCAGGAACCAAATCCCATTTGTTGGCCACTATTAAAATGCTATTGCCACTTTTAACTGCGTGTTCAGTCAGGTGCCTATCTTGAAAAGTTAGTGGTACGGAAATATCTAAAATCAACAAAGTAATGTCAGAGTTTTTTATTTTGTGTAAAGTTTGCTCAATACTAAATTTTTCCAATTTGTCATTTTTTTTAGCTTGCCTTCTAATACCCGCAGTATCGGTCAAAATTATTTGTTGTTGTTGATAGTTAATTATAATATCTTGAGCGCCACGAGTAGTGTGAGCTTGATCAGAGACTATTTGTTTTTCAAAACCCAAGATAGAGTTGATCAGGGAAGATTTACCAACATTTGGTTTGCCAATGATAGCCAAACGGATAGGTTGGGTAGGTGATTTTGTTGTTAGCTGAACTTTATTTTTGGTTGGCGGTAGAAAATCAACTATGGCATCTAGTAAGTTACCGGTACCAATACCATTGACACCAGACACAGGAAAATTTTGCTCCAGACCAAGTTCTGACCAATCAAGTAAAGTAGCCGCCCATTTTTTAGCATTATCAAGTTTGGTAATTACCAAAAAACAGGGTCGACCGGTTTTTTTGATAGTTTTATAAACATCGTAATCTTCTGGCAAAAGACCGGCCCGACCGTCAACCACCATTAGTATCAGAGTAGCTTGTTGGGCGGCTAGTAGAGATTTTTCCGAGACTAGTTGGTCAAAATCATCAGCGGCTGAGTGATTAATTCCTCCAGTATCTATCAAAGTAAATTTTTGTCCGTTCCATTCCATGTCACAAGCTTGATAATCTCTGGTAGTTCCAGCCACTGGCGAAACAAGCGCAGCTGGTGTTTCTGTCAAACGATTAAATAGAGTTGATTTACCAACATTAGTTCGTCCCAAAAGTACGACTGTGGGAAGCGAATTGGTTTTTGTTAGTTTGTTTACAGTCATAAATTTTCCTGGGTGTTTTGGGTGCCAATAACAATCACAAAATCGACCGTTGTTTGGTTGGCTTGAATAAGCGGTTCTTGATTTAATTTTTCTTGGAGTTCAAAAGGTAATTCTGTTTGGATAACCGCACCGAGTGAATTACTGATAAATTCGCGTGAACTATTTTTATTTTTTTCACTTAAATCATAGGCGGTTGTTCTAGTCCAGTCTCTAGTGGGAGCATTGCCGGTTAGAATTACAACATAACCTGCTTGAGTCAATTTGGTCGCGGTGTCAGCGGCTAGTCCTGTAATATTGGTGCCGTTGTAGATTACAACTGTACTAGCTTCATCTTGAATAGCAGTGGTAGCAAAAAGATTGTTGAAAAATTCATGGATTTGCTTGAAGTCATTACCTCGAGGACTTAAAACATAAGCACCGGTGTCGGCAATATAAGAGTAGAGTAAGCCATCAGGTGAACTATCTAAAACTTTATTGATAATATCGTCGGGTTTTATATTGTGTCCCAATTGAGCTAGTCGTAGTGCTTCAAAGGCTTTGAGATTGGTTGAAATATTGGCCGTTAAATTGTCATAAAGGTCGTTGAGTTTCATGGGATTTAATAAAGTACCGGCGGACATAATTTTATTTTTTACTGCCAGTAAAATTTGCATTTGTCTTCGGGAACGGGCAAAGTCAGAGCCTTGACCGTTGTTGCCATGACGAGATCGAGAATATTGTAAAGCTCGTTCGCCATCCATGTGTTCTATTCCTTTGCTAAAAGAAATTGTTTGGTAACCATGATCATAATCAGGATACTGACTGTCGCTAAAACTGTTTTCAATATTGATATCAATACCTCCCAAATCATCAATTAATTTTTTAAAACCATTGAAATCTACTCGAATAAAATAATCAATTGGTTGGCCGATAATTTGACTTACCATTTGCGAGCTAAACGCCGCTCCACCTCCAGGGTAATTACCAGTTTCACCATAGGCATTGGCACTGTTTATTTTACGCCAGCCATAACTACCCATATCCACGTATAAATCTCTGGGGATAGAAACCATTGCCAATTGTTTAGTCGTCGGTTTAAAACTCACGACAATAATAGTGTCAGTGAGATAGGCACCATCGTGTCCTTCGCCACCCATGCCCAGTAAAAGAAAATTTATTTGCTCTCTTTGGTCAGCGGCATTTATTCTATCGGCGTTGGTGAACAGATGTTTAAAACCAGCCAACCAAGAAAAATCGTTTAAAGTAGCCCCCAAGGGTGTGGCGGAAATACGAATATATACCAACAAAGATCCTAAGAAAATAAGGAAGGCCACAATAAAAATAACACCTTTTATGAGACCGCGCTTGGTGGGTGTTGGTTTAGTAATGGTGACATTACTTTCATTGGCCTCAGTTGGATTGGTGTCGGATTTGAGAAAATCCAATTGTATATCTTGGTTTGGTTTGGACATAACTAAAAGCTTGATAAGTCTATATAATAATACCTAACAAACTAAGGTTAGGTCAATATAAATATTTGCTTTTTTAGTAAATTTTCAGTATTATAGCTACGACTTGAAAAGAGGTGGTTTTTATTTTACACTTAGAGCACTTTGCTATTTTGTTTAAACTCCTCTTAAGACAGAGTCAGTGGTGCCTAAGTTTAATTTATTGAGTTTTATGAAATGATAGTTTGGCCACTTGGCTCAGTTGGTTAGAGCGCACGGTTCACATCCGTGAGGTCGCTGGTTCGAATCCAGCAGTGGCCACCAGCTTAATAAAAATTATTGAATTTTTTTTAAAAATAATTATGTTAAATGATAAACAAATAAATCAAGCGGCTAATAAACAAAAAATTAAAGAATTTGTTTTAGAAATATTACGTATTCTGGTAATTTCCGTGGCTATTATTGTTCCAGTTCGTTATTATTTAATCCAACCTTTTTATGTTAAGGGCGCCAGCATGGAGCCCAATTTTCATGATCACGAGTATTTGTTGATTGATGAAATTTCTTATCGTCTACGTACACCTGAAAGAGGAGAAATAGTTGTTTTTAGATATCCCTTAAATACCAAGGAATATTTTATAAAAAGAATAATTGGCTTACCAGGTGAGACAGTGGTTTTGCGTGACGGTCAGGTTTATATTTACAACAACGACAATCCTGATGGATTTGTTTTGGATGAATCAAGTTATTTATCCGATCAAGTCAAAACTACACCGATGGCTGAAAGTTCGGTTACTTTGAGTCAAACCGAATATTTTTTAATGGGTGACAATCGACCGCGGAGTATGGATTCGCGGCAATTTGGTAGCGTCAATAAAGATTTAATTGTCGGACGAGCTATCATTCGGGGTTATCCGTTTGATCGCTGGCAAACTTTTTTTTCAAGTCCATTATATTAGTATTATATGAATAAAAAAAATACCAAAGATAGCGCTGAGAAAAAAGATAGCGCTGAAAAAGTAGAAAAAACTAAAAGTCCTACCTTTCAGTTAGTTAGGGGTACCAAAGATATTTTACCTGATGACCAGGCTTATTTTTTGTGGGTTTTTGATCAGGTGAGAGCAGTGGCTGACAGTTATGGTTTTGGCAAAATTGAAACACCAGTTATAGAAAAAACCAACCTGTTTGTTCGCGGTGTCGGTAAACAGACTGATATAGTAGAAAAGGAAATGTTTTCATTTACTGATCAAGGCGGTGACAACATAACTTTGCGTCCCGAAGGAACAGCCCCAGTAGCCCGAGCTTATATTGAGCACGGTATGTTAACTTGGCCGCAACCGGTGAAGTTGTGGTATTTTGACAAAATGTTACGCCACGAAAGACCTCAGGCAGGACGTTTGAGAGAGTTTCATCAGTTTGGTTTTGAATCCTTGGGAAGTGATGATCCCATGATTGATGCTCAGATCATTTTTATTAGTTATAAAATCATGAAACAACTGGGCTTAGATGTGTCAGTAGCCATCAATAGTATCGGTACTGAAGAGTGCCGAGCACAATACAAAAAAGTATTGGTAGATTATTTTCGCACCAAGCGCAGTGAATTGTCTGATGAAGCAAAAAAATTACTAACCAAAAATCCTTTGCGAATTTTAGATACCAAAGAGACGAATCTACTACCAATTATTGATCAAGCGCCACAAATATTTGATTATTTAAGCGATGCTAGTCGGGAACATTTTCTAAAAGTAATGGATTATTTGGACGAATTGGATGTGCCGGTTATTTTGAAACCAACTTTAGTTAGGGGTTTAGATTATTATACTCGAACTGTTTTTGAGATTTGGTCTGGTGAAGAAGAAGCGTCGCGTCAATCAGCTTTAGGTGGTGGTGGCCGTTACGATGGTCTAATAGAATTATTGGGTGGTCGTTCCACACCAGCAGCCGGGGTGGCGGTTGGCATTGAAAGAGTGATTAGTTTGTTGAAAGAAAAAAATATTACTCCTCAGGGAAGTTATCAGCCTGATATTTTTGTGGCTCAGTTGGGGGAGGAGGCAAAACGTAAAAGTTTATTGTTGTTTGAAGAGTTGAGAGCCGCTGGCATCAAAGTAGCAGAAAGTTTATCTAAGGAAGGTTTGAAATCGCAACTGGAAAAAGCGGATAAATTAAAAGTAAAATACGCAATTATTTTAGGGCAAAAAGAAATTTTGGATGGGACAGTGATGTTGAGAGATATGGAAAACGGCATTCAAGAGGTTATCGATATGAAAAAAGTTTTAGTTGAAGTGCAAAAACGTTTAGAAAAACAGTTGCGCATCCAAGCTGAGCAGGATAAAGCAGGTGAATAGTAATTCGGTTTGACAAAGAGCGGTAAAAAATGTTATACTTAAATAATAAAAATAGATTATTATAAATATTTTTTAGAAAGGAAGGTGCATTTATCTGGTAGAAGTAAAAAGGAAAGATAATGAATCTTTTGATCAATTCTTGAGAAGATTTACTAAAAAGAACAGAGATTCAGGTGTTTTACTAGAAGCCAAAAAATTACGCTGGCATGAAAAACAAAAAAACAAGCGTCAGCAAAAAGATTCGGCTTTACGTAAAATAAAGATCAATGACAAAAAAGAATGGCTTAAACGCATAGGTAAATTGGATGATTATACTGATAGTTTTGGTCGCGTAAAAATTAAAATCAAAAAATAATGAGTTTAGCTAATCAGTTTGAAGCAGATTTAAAAAGTGCTTTAAAACAAGGTCATAAGGACGTAGCACTGACTTTGCGTATGTTGAAAGCCAGTATCTTAAATGAGCAAATATCACAAAAAATTGACAAAGCAAATGCCGCTAGCGATGATTTGGTTTTGGCAGTACTGAAAAGGGAAGTTAAGAAAAGAAAAGAAGCAATTACTAGTTACCAACAGGCTGGGCGCAATGATTTGGTAGCCAAAGAACAAGCTGAATTGGCAATTTTGGATAAATATTTACCAGCCCAATTGTCTGTTGAGGATATTGCTAGGGTAGTTGATGAAGTAATTAATCAGCTAGCTGCTGATGAAAAAAATATTGGCACGGTGATGAAACAAGTTATAGCCAAAATTGGTAATCAGGCCGACGGTAAAACTATTTCAGCTATAGTTAAAGACAAATTAGCTTAAAATAATTTTCATGCAATTATTTTCTTTTCCGCTAAGTAATGTTTCGGAAAAGCGTTCTACTTTTCCTGTTTTAGGTACTCATTTTTTAAAGACAGCTCTACGCAATTTATTGGCAACAATAATTTTAGGAGCTGTTTTTTTTGTGCCTTCGCTGGTGCAAGCCCAAACGCCTGATTTTGGTTTGGGTTACGGTTCGGCGATTGGTTTGGGTACTCAGGATATCAGAGAAACCGTGGCCCGAATTATTAAAATAGTTTTAGGTGTTTTGGGAATAATTGTTACTTTGATTATTATTTATGCCGGGTATGTATGGATGACCGCAGCGGGCAATGAACAACGGGTGAGTATGGCCAAAAAGATTCTTATCAATGGTGTAATTGGTTTACTAATTATCATTTTGGCTTATGCCCTGACCGTCTGGATTTTTAGAGTAATTATTGGTGGTACTACTGGCGGGGGCGGGGGTAGTTGTATTGATGGGCAAACCAGTGGTTGTACCCGTTGTGTGGGCGGAGCTTGGATTTATGATGGTACTTTACCTGGTTGTACTTTGCCGGGAGCTGATTTTAGAGTAAAAGACATTACTACCACGCGTGAGGGAGTAAGTCCAGCCCAAAATGTATATTTGTGTTCTCGAGTTCAATCAACTTTCAGTAATCGTTTACAAGCAGAGTCCGTGGCAGCAGCTTTGACAGCCAATCAATTAAGAATCGATACTTTTGCGGGTGATTGGCAAACTACCAGTAATGTTTTGACTTTTAAACATGATGATAATATATTTACCGCCAACACCGCTTACCGATTGTTACTGCCGCGACAAGGCAACACTACTCCACTGCAAGATCAAAGCGGATTAACTCTTACTCAGTGTGATCCGATTGTCGGTTGTGCTAGTACCTTGGAACATTTTACTTGGGATTTTACTACCGGTGAAGAAAACGATATTGTTGCCCCGACTATTACCACAACTTATCCGATTTCTGATGTAACCAGTCCAACTTATCCTGATCGCAATGTTACTCGTTCGCCGATCTTAGAAGCTTATTTTTCCGAAAGTATAGATGCCACTTCCGTAGCTGATGCCAATGGCCATCCTTTGGCTGGAGTTATTACTTTAGAAAGATTATCTACTCAAGGCGGTAGTGTTGATTTGACCATACCCAATGACCAGTTGGAGGTTTATTTTGTTGACAATGGTTTTCGTTTCAATTTGATTGATCCAAATTTATTGGATAGTTTCCGGTGGTACCGAATTACCATTCAAGGAGTAGAGGATTTGTGTGGTAATCAAATGGAAGCTCCCAAGGTGTGGGAATTTCAAACCAATGACTCAGCACCGGGGGTAAGAAGTTGGTATCCAACTGGTACCAATCAATGTACTGATGTTGATGTGATTGTTGGTTTCAATAGTTCAATGTTTGATCAACAAGTAACCTTGGTAATTACTGGAAGCGATGGCAGTGTGTATAGCGCTACTATTAGACCATCTTTACTGGAACCAGGACCTTATCAGGTAGCTGGTAGTGGTGGAACTTTGTCAGTGGCTGATCCCGGATTGCCTTATAGCAATAATTTTAAATCTTTTGTTTTTAGGTCAACTAATGGCTGGCGAACCAATACAACTTACTCAATCGCTATTACTACTGATTTAGTAATCAATACCAATGGCGACACACTGTCACATAACTGGACTTTTAGTACTTCTGACCCAGCTAGTTGTGCTTGCGCTCCTTATATTATGTCAGTAAATCCCAATCAGGGAATGGCCGGACAATGTGTCACTGTTCAGGGGCGTTGTTTTACTGGTACTACTGCCAACCCAGCTGATCTAACAGCTGTTACTATCAATGGCCAAACTGTTACCGTTGGCGGGTCTGATAGTAATTATTTTACCACCACCATACCTGATAATTTGCCAGTAGGTACCCAAGCACCAATTGTTGCTACGATTACTTATCAAAATCCTACTTTTGGTAGTATCACCAGTAACAACAATGTAAATTACTATGTAAATCAACCCGGAGTTTATAATGGTCCCTGTTTATGGTCAGTAGTACCTTCTTTAGGATGTGTTGATACAACTGTCACTTTAGCTGGTGTCAGATTTGGAGCTGATCCAGGAAGTTATGAAACTGACCAAAACAATGTCACCTTCAATTTAAACAGGCGTGCTCGACAAGCAGATTTTAGTTTGTGGTCAGATAGTTCGATTCGTACCCGAGTACCACAAGCAGCAGTGGATGGTAATGTTTATGTGACCGCCAATGGACTGGCAACCAATGGCATTCCTTTTGATATTTCTTGCGGATCAGGGGGGGCTTGTTCGTCAGATCCCAATAGTTGTATCCCAAATTCAGCCAGTTGTGCTATTGGTTATGAATGTAATACCAGTTGTATTTGCCAAGCAGTTGGTGGTGGTTTGGGTGATCCTTGTAGTTCTGACCCCAATAGTTGTGTACCAAGTGATAGTTGTATTCCATCATTGGTTTGTGATCCGACAGATTGTATATGTGTTGATGATGGTACTGGCAGCGGTAGCAGTTTTAGAGTTTCTACTGCATGGCCAACTTGTGATGGAGCTTGTATCAACTCCGAAGTGGGCTTAAGATTTTCTACCAGTGTAAATCCCACTACCGTCACTAATTCCAATATAGCCGTGTTTGATTATCGGGACAGCGGTTTCACGCAACTGGTTGGTGAAGAACAAATTACTGTATTTTTAAATACAATCACCAATGAAATTTATATTTATCCTGATGGTAATTTGACTGGTGGTCATTATATCAGAGTAGTAGTGCGCGATGAGCTTTTGGGTAGTTTAGGTCAGACAATCGAGAATTTAAATTTTGATGAGGATGGCAATGGTACCAACGATAGTTATGCCTGGACCTTTAGTACCAACAACACTACTTGTAGTTTAACTGGTGTGGAAACAAGCCCCGCTCAAATGTCATTTTTGAATATCAATCAAAGTCAGACCATTTATGGCAGGGCAATTTCAGCACAACAATGTGGTACTAACCAATATGTCAATCCTTGGGTTTATGATTGGAAGTGGGAAGATACTGACCGCGAAACTATTGCTCGGGTGAGTAACAATGACACCAATGATGATCGTCGGTTTGATCCCAATCAAACCGTGACCTCGGTTGCTACTGGCGAAACCCAAATTATTGGTGCGGTTGATGCTTTGTCGGATTTGACTGATGTAACAGTTGGTAATAGTGGAATTGGGGTGAGTTGTGACAATGATCCCAATACGCCACAGTGTGAACTAAACAACGATGTTTGTCGTAATTTTGGTTTGGTTTGCGATCCCAATGCCAATTGTACTTGTCAGGATGCTGGTAATACCCAACTTACTCCTGGTATTGTCAGTGTTATCCCTTTTAACAATCAAACCAATGTTTGTCGCAACAGTATTGTCCAAGTTACTTTTAACCAAAGAATGGACACTGGTTCAATTGTTTGGCAAAGCACTTTTAATTTAAACGATGATGATCGTGATGATGTCAGAGGCGGTTTAAGTTTTCTAACTGTCAATAACGGTGTTTATGGTTGTAATAACTCTCAAGGGTGTACGGTAGCAAGATTTTATCCTTCCCGACCTTATTTTGCCAATACTTTACATACTATTACTTTAACTACCGGAATAAAAAATTTAGCTGGGGTGTCACTACCTGCTAACTTTGTTTCTAGATTTACCAGTGGTAGTCAAATTTGTCGAGTAGAGACAGTTGATTTGCAACCCAATTATTATCTATTTACCACTCTCAATGAAAGTGTGGTTTATTTGGCAACGCCCAGAGATATACGTGGCGGTCTAATAGCACCTATCCCTGGTTTTTATGACTGGTCTTGGCAGTGGCAGAAAGTTGATGATGACAATGTAGTCACTATGGAAGATATTGGTAGTCCGGATAGGAGAAATTTAGTAGCACAACCGCGTAACGGAGTGGCTAGGATTACTGCTACGGCACAAATTACCACCGCTGACAGCTCGATTGGTGATACAGTCGGTAGGCAAATTAGCGATAGTAGTGAGGCTGAAGTATTTATTTGTATGTATCCCTGGCCAGAGACGCCACCAATGCAGGATTCACAGTATGGTTTTCAAATGAAATATTGTCGGGGTAATGATTCAGCTAATTTGCTCGGTATGTTGTCCGATCCTGGTAGTTCTATTATTTCTTTAACTACTTCTGACCCGGATTTAGAAAGAGAGTATTTGTTTAATTATCTCGGATCTTCTTTACCACCAGGTTATGAAGGTACTGACCCGTTTATTATTAGTAAAATAAAACAATCTAAGATTGGTAGATGGTTGATAGATACTTGGCAAAATTTATTGACTCTGTTTAATCGTCCTTCAGCCCTAGCACAAGTTTCGCAAGATGTGATTGGGTTGCGTATCTATGACAATCCCAATCGCCTAGGCCCCAGGGCATGGTATGAACAAAAATCTTTTCCCAAAGGCAATCCGCAAGATATTACTGTCGATGGTTTTCCAGCAATCAAAGATGGTACCTCAGTTTATATCTTAGGTCCAAGACGTGCTGGTTCGATAGAAACTTATATTTATGTTTTGTCTTACAATGATCTTTCCAGTCAGACCAATATTCAGATTTTTAACCAATTGTTAAGTAATTTCCGTTTTTATACTTTGTCAGCTCAAGAAAAACCACAAGTAGCCAGAGATTTGAAAAGACTAGCTGATGCCAGTTTTATCGCTACCCAAGTCGAGCGCTATCAAGATCAAACTGGCAGTTATCCAGCTCTAACTGCTGGCAGTTATATTGCTGGTATGTCGACTAGTAAGTGGCCTTCTTGGCAAGCCACACTTGCTAATCAGTTGGGAGTAAGTATACCCAATGATCCCATCAATAAATTTGCCAGTTATTGCTCCAATAACCCCACTCAAAACTGTTGGCAAAATAGTGATTGTGGTAGTGGACAGTGTTTATCAGGTTGTGCGGAAGGAGCAAACCCAGATACTTGTTGGAACGAAGTAACTCAACAATATTCTTGTCCGGCTGGTTCAGCTGTTTATCAATACCGTCGTTACGGAGTCAATGATTTTAGAATCGGAGTTTTGTTGGAAGTAAACGATTATGAAGCTTTACCTGCTTATTTAGATGTAAACGGAGCATATTGCAATGGTACGATTTATACTGGTGATGGTTTTTGTGGTGATGGTATAGTGCAAGCAGCTCTGGGCGAACAGTGTGAAGAAGGTCAACAAAGGTTAGCATGTGATCCCACTTGGCCAAATTATTATGATCCAGTTTATCAACAATGTGAATCAGATTGCCAATGGCCTGATGCACAAGTTTTTGCTTGTGGTGGTTATTGTGGTGATGGATTATTACAATCAGCTCAAGAAGCTTGTGATGGTACGGCTGGACTAGGAGGTGTCGGACCAGCTACTTGTTATACTGACTGTAGTGGTTTTTATTGTAATCCGGGTTATGTGTTAGTGGGTGGTGTTTGTCAGCTTGATTGGTGCAATCCAGCTACTCAGGACTGCTCTAGTCAAATACCCAATGGCAGTGGTTTGTATCAATCCTGTAATTTTGTGAGTGGCAATTGGCAGTGGTCAGATTGTCAGGTTACTAGCTGTAATCCTGGTTATGTGATCAGTGGCAACTCCTGCGTTTTACCTCAACCCACCGTAACTATCAGTAGTCCGGCCAACAACTCCAATGGTGGCAGTAGTGTCACCATGACTTTTACTATCAACCAAGGCGGAGTGTACAATGTTTTGCGCGATGGCACAGTGGTTTATACAACCGGAGATAATGCCGGAACTTACACCTATAGTTTTACTGGTCTGACAGCAGGACCGCACGTGTTGGGGGTATCAATTACCAATGCCAACGGTACCGGGAACGCACAAATAAATTACACAGTGAACCCACCACCACTACCCACCGTAACTATCAGCAGTCCGGCCAACAACTCCAATGGTGGCAGTAGTGTGACTATGACTTTTACTATCAACCAAGGCGGAGTGTATAATGTCTTGCGCGATGGCGTGATTGTTTATACAACCGGAGACAATGCCGGAACTTACACCTATAGTTTTACCGGACTTAGTTCTGGTCCGCACGTTTTAGGAGTATCAATTACCAATGCCAACGGTACCGGGAATGCGCAAATCAACTACACGGTTAATCCACCACCATTACCAATAGTTACTATTACCAATCCTGCCAATGGCAGTACTGGTACGAGTACAGTATTTTTGACTTTCAATATTAGTCAAAACGGAGTTTATACCATTTTACGTGACGGCAGTATTGTCTATACTAGTGGCAATGTAACAGCTGGTTCTCATACTTATGTTTTAGGAGGATTGTTGCCCGGACCCCATGTCTTGGGTGTATCAATTACCAATGCCAACGGTACCGGGAACGCGCAAGTTGTTTACAATGTAAATCCGCCACCACCGGCTCCGCCCACAGTGACCATCAATAGTCCTGCTAACGGTACGACTGGGGGAGCTAGTGTAACTATGAATTTTACTATTAGTCAAAACGGCACTTACGTAATATTGCGCAACGGAATTGGAATCGCTACCAGTACAGTTGCAGCTGGAACTTACAATTATACTTACAACAATCTAACCAATGGCAATTATATTTTGGGAGTATCAATTACCAATGCCAACGGTACGGGTCAGGCACAAATCAACTATACCGCCAATACCCCACCACCCACAGTGACTATCAATAGTCCCACCAATGGTGGCACGGGCAATACCAGTAGCGTCACTATGCAATATACGGTGAGCGCTGCAGTTTCTGCTTCATTTTTTGTTGACGGCACTAATGTTGGTGGCACCAGTCATGGTAGCAGTGGTACTTACAGTTTTACTTTTACTGGTCTGACCAACGGCACTCATACCTTACAGGTCAATGTCAATAATCCTTATGGCAATGCTAGTGCACAAATAACTTACAATATCAGTGTGCCTCCGGTGGTTACTATTTTGAGTCCAGCCAACAATAGTAGTGGCGGTAGCACTGTGGTGATGCAGTTTAATTTAAGCCAAGGCGGTACTTACAATATTTTGTTGGATGGCACTACGGTATTCACCAATGTTTCTACAGCTGGTACGCAAAATTATACCTTTAACAATTTAACTACTGGCGGTCATGTGTTGGGAGTAAATATTAGTAATGTTTATGGTAGTGATAGTGACCAAATAAATTATACTAAGTTGGCAGAAATTCCTGCAGCCCCAACTGGATTGACTGCAGTTGCCAGTGGCAATAATATAACTTTAAATTGGACTGACAATGCCAACAACGAAACCAATTTTGTAATTGATCGAGCCATTGGTAGCCCCACTTCTTGGATGATTGAATATGCTACGGTGGGGGCCAATATCACCACTTTCCAAGATACTGGTTTGTCAGATAATACTTATTATTATCGAGTTAGAGCAGAAAATGCTGATGGCTTTAGTGCCTATTCCAATACCGCCAGTGCTTTAGTTTTAACACAGGCTACTATTTTTATTTCCAGTGCTACCAGACAGGGTAATATAGGAGCAGGTTATATAGAAAATGTTGATCAATTTTGTCAAAATTTAGCCGATGCTTCTGCTTTAGTTAGAGCTGGACAATGGCGAGCGTGGATATCGGGCTGGTCAACTATTGGCGCTTTTCTTAATCCCAGAGATCATTTAACCAGTTATCAACCAACGCCTTTGTACGGACGAAGTGGTACAGGTTTATATTTTGTTGCCAATCAAATATCAAGTTTGTGGCTAACAGGAATTCAACATGCCATATTAAATGATGAGTCAGGTGTAACAAGGCCTGATAATGTTTGGACGGCTACTTATGGTGACGGTTCTGGTTCTGGTATTAATTGCAATAATTGGCAAATTAATTCCTGGACTTATGGTGGAGCGGTTGGTATTAATGATTATTTTCCAGTTGTTGGTGATTCAAGATGGACTGATGATCATCAAATTGGTTGCGATTTCAATGCTCGTGTTTATTGTATTTGGTATAGACCATAAAATATATGAATGAAATTAACGACAAAGTAAACGAATTTAAAGTAAAAAGAAAAATAAAATTTCTCGCCACGTTATTATTGGTTTTGGTGATTGTTACTGGTGGAGTTATTTATTTTTTCTGGAACAATCGTTTGGAATTGGCTATGTTTGGTCATGACGGTAAACAGGTTGATTTAGCTATTGGCAACAAAGAGGTAATAGATGAAACCTTGGACACCGATGGTGATGGCCTGACTGATATGATAGAAATACGTTTAGGAACAGATAAAAATAAAATTGATTCTGACGAAGATGGTATTATTGATGGCGAGGAATTAATGGGTTGGGGAACCAATCCTGTAAAAATGGACACTGACAATGACGGCCTGTCTGATTACAACGAGATAAAAGTTTATAGTACTGATCCGCTAAAACCGGATACCGACGGTGATGGTTTTGCTGATGGTTGGGAAGTCTATAATAATTTCAACCCTCTGGGAGAAGGTAAATTAGAATAATCTGAATTTTTTGTTATAATAAATTATTATAACTAAATCATAAATTTTATGTTTGATGATGTAAAACCAAATTTATCAACTGATCAACCGCAATTAAGTGACAACAGTTCTAAACCAGTTGAAGATATTTTTTCAGAAACAGAAAAATCTAACCCCAGTCAAGTTATGCCTGAGAGTCAAACTGCTACCACAATTCCGCCAGCATATTTACCTGCGAGTGGTTACGAATCAGGTAAAGGTAGAAAAAAAATACTAAAAGTTCTGCTGGGATTAATTATACTGGGTATTGTCGGAGTGGGTGGTTATTTGGCTTACGGTAAGTATTTGGCCGGCTGGTTAGCTAAAACCGACAGTAATCCACCAGTGACAAGCACTACTGAAACTGAGGAAAATAATTCCGCTCCAACAAGCAATATTGTATCAGGAAATATCCAAGACAGTGACAATGACGGTTTATCAGATGAAGAAGAGGGGGTGTATGGAACCAATATAAATTCACCAGATACTGATGAAGATGGATTATTTGATCGGGAGGAAGTAAAAATTTATGATACTGATCCGCTAAATCCAGATACCGACAATGATGGTTATTTGGATGGCGACGAAGTTAAATCAGGGTACAATCCGTTGGGACCGGGAAAATTGTGGCCAGACAATCCAATTAGTGAATAAAATATATGAATACAGATCAGTCACAAAATTTTGAACAATTTAACGGTTATGAACAAGCGCCGGCAGTTTATACTATGCCGGAAAAATTTTTACCTCAAACAAAAACCAAATCAAAAAAAACTGGTAAAGGGATAATTATATTTTTATATTTTTTGATTGGCGTAGTGGTTATAGCAGCCGGGGGCGCAGTGTGGTATTTATTTTTACGCCAGGAACCAGTTAGTACTGACCAACCCAGTTTAAATATTCCGCCAGTTAATATTGTTGCTCCTACTACTACCACCACTACCGAAAATACTCCTGAACCGGTGGAAGTGAGATTTGTGGCACGTGATGAATTCAATAATGAATTTTCTTCTGTTACTTTGAAATTATCCGGTGCAGACACAGCTTTAGCCCAACAAATAAAGGTAAATTCATTATTACCAGTGCAAATGACCGGGAGAGCTAGTAGAGCAATTGGAGCTATTTATTCATTTAGTCTAACCAATGGTGGTAATTTGACTCAACCCACTACTTTTGTTTTTGCCTATACTGAGCCCGATGATTTAACCAGTAAAAAAGAAAATAGCTTACAATTGGCTGAAGAAATATCAACCGGTACTTGGAAATATTTGGCCGGAAGTAAATTGGATATAGTGGGCAACACTATCAGTATTGAATTAAATGCTCTGCCCCAAGACCAAGTCACAATTTTATCCAACTTAGAAGAAGAAGAAAATTTCGATTTTACAACAGAGAACGATGAACAAGTAGTTGACGATTCCAATTTAGCTACCACGCCGTTGACGTCGACGCTTGATTCTGACAACGACGGTTTAACTGATGTTGAAGAATTATTATATCAAGCCAATCCAGCACTTCCAGATACCGATGGCGATGGTTATTTGGACGGTCAAGAGGTAATCTACGGCTATAGTCCGGTTAGTGCCAATAGTTTAGCTGGTGATAATTTAGTCACTGCTTATGAAAATCAAGATATGGGAATAAGTTTATACTATCCAAGTAGTTGGGCGGTGCGGGTCGGTACTGCTGATTTAGAGTCAGTTTCTTTTGAATCGCAGGGTGATGATTTTATGCAAATATCTATCCAGGATAATCTTGATAATTTAAGTATAAGCGACTGGTATGGTTTATTGGTGCCCAATTTAGATCAGACTCTATTGAATAAAACCTCGGTTAATGGTTATGACGCAATTTTTTCTGCTGATCTAGCCAATTTATATGTAGCAGTAGGTGATAAAGTGTATATTATGACTTATAGCGCTGGGCTAAAAACTCAAGTTGATTATTTAACTACCTTTGCTATGATGCGGACTAGCCTAAAATTTTTAACTAATGCCAATTAAAGTTTATTTTTATTCTTTTAAACCAAGTCAGATAACTAAAAAGTTAGTTGCGCAGGTAGTGAAACAAACTCTTAGTTTAGCCAATATTAAAAAGGATTATAATGAAGTGTCGGTAGCATTATTGTCTGACCAGGCAGTAAAAAAATTGAATTACAATTACCGCCAAATTAACAAACCAACCGATGTTTTGTCTTTTTCTGGTCAAACTAAACCTTGGCCGGGGATGAAAAATTTTCTAGGTGAAATAGTAATTGCCAAAGGAGTTTGTCAGCGACAAGCTCAGCTACATCAACATAGTTTTAAAAAAGAATTTATTATATTACTTATTCATGGCACGCTACATTTATTGGGTTATGATCATCAAAAAGACAAACCGGCCCTGATTATGGAGTCATTGGAGGCTAAAATATTAAAAAAGTTTTATGAATCTGTTCAGTAATTTATGGCGTAGCGTCAGTAATGCAGGTAGTGGTTGGCGTTATTTATTTACCAGTCAACAAAATTTTCGTATTCAAGTTTTCTTTGCTTTAGTGGTATTTATTGTGGCTTGGTTACTGCAAGTTAGAAGACAAGATTGGATTGTTTTATTGTTGTTAGTGACCATGGTACTGGTATTAGAGGCCTTGAATACAGTTTTTGAGTTTTTTTTGGATATGTTAAAACCAAAAATCCATAGTTATGTTAAAATGTTTAAAGACATGTTAGCTGCTATGGTATTACTGGCATCAGTGGCAGCGGGGATTATTGGTTTGATCATTTTTTATCCTTATCTGAAAAATATTTTTGTTCAGTAGTTTGTTAGTCTTGGTAAATTTTTTAATTTTTTGAAAATATTGTATAATATAAGAGTAAAATTGATAGTCAACAATCATGAGTAAAAACAACATCATCACTGGCTTAGATATCGGCACTACTCATATTCGAGTGGTAGTTGGTCAAGCCGTGGGTGAACAATTAAATGTGATGGCAGCAGCCGAAGTACCAGCTGAAGGCGTTAGTAAAGGCGTTATTAACAGTATTGAAGATGCAGTTTCTTCGGTCTCTTCAGCTTTGGAAAAAGCGGAAAGACTATCTGGTTTACCAATCGAAAATACTTTTGTGGCTATTTCTGGTTCGCATATTATTTCTGAAGATAGTCACGGTGTGGTAGCGGTAGGCAAAGCTGATGGTGAGATTAGGGATGATGATGTTGAAAGAGTGATTGAAGCGGCTCAAGCGGTAGCCAGTCCACCCAATTATGAAATCTTACATGTTATTCCCAGATCTTTCAGTGTAGACAATCAGACTGGCATCAAAGACCCGGTTGGGATGACTGGAGTTAGATTGGAAGTTGACACTCAAATTATTCAAGGTTTATCAACCCAGGTAAAAAACTTAACTAAGTGTGTTTATCGTACTGGTGTTGATATTGATGATTTAGTATTGGGGGTTTTAGCTGCTTCTGAGGCCGTATTAAGCAAAAGACAGAAAGAATTGGGGGTGGCTTTGGTGAATATCGGCGGGGCCACTACCAGTTTAGCCGTATTTGAAGAAGGAGATATTTTACACACTAAGGTTTTACCAGTCGGAGGTATGCATATTACCAATGATATTGCTATTGGCCTACGAACTTCAGTCGATGTTGCTGAAGATATTAAACTTACTTATGGTAATTGTGATTTAGCTAAAATAGAGAAAAGAAAAGAAATTGATTTATCTGAATTTTCTGAAGTTGAATCTGGCTATGTAAGTTTGAAACAGGTGACTGAAATTATTCAAGCACGAGTTGAGGAAATATTTAAAATGATTGAAACGGAATTGAAAAAAATTGATAGATCCGGGATGTTACCAGCTGGTATTGTTTTTACCGGTGGTAGCGCTAAGTTGCCCGGTCTAATAGATTTTGCCAAAAATTATTTGAAACTACCAGCCGGACTTGGTAAAAATCAATCAGTCTCTAGTGCCATAGATAAAATCAATGATGTTAGTTTTTCAACAGCTCTAGGTCTGGTAGTTTGGGGGCAAGGCGTCTATACTGCTCAAGGAACCACTAGTCCCTTTGAAAAGATAAAGCCTGATCAAATGTTTACGAATGTTAAAAAAATATTTAAGAAATGGATACCCTAGTTAATTATCTAGTTATTATGACTCCCTAAATACGGGGAGTTTTTTTGTACAAAAAATATGAACAGATGAACAACAAATTGGTTCATCAAACTCTAGCCAAAAATTTTATTTTTTTTTAAACTATAAGCAATTAAATAAACTCTAATATTTATTAAAATTATATGGAAGTTAAACCTGAAGTTGAAACATTTGCCAAAATAAAAGTAATTGGTGTTGGCGGATCTGGTGGATCAGCTATCAACCGGATGATTGCCACTAAAATCAGGGGAGTAGAGTTTGTAGCTGTCAATACTGATGCTCAAGCTTTACACCACAATGAAGCACCGCATAAAATTCATATTGGTAAAAATACTACCCGCGGTTTAGGTGCTGGTATGGATCCAGAGTTAGGTCGCAGTGCAGCTGAAGAAGAACAAGAAGAACTTGAAGATATGGTCCATGATGCTGACATGGTATTTATTACTTGTGGTTTAGGTGGTGGTACCGGTACAGGTGCATCACCAATCATTGCCGAGATGGCTAAAAAGGCCGGTGCTTTAACAGTAGCGGTAGTTACTAAACCATTTACTTTTGAAGGTGCCCAAAGGCGTTATATTGCTGATCAAGGCATGCAAGATTTAGCTGATCGAGTTGATACAATAATTACCATACCCAATGATAGGTTGTTACAGATTATCGATAAAAAAACTTCATTGATCGATGCCTTTGCGGTAGTTGATGAAGTGTTACGTCAGGGTGTGCAGGGTATTTCGGAAATTATTACCGTACCAGGACTGATCAATGTTGACTTTGCTGATGTCAAGGCAGTCATGAAAGAAGCCGGCAGTGCTTTAATGGGTATTGGTCGAGGTAGTGGAGAAAATAGAGCAGTTGAAGCGGCTAAAGCGGCCATAAACAGTCCTTTATTGGAAATGTCCATCGATGGTGCTAAGGGAATCTTATTTACCGTTTCCGGTGGTAAAGATTTAGGTATGTACGAAGTCAATGAAGCTGCCAATGTAATTACTCAATCAGCTGATCCTAATGCCAAAGTAATTTTTGGTACAATTGTAGACGATTCTTTAGGTGATGAGGTTAAGGTAACGGTGATTGCCACTGGCTTTACTGGTCAGCCCTTGAAACGTAAAGATTTAGATTTAAAAGATTTAAAATCTACTATCAGACCTGACAAAGAACCAACCCCGGTTAGGGAAATCAAAGAAACTCCCAAATCGTCTGAAGAGGAACCAATGTCACCCTCTCGTAAATATGCCCGACCCTTACCTCAGCAAAAAACTCAAGAACAAAAAAAGAATGAAGAAGAAGAGGAGTTAGAAATACCCGCCTTTATTCGGAAGAAAATGATGTAAAAAATTATTTTAGCTAATCTAAAAGAATCTGTCCTTAAGCAGGTTCTTTTTATTTTTATTTATCCACAGACCTATGTGTCGCTTTTTTAATATTTTGACATTTAATACCAATATTTTTATTTTTTTTGCTTATTTTTTACCGATTTAGAGTCAAAATTTTAAAAGATTGCTAATATTTGACACCACAATATATGGCGTTATAATAAAAAGTGCGAACACTATATATTGGGTTCGACTATTTTTTCATCAGTTATCAAAAAATATGAATTGTCCTCTTTGTGGAAATGATAATACCAAAGTAAATGATTCCAGATCTACACAAGATGGATTATCAATTCGTCGTCGGCGAGAATGTATCAAATGTGGTTATCGCTTTTCCACTTTGGAAGAAACTGAAATTTTAGATTTGACTATTATAAAAAGAGACGGGCGTAGAGAAAATTATGATAAAGATAAATTGACTAGAGGTTTAGAGAGAGCATTAGAAAAAAGACAACATCACCGAGAACAATTTCACAGTTTAGTTCAGCAAATCGAAAGGGATATTCAGAAATTGAAAAAAAGTGAAGTAACTACTGAACAAATAGGGCAAATTGTAATGGAGAATCTGAAAAAGTTTGACCAAGTGGCCTATATCCGTTTTGCTTCAGTTTATCGAGCTTTTAGTGATACCAGTAGCTTTGTGAAAGAATTACAGCATCTTGAACATTAATCAATAAAAAATTTAAATATTAATTTACCCCCATGCCCAATACATCTGCCTCACAAACAATAGGCCCCATTACCCTTACTTATATTTTGAAGCGCGACGGTTCATCTGAACTTTTCAATTTGGAAAAATTGAAAAAATCAATTTCTTTGGCACTGACCACAGTTGGTGTTAAGGACAATCCTATATCCAGCAAGGTGGCAGAAGAAGTTATACAAAAAATAAGAGAAGATATGGCTAGCGGTGGGCTACCCAGTACTTTAGCGATCAGAGAAGCTGTGGAGATATCATTGCGGGAAAGAGGTTTAGGACCAGCCGCTGATGCTTATCAACAGTTTTTTTTGTCCCAGAAACAAGGGGTAATGAAACAATCATTAGTAAAAGAAACTATTGAGCCAAAATCCACTCCAGGTTTGCAGTTTGAATATATTTTTTCTAATCCAGCCCAGCATCCTTTTGCCGAAGTTAGTTGGGAACAACGAAGTGCTAAAATCGCTAGCATTAAGGGGGAGGTAATTTTTGAACAAAATGATATTGAGGTGCCGAAATTTTGGTCACAAAATGCTACCAACATTGTGGCTAGTAAATATTTTTATGGCGATCAAAATAAAGGTGAACGCGAGAATTCAGTTAAGCAATTAATTGATCGGGTAAGTCGGACTATTACTGATTGGGGTAAGGTTGATAAATATTTTAATAATGAAGAATCAGCGGAAACATTTTACAGCGAATTAACTTGGTTGATTTTACACCAATACGGCACTTTCAATAGCCCGGTTTGGTTTAATTGTGGGGTGCATCGTTATGATAAGGGTAGTGGTGTGGGTAGATATTATTGGAATAAATCAGCACAGTCTGTAAAAGTAGCTACTGATGACTATACTCATCCGCAATGTAGCGCCTGCTTTATTTTGTCGATTGAAGATACAATGGATTCGATTTTAGACCTAGCCAAAACCGAAGGTATGATTTTTAAATTTGGTTCTGGTAGTGGCGTTAATTTATCACCTATTAGATCATCCAAGGAAAGACTGTCTGGCGGAGGTCAGGCCTCAGGCCCGGTGAGCTTTATGAAAGGTTATGATGCTTTTGCCGGAGTGATTAAATCGGGTGGCAAAACCAGACGAGCGGCCAAGATGGTTATTTTAAATGTTGATCATCCTGACATAGTTGATTTTATCGAAGCAAAAGTCAAAGAAGAGAAAAAGGCTTGGGCTTTGATTGACGCTGGTTATGATGGCGCAATTGATGGTGAAGCTTACACTTCGATTTTTTTCCAAAATGCCAATCACTCAGTCAGAGTAACTGATGATTTTATGCAAGCAGTAGTTAAGGATGATTATTATTGGACAAAGAAAATCAAAGACGGAAGCCCTATGGAAAAATTATCTGCTAAAGAAGTATTGAAAAAAATTGCCACCGCCACCCATCTGTGCGGTGATCCGGGCTTACAGTACGATTCTATCATCAATGATTGGCATACCTGTGCTAATACTGATCGTATTTATGCTTCCAATCCGTGTAGTGAATATATGTTTTTAAATAATACTGCTTGTAATTTGGCTTCATTGAATCTGATGAAGTTTAGAAATGAAGACGGTTCTTTCAATGCCAAATTGTTTGATCGAGCAGTCCGAATATTTATTACCGCCATGGAAATAATTGTTGATAATGCTTCTTATCCCACCGAAGCCATGGCCAGAAATTCTCATCTGTATCGTACTTTAGGTTTGGGTTATGCCAATTTAGGAGCGTTGTTGATGAGCAATGGTCTTGCTTATGATAGCGATGAGGGCCGAAGTTTGGCCGCGGCTATTACTGCTATTATGACCGGGGCAGCTTATGAACAGTCTGGACAAATGGCCAAAGTGGTAGGACCTTTTCCTGGTTTTGCTGACAATCGTGAACCCACCATCAGAGTAATGAAAAAGCATTTAGCTGCTGTTGATGATATTAATTCCTTTGGTCATAACGCTCAACTTATAGATTATGCTCGAGGAATTTGGCAGCAAGTAGTTACTGATGCCAACAATGATGGTTTACGCAATGCTCAAACTACTGTATTAGCTCCTACCGGGACGATTGCCTTCATGATGGATTGTGACACTACTGGAGTGGAGCCTGATATTGCTTTGGTAAAATATAAGAAGTTGGTAGGCGGCGGTTATATGAAAATTGTAAATAGTACAGTAGCCCAAGCCTTGGAATCATTGGGTTATAGTCAAGAAGAGATTAATCGTATTAGTGAATATATTGATAAGCAAGATACTATCGAAGGTTCTACTGATTTAGATTCTGCTGATTTGTCAGTATTTGATTGTGCTTTTAAACCCGCCAAAGGTACTCGTTCCATTGGTCATCTGGGACATATTAAGATGATGTCGGCCGTGCAGCCGTTTATTTCTGGAGCAATTTCCAAAACTGTTAATATGCCAGAAAGTGCCACAGTAGAAGAAATAATGGATGCTTATATTCAGGGTTGGCAATTGGGTCTTAAAGCCTTGGCTATTTATCGGGATGGTTCTAAGCGAACCCAGCCTCTCAATACCAACAAAGAAGATGGTAAAGATAAAGAGGGTGCCAAGAAAATTGATTCTTTACCCACGCCAGCGGTCAATGAATATAAACCCAGGCGGCATCGCTTGCCAGACGAAAGAAAATCTATTACTCACAAATTTGTTATTGGTGGACACTCGGGTTATTTGATTGTTGGTTTATATCCTGACGGTACTCCGGGTGAAATTTTTGTAACTATTGCCAAGGATGGCTCAGTAATTTCCGGACTAATGGATTCTTTTGCTACCACCGTTTCGTTGGCTTTACAGTATGGTGTTCCCTTGAAGGTATTGGTTAATCAATTTGCTCATCGTCGATTTGAACCGTCTGGTTTTACCAATAACCCGCAAATAAAAATTGCCAAATCTTTTGTTGATTATATTTTCCGTTGGTTGGCTTTGAAATTTTTAACACCCGAAGAAGCTGAGGCGGTAGGAGTCAAACCCAATGGTGAAGCGGAAGCTGCTGCTGTTAAGTTTCCGGACAACCGGAATTTAGAAAATGGGTTTTTGGATATCAAAGATGAACCAGAACACAAAACAGTTGGTGAAGAGTTAAAACCCAAAGAAAATCTTTTTTCTAGTGTCAAAGAAGTCGAAATTTTTGTGTCGGAAAGCGAGCAGTTTACTTTTGACAACCAAGCCGATGCCCCTACCTGTTCGACCTGTGGTGAAATTATGATTCGTAATGCCTCTTGTTATAAATGTTTGAATTGTGGAGCTACCAGTGGGTGCTCATGACATGAATATAGAAGGTAGAATTTAGAATTTTGAATTAATTTTTTACTAAAATTAATTAAGTTAAGTTGTGAAAATTTATACAAAAAAAGGTGATGGCGGTGAAACTTCGTTGTTAGGTGGTAAACGAGTCAAAAAGAGTCACCAACGTATTAACACCTATGGCACAATTGATGAGTTGAATAGTTATTTAGGTTTAGTAAGAAGCTATAAAATGAAAGATTGGTATCAAGATGCTATATTGAAAATTCAAAAAGATTTATTTACTATTGGCTCTGGTTTAGCTCTTGATCCGAGTAGTCAGGTAAAAAATCTGCCAGAAATAAATGAAGCAGATGTTGAATTTTTAGAAAAGCAGATTGATGAAATGGAAAAATTTTTACCTCCACTCAAGTCTTTTATTTTGCCCGGCGGTAGTCAGGCGGCAGCTAGTTGTCATCTGGCCCGCAGTTTAGTCAGACGAGCCGAAAGAGAACTGATTCGCTTGGATGAAAATGAACCAGTAGCTGAAGTTATTAAAAAATATATTAATCGTTTGGCGGATTATTTATTTGTTTTAGCCAGAAGCCTTGGTTATGATGAAGGAGTGGAAGAAATATTATGGAAATAATATAAATTTAAGCTAGCATTAAGAATTAAGTATCAAGAAGTATGGAAAAAGAATTATTGCGAACCAGGTTAATATTTTCCGCCATCGTGGTGGTGGTTTTTTTATTAGGAGGTTATTGGTGGCAAAAAAATACCGCTCAAGCACCAGTAAATACTACTGAGTCGTCAATTAACATTACAACAACAGATGAAGTTATAACGGCTTATTTAGAAATTGAGGGCGTGAATGACCAGGAAATTGCCATCCAGGCTTTGGCGGGTCAGACTTTATTGGGAGTGATGCGACAGTTAAATGAAACAGATCCGAGATTAAATTTACAAACTCAAGATTATCCCGGACTAGGTAGTTTGGTAGTACAAATTGGTAATTGGCATAATGGTACTGATAATAAGTATTGGCAATACCAAATCAATGACACTGCGCCCATGGTGGGAGCAGATCAGTATTTACTTCAAGCCAATGATCGAATCAAATGGGAATTTAAACAGTCAGAATATTAGTATGAAACACATGAAAACATCACACAAGTTAACTATATTTTTTGTCTTAATTGCTTTAATAATTCTGGCCAGATTTTTACCCCACTGGCCAAACGTAGTTCCAGTGACAGCCGTAGCTTTGTTAGTCGGAGCTTATCTAAATCGTTATTGGGCAGGAGGGGTGGTTTTGCTCGGAATGATAATAAGTGATTGGTTAATTGGTTTTTATCATTGGCCAGTAATGTTGTCAGTTTATGGTAGTTTTTTAATAATCGCATTTTTGGGGGGATTGTTAATGAAATATAAATCACCTAAAATTGTATTAATTTATAGTCTGGGGTCATCATTTATTTTTTATTTGGTGACAAATTTTGCCGTTTGGGCAAGTGCCAGTTGGTACACTAAAAATTTAAGCGGTTTATGGTTGGCTTATGAAATGGGCTTGCCTTTTTTGCGCTATACTATCTTGGGTGATTTATTTTATACCGTAGCACTTTTTAGTGCCGCTGAGATTATTAAATGGTTTGTAAATTATCAGACTAAAGTCACTCAGTCTGAAAAAAAACCTCTTATATATAATTAGTCAGTCTAATTATTATAAAAATTATATGATCAATGACCTAGGACAATCAATTGAGGAAGATATTAAAAAGTTATCAGAAGAAAATCATGCTTTACTTTTGGAGGTTCATCGTTTGACCAAAAAAATAAATCGCCATATGATTTGGGATCAAGTAATGAGTATTATAAAAATTACTATTATCATCATTCCCTTATGGTATGGCTATACCATGTTAGCTCCGCAATTAAAACAAGCTTATGGTATGTATAGCAGTTTATTGGGTGGCAATGAACCTGACAGTACCAGTAAATCCACTTATCAACTAAATGAAGCCGCGTTAAAGAACTTATCACCTGAGGTAATAAACCAGTTAATAAAATCTGGCATTATCAAATAGTTAATAATTAAATAAAAATGAGTTATGGAGAACAAACCAAGGTCTTTTCCTTTTGTGGTGACCGTTATTTTGTTAGCTATCTTTTTTTCTACCTTAACTGGTGGGGTGATGGGATTTTTGGCAGGGATTTATTCTCCGCAGATTGTCAGTCAAATTCATAGTCCCGTACTTAAAAATTTATTGACTGATTTTGCTCCTCAGCCAAGCCAAAACACTCCCCAGACCATTCAATTGGTAGAAGATTCCGCTACAGTAACTGCTGTTAAGAAAGTTGCTCCGGCTGTGGTTTCGGTAGTGGTAACTAAGGATTTATCAACTATTTATCAAAATCAATTTCCCTTTGATGATTTTTGGTTTAGTTGGCCCTTTAATTTGAATGTGCCTCAAGTACCTGAGGGTAAGCAAGAAGTAGGTGGGGGTACTGGTTTTGTAGTTGATGCGGCAAAAGGTTTAATCGTTACCAATCGTCACGTGGTCGACGATGATCAAGCTGAATATTCTATTGTTACCAATGATGGCGAACGACTTGATGCCAAAGTATTAGCTCGTGATCAATTTAATGATTTAGCTATTTTACAAGTTGAAGCCAAAAACTTAGTAGCGGTGGAACTAGGTGACTCAGATGCCTTAGCCATTGGTCAAACCGTGATTGCTATTGGTAATGCCTTAGGTGAATATACCAACACCGTAACCCGGGGCGTAGTATCAGGCATTGGTCGGACAATTGTAGCTGGTGGTACTACTGGCAGTGAAAAATTGGAAGGCATAATTCAAACTGACGCTGCTATCAATCCCGGTAATTCTGGTGGGCCATTGATTAATTTAGTTGGACAGGTAATAGGTATTAATACCGCTATCGATCGACAGGGGCAATTAGTTGGTTTTGCTTTACCCATAAATTCAGTCAAAAAGATTATTGAATCAGTAGAAATAAATGGACGAATTATCAGACCTTATTTGGGAGTACGTTATCTACTAATTAATCCAGACATAGCCAAAAAAAATAATTTAACAGTTGATCAGGGTGCCTTGATTACCAGAGGTGATAATATTACAGATTTAGCCGTAATTCCTGGAAGTCCTGCTGATAAAGCCAATTTACGGGAAAACGATATTATTTTGGCTATCAATGATCAAGAAGTGAGCGTTGATAATTCATTGGCCAAACTAATCCAGCAATTTAGTCCTGGAGATGAGATTAAACTAAAAATCTGGCGTCAGGGCGAAACTAAAGAAGTCTTAGTAAAATTGGAAGAATATAAAAATTAGAATGATGTTAAATATTTTTGGATAAAAAAATCCCGACTCGATTGAGTCGGGGTTATTTAATTGTGATATCTGGGAGAGTCAATTATGGCCATAATTATTACCAAAGTAATTATTGTAGCTATTGCTAATGATTTTTTTAATCCTTCCAATATTGTTGCCACCAATATTCCGCTGGCCAGACTTATTAGTAAGGTAAGAATAATACCCCAACCAGAAAAATTAAAAAAAACCAAAGCAGCAAAATAGAAAAATAAAGTAAGTTTGACAATTTTGAAAGTGTCAGCAAAGCCACTGTTGAAAGTTACCAGAACGATGAGAAATAAAATAAGAGCTCCTAAAAGCACCAGCCCAGCGCTTGGTAGGGCAGAGGCTATACCACCAATACCAGCAACAAATAAAAATTGATCAGATTTGGGTAACTTTTTTTCAACTAAAAATTTTAACAAAAAGATTACCACCGGCAAACAAAATAAATTTATTACTAATAAAGGGCTAAAGGCAAAACTAAAATTAGTTTGCCAGTTAAACAAATGGGTGCTAGTTAGAGTGATGCTTTGTGTGTCTGGTAATGATTCGGCCGTAGCGATCAAATAGATGGTGATAAAAGTAGCGATTAGTACTAGCAAGAAAGTTTTCATAAAGACACCTCGTGTTTGATGGATGAAAAATTTTTAAAAAACCAATTAAATTATTATACATTGATTTAGATTAAAGTCAATATTTTGCTCTGTTTCAGTCAAATGTGTTAAGATGCTGATATGAAAGAAACCTTAGATAAAATTCAACAATTGCAGGAAAAAATAACTAAAGCCTTGGCGGTGGTTGATATTGAGAATAAAAAAAATAAACTAACCGAATTGGAAGTATTGATGCAAGCAAATGATTTTTGGCAAGATCAAACTAAAGCTAAAAATATTTCTCAGCAGGCAGTAGTTATTAAAAGACAAATTGATGAATGGCAAAAATTATCTCAGCAAATTGCTGATGTTTTGATCATTGCCCAAGCAGATGAACAGGAGTTGGATGTTAATCTACGTGAAGAGATTGATCAGCAGTTAATTATTTTAGAAAATAAATATTTAGTTTTAGAAAGAGAGTTATTGTTAGCAGGCAAATATGATGCCAACAATGCCATTTTATCAATCTACGCTGGTGCCGGCGGTGATGATGCTCAAGATTGGACAGAGATGCTGTCTCGAATGTATTTACGTTTTTGTGAACAACAAGGTTGGACAACTGAAATTTTAGATGCTTCCCGGGGGGGCGAGGTTGGTTTAAAGTCCATAACTATCGAGATCAAAGGTGATTATGCTTATGGTTGGTTGAAAGCAGAAAAAGGTGTCCATCGGTTAGTGAGATTATCACCTTTTGATGCTGATCACGCCAGACACACCTCATTTGCTTTGGTGGAAATTTTACCGGTCATGGACGAGTTAGAAACGGTAAAGATTGATGAAAAAGATTTACGCATTGATACTTTTATGTCATCCGGTAAAGGTGGTCAGTCGGTCAATACTACTTATAGTGCTGTGAGAGTGGTTCATTTGCCAACTGGGATTAGCGTCTCATGCCAAAACGAGCGCTCCCAACAACAAAACAAAGCGACTGCTCTGAAAATTTTACAAACTAAATTACAACAACTTCAAGAAGAGCAACATGCCGCCAGCATCAAAGATTTAAAAGGTCAGCACAAAGAGGCTGCTTGGGGCAATCAAATACGCTCTTATGTTTTACATCCTTATAAAATGGTTAAAGATTTACGTACCAATTATGAGACTACTGAAACTGACAGGGTACTGGACGGTGATTTAATAGCTTTCTTAGACAGTTATTTACATCAGCAAACAAAAAAGTAGTAAGTTTTATTTACTGGTTATGACTTTGGAACAGTCAATAAAATTATTTTCCCGCCAAATTGGTTTTGATTTGGTAGGAATTAGCAGATTACAACCGAGCCAATATACTCAACAGGTAAAAAAATGGTTAGCCCATGGTTTTGCTGGTGAAATGGAATGGTATGGTAAAAATATCGAAAGACGTCTTGACCCCAGGAAAAATTTATTTGGTCAGGCAATAAGCGCTATCACGGTTGGTTTATTGTATCGGCCAGTTGCTATTCCTGAAGAATTAAGACAAGACCCGTCGCGGGGTTTGATCGCTCGATATGCCTGGTATGATGATTATCATCAAATCATGGAAAAACTCCTGGAGGGTTTGGCAGAAAAAATTGGGCGGCAAATCAACAATCAGTGGCAGTATCATATTTATGTTGATACTGGACCGGTATTGGAAAGGGAGGTAGGTAGTCGTGGGGGATTGGGATATGTTGGTAAAAACACTACTTTGATTAATACTAAATTAGGTTCATATTTTTTCTTGGGAGAAATTATTTGTGATCTACCTTTGTTAGCGGATAAAGAAAATACAAAAGTGGGCACTTGCGGTCTTTGTCGACGTTGTCAGAACCAGTGTCCCACTCAGGCTTTTGTTGGACCTTATCAACTCGATGCCCGCCGGTGTATTTCCTATTTAACCATTGAACATAAGGGAGAAATTCCTATTACCTTGCGGCCGTTTATAAAAAATTGGATTTACGGTTGTGATGTTTGCCAGGAAGTTTGTCCTTGGAACAAACAAGCTAAAAATTATGTTAATCAGAAATTAAAAATTCATCAGGATTTAGTAGCCCCACCTTTACTGGAATTGTTAGATATGACTGAATCTGATTTTAAGGAAAGGTTTTCGCATTCACCAATTAAACGAATTGGTTGGAAACGGTGGCTAAGAAATATTTTAATAGCCAGTGGTAACTGGGGACACAAGTGTTTAAAAAATAAATTATCAGTTTATATTAAACATCCAGACAAATTAGTTGCCAGTACTGCCCATTGGGCACGAGCTCAACTTAAATAACTTATTTATGCGAGGAGAGAGTAATATAAAAGTTATCAAACCTTATTATTTTTTGTATTTGGGATTGAGTGGTTTTTTATTGGGCATTGCTCTTGGTTATTTTTGGACCTGGTCATTTTTTTATTTTTATCTTTTGTTTCTGACATTGTTTTTAGGTTATTATTTTTTTCGTTGGTCAGGATTTTTATTTTTCTTGGTTGTTATTTCTGGTTGCTGGTTGGGTATAGCGAGATGGCAACAAATAAAAAATTATTTCCCAGCACTTAGTCAGCAGTTGGCATTTGATCAGAATCTAACGCTGACAGTAAAAGTGGTTACGGAAACCGATATTAGAGTTGATCGGCAACTGTTGACCGTATCACCCTTTGATCATTCTACTAATAAATATTTTTCACAAAAAATATTAATTACCGCACCTTTGTATCCGAGTTATCAGTACGGTGATATTTTGCAGTTGGCTGGCAAACTGAAACAACCGGCAGTATTTAGTGATTTTGATTACGCGGCTTATCTGGAAAGGTTTGGTATAGTGGCCGTGGTTTATTATCCAGCCATAAAATATATTGGTCGTGAAGAAAATATATTGAGTAAGTTGTTGTTGGTAAAAAACAATTTAATTGATCGGGTTAATAGATTATTACCAGAACCAGAAGCAGCTTTTTTAAATGGTTTATTGTGGGGTGCTAAACGGTCAATTCCCGCTACAGTGTTAAAACAATTTAATTTAACTGGTACCACTCACATAGTGGCATTGTCAGGATATAATATTACTGTTTTAGGATTGATAGTTTTTTTTATTGCCCCTTGGTTTGGTATTCATCGGAAATTTGCTTTTTGGTTGGTAGTTATTATGGTGGTTATTTTTATTTTTTTGACCGGGTATTCCGCTTCAGTTGTTAGGGCTGGAATAATGGGTATCGCAGTGTTGGTGGCCTATCGTTGGGGTGGAGGTGTTAAGCCAGCCATATTGTTATTAGCTTCGGCGGCTATTATGTGTGCTGTTAATCCTTATATTCTAATACTTGATGTTGGTTTTCAATTGTCTTTTTTGGCTACTATTGGTTTGATTTATTTAGTACCTTGGTTGGAAAAATTTTTGCATTTTTTACCTTATAAATTGGGCATCAAAGAATCGGTTTTAGCCACCACAGCCGCTATGATTATGACTACACCTTTGATTGTTTATCAATTCGGACGTTTATCCTTAGTCTCATTGTTGGTGAATGTTTTAATTTTATTTGTCATTCCGTTGGTTATGGCTGGTGGTTTTTTAGCAGTTATAATCAGTTATATTATCCAACCGTTAGGACAATTAATTGCCTGGCTGACTTATTTGGGTTTACATTATATTATTGTTATAACTGAATTTTTTTCTCGTTGGCGTTTAGTTGCATTGGTTATTGATAAGCCACATATCGTTTGGATCGGACTGGTGTATTTGTTTATTTTTTTATTTATTTTTTATGAACAAAGAAAAAAGACGTCTCTGGTTTAGCATTGTTAGTGCTAGTTTACTGTTAATGATAATAATTTTTTTGTTAATTAGACTTGGAGATTGGTCTGAGGTTTATTATCAAAAATTTTTTCATCGTTCTCAGGTTGATATATATTTTTTAGATGTTGGTCAAGGTGATGCCACACTATTTTATACTGACAATAGGCAAACGGTTTTAGTTGATGGTGGACCTGATTTGTCTGTTCTTTATGGATTGGGTCGAGCTTTGCCTTTTTATGAAAAAACTATCGACTTGTTGGTTTTAACCCATCCCGATAGTGATCATGTTAATGGGCTAGTAGAAGTGACCAAACGTTACCAGGTAAACAAAGTTTTATATACTGGGGTGACTGATGATTTACCAGCTTATCAATTATGGCAGAAAATATTGAAACAACGGGGGATAGAAGTGGTTTTTGCCCAAGCTGGACAGCACTTTGATTTTGGCAGTTTAGGTTTAGAAGTCCTTTATCCTCAAAATAATTTGTGGGATCAAGTTTTTAGGGACAATAATTCCAGTTCCTTGGTTTTAAAATTCAGTGTTGACCAGGTTGATTTTTTATTAACCGGTGATTTGCCGGCTGAACAGGAATTAGAACTTTTAGAAATTTATTCAGATTTAGATGTAGAAGTAATTAAAGCCGGTCATCATGGCTCAAAAACATCAACGTCGAGAGAATTTTTAGCAGCCACCACACCTGCTTATGTTATTATTTCTACGGCGGCAGATAATACTTATGGCCACCCCCATTTTGTTGTTATTCAAAGAATTATGAATACTCAGGCACAGATTTTACGTACCGATCAGTTGGGTACTATTAGAATGGTAACTCAAGGTGAAAATATTGAAATAAAATGAAGGTTTTGTTATACTTAAGCCAAGTAATAATTATTTATGCCCAAAAATAAAAAAGTTTTAATTGTCGAAGACGAAGAGTCATTAGCTCAAATGTATCAAACTAAATTTGAACACGAAGGGTATGAGGTGGTCGTTGCCACTGATGGATCTGAAGGAGTAATCAAAGCCAATGATGAAAAGCCCGACATAATTTTACTTGATATTATTTTGCCCAAGAAAGACGGATTTATGGTTTTGAAAGAATTGAAAGCAGGTAAAACCACCGCTGATATCAAAGTAATTATGTTGACCAACTTAGGTCAAGACGAAGATGTCGTCAAGGGAAAGAAATTGGGAGCGATTGATTATCTAGTAAAAGCCAATTTGACCCCAGCTCAATTAGTTGATAAAGTAGCAGAATATTTAAAATAATTTTAGTTATGTCAAAATTAGAAAGAACACTTATTATCATCAAACCCGATGCCCTACAGCGAAATTTGTTAGGTCGAATTATTACTCGTTTTGAGGAAAAAGGTTTAAAAATAGCTGGAATGAAAATGGGATATTTATCTGATGAAATATTGAATGAGCATTATTCTCATCACGTTGATAAACCGTTTTTCAATGATTTAAAATCTTTCATGAAATCATCACCAGTAGTTTTTTTGGTTTTAGAAGGTGTGGAAGTGATTGAAACAGTCCGTTTAGTAGTTGGTTCTACCAAAGGCAGAGTGGCTGACGTTGGTTCCATTAGGGGTGATTTTTCTATGTCAGCTTCCAATAACATCGTTCATGCTTCTGATAGTTTAGAATCAGCCAGTAAAGAGATTAGTAGATTTTTTAAAACTGACGAGTTGTTTGCTTATCATAAAGACGATTGGAATTGGGTTTATGCCAACGATGAACTCAGTTAAATAATCAACCAAAGATATCCACAATTAACCGCCAAATAGGCGGTTTTTTGCTATTTTTAGGCACGTTTTATAATCTTTTTATTATTTATCAAGTTATGCTATACTATATATGCACGGAGAGGGAATCCTAGATACGCCTTTCTACAATAGAGGCTTCAAGGGATTCTTATATCGGACAGGTTTGATGAGAATTCTAGAAACTTTTTCAGAAAATCTGATCCTGCGGAAACCCACCTGATTCTCAGGGAAGCGGTACTAGGATTATCCTAAAGTGCACCCTACATAGGCTGGAGAGGTCGTCCGAGATGGATGGCCTCTTTAGTTTTTATAAATAGTAATAAATAAAAAATCCTTTTAGTATTAGTAAAAGGATTGTAAATTGACAAAAATTATTTTTTGAAAGCTTTAACCAATAGATATAAAACCGGTCTGGTTAGTGCCACCGTTAGTAACAGGACAAAAAACCAAACGCCAATATTGTTGGTATCGTTCAATTCCCATAAGGCCATCAAGAACATAACCACAATAATAACTATATGAGACAGATAACCGGTTAGGTAAGCATTTTCTTTGTCCTTATCGTCGTGATAGGGGATGTAAGCAATTGTGCTGGCTACTATAGCTACTAGCATCACAATCAATACTAAAATTTGTTTATCTCCTTGATAAGTGAAAAAAGGAATCAAAGATAAAACTAACAAAAAAGTAAAAATCCAATTAAATGCCTTGATAAGTTTTGAGTTCATATAACTAATAAATAGCATTATTTTATTTGCTTGACAAGTGGTTTGATTGTAAAATTTTATAATTTATAATTTATAACTTATAATTAATTAAGACGGGGTATAGCGCAGGCCTGGCCCTAACGGGCCATTAGGCCCGGGGCTGGCTAGCACTTAGGAAAATAATTATGTATTACGTTTATATATTGAAAAGTTTAAAGGATAATAATAAATATATTGGGTCCACTAACAATTTACAGAGAAGAATTAGAGAACATAACGCTGGTAAAGTATTATCTACAAAAAATAGAAGACCATTAATTTTAATATATAAAGAGAAGTATGATAATGAGTCCGAAGCTAGAGGAAAAGAAAAGTTTTATAAAACTTATAGTGGTTTTAAAGAATTAAGAGATAAATTATCGGGGTATAGCGCAGTTGGCTAGCGCGCATGCATGGGGTGCATGAGGTCGCCGGTTCAAGTCCGGCTACCCCGACCAATCGCAACTATAATTTGTAGGGAGTCTATAAAATTATAAAAATGAATTCATTTCATTTAAAACTTCTCGCCTGCTTGTTTATGCTCGTGGATCATATTGGAGCATTGTTTTTTCCCGATTTGGTTTGGTTACGGTTAATTGGTCGTTTAAGCTTTCCAATTTTTGCTTTCTTATTGGCCGGCGGTTTTATTTATACCAGTAATATCTACAAATACTTAGGACGTTTGTTTATTTTTGCTCTTATTACCCAACCTTTTTTTTATTTAGCTTTTCCCGGTAATACTCTTAATATTTTTGCCACTTTGTTTTTAGGACTGGTGGCAATTTTGTTTTATGACAAAATTAAAAATAGATACTTGGCTTGGTTGGCAGTATTGCTGGTAGCTATTGTTGGTGAATTAATCAAAGTTGATTATGGTTTATATGGAGTTTTATTTCCTTTGTCCTTTTATCTATTTATTAAACAAAAAAGTTTTTCTAGACTGATTATTTTTCAGATAATTTTGAATTTAATTTTTATTTTAAAATTTTATATATTTATCCAGCTTAATTTATTTGTTTTTACTTATCAGTTATTCATCCAATTTTTTTCCCTTTTTAGTATTTGGTTGATTAAGTATTACAATGGGCAAAGAGGTAGAAGATTTAAATATGCTTTTTATTCTTTTTATCCTTTACATATTTTAGTTTTAGTTTTGCTTAAATATTTTTTATAAATTTATGAAAATATTTTTACGTTTGTTAATTTTTTTAGCCACCACAATTTTTATTTTATTGCTACCAATTTATTTTTTATTATGGCAAAAAGGTATTATTGTTAAAACCGTCCTAGCCACCCAAGTTGTTGATGTAATAAGTCAGAATGAGCTAATTACTCTCACTACTGACACTCTAAATTATTTATTAGGTCAGAATGAGTTGCCGACAATTTTTCCCCAAGCGGAAGCAGACCATATGTCAGATGTGGCTGATTTGATCAAGCAAGGTTTTTATACTCTAGTCATCACTACTCTACTATTGATAGTCATGTTAGTTTTTTTTCAGGTATTAGGATCGCCAGAAGTATTTTATAAATTATTTAGAGGTGGAGCAGTGTTTGCCATGATAGTATTGTTCATCGTTGCTTTGTTGGTACTGATTGATTTTACTGTCAATTTTTTGTATTTTCATAATTTATTTTTTCCTCAAGGAAATTTTATATTTCCGGAAAATAGTTTGTTGATCCAAGTTTTTACGGAAAGGTTTTTTAAAGAAATATCCATATATATTTTTATGGGCGCGGTTTTGTTGGCTGGTATAATTATCACCTTGTCTACTTATAAATTGCGAGAAAAATAAAAGCTCCGAATTATTCGGAGCTCTAAATGGGATTGATTTTGTTTATTTTTTTATTTTTTCCCAAGGTAGATAATTGGGGTCATGACCGTCAATAAACTCAATTTTGACTACTTTATAGCCGTTGGGATCAGCTTTGATTTCATCTTCATCTTCATCTAAGATAAGCAAGATCATGCTATCATCATAGTTTGGATTTTTTCCTAAGTATTCACCTTGGTATTTGGTGAAAGAAAGGTGGCGATAGTTGGCTAAAAGATAATAGCCTTGTTTAATGGCTTTGACGGCTACCCATTGCCAAATGATACGAACAATATCTTGTCCGTTGATATTTTCACTCACAATAAAATCTATTACTCCTCGTACAATATTTCTTTTTTTTCTGCCACTACTTAAAGTGGTCATAAATTCTATCTCAATTTGTCCGCCGTTGTATTCAGCAAGCATTTCATACATCAGGCCAGTAGTCAGGCCTGAGGTGTCATAGATTTTTTTAAATAGTTCAATTTTGCTCATGGTAATTTTTCCTATATTGTTAAAGAAATTTCGCTTTATTATAACAGAAAATTCTATTATGTCAAGATTTAGTTTAATTTTTTCTTGTGATATACTACTAATAGATATTAATTATTAATAAAATTTTTATGAAAGGATATGTCGGAAATATCGAAACAGAAACAAAAAACAACAGTAATTTTCGCAAAGTGCTATACACTGCCCAGCACAGTCAATTGGTGGTGATGAGTTTATTACCCGGTGAAGATATCGGTGAGGAAGTACACACCTTAGATCAATTTATTAGAATAGAGAGCGGTCAGGGACAAGCTGTATTGGATGGAGTCACTCACGATATTGCTGATGATTTTGCTGTTGTGATTCCCGCTGGCACCAAACACAATATCATCAATACTGGTGATGGCTCGATGAAACTTTATACTTTATATTCTCCGCCCGAACATCGTCATGATGTAGTTCATATTACTAAAGCTGACGCCCAAGTGGAGGAACATTTTGATGGTGTAACTACAGAGTAATTGATGTACTTTGTATTTATGTCAAAAAATAAAAAGTTAGTTTGGTTGATAATAATTTTAGGATTGATTGGGTTTAGTTGGTGGTGGCAACAAAAACAATTGAATAATCTCTGGTCACAATCTGATTGGTCTGCTGGTGGTCGAGTGATGGATTGGCAAAAAACTTCAACTGATATTTTGCATAGTTTGGTAGCAGAAGCTGATAGTTCAGCTGCTAAGGTCAGTGCACTTGTCCATACTCCTACACCACTGCGTACTGAAACGAAAAATAAAACCGATCAACTGACAACTGTCGGTGTTATAAGTCAAACTAACCAATTTAGGCAGAGTAATGGACTGCCACTCTTGGTAGAGAATTCATTATTGGCCCAAGCGGCACAAAAAAAATTAGCTGATATGGTTGCCGGTCAATATTTTGATCATATTTCTCCTCAAGGTATAGGAGCCGGAGATTTGATTACTTCAGTCGGATATAAGTTTATCGCTGTTGGTGAGAACTTAGCCGTAGGGGGATATATTGATGATGCTGATTTGGTTCAAGCTTGGATGGATAGTCCTGGTCATCGAGAAAATATTTTAAGTACAAATTATACTGAGATTGGCGTGGCCGTTCAGTACGTGGAATTTGAAGGTTCAATGACTTGGTTGGCAGTGCAAGAATTTGGTCGCCCCACTTCGGATTGTCCGGTAGTTAATCAAAATTTAAAAAATCAAATCACAATTTGGCAGCAATCTTTAAATGAACAAGCTGAACAATTAGATGTTAAACAGGCAGAACTAACCGCTAGCAAACCCGATGCCAATGCTACGCGCGAGAAAATTCAAATTTACAATCAACAAGTGGCTGAATATAATTTGTTGGTTGCGGCTTACAAACAATTGGCTGATAAATTGCGTTTACAAGTACAACTTTACAATCAACAAGTAGAACAATTCAATCTTTGTTTAAAAAAATAATTATTTTTATATGAAAAAACAATACTGGTTTATTATAATTTTGATTTTAATACTAATAGGTATTAGCGTTTGGCGTTTTTCTACCCCGGAAGATAGTTGGGTTTGTGAAAATGGTACTTGGGTTAGGCATGGTCAGCCGGCTGATCCGGCTCCCGTAACCGGTTGTGGAGATGAGCCGGTAGCTTTGCCTGAGGATTTACAAATATTTTCCCCCCAAGCCAATGAAGTAATAACTAGCCCCTTAACTATTACTGGTCAAGCTCGGGGTGGTTGGTATTTTGAAGCAGTCTTTCCCGTGCAAATAACTACAGTTCACGGATTGGTTTTAGGCAATACTAGCGCTCGCGCTGAAAGCGATTGGATGACCAATGATTTTGTTCCGTTTTCAGCTACTTTAGATTTTGTATTACCAACGGACGTTGATCAAGGAGAAATTATTTTTGAAAAAGCCAACCCCTCCGGTTTACCTGAACACGGCGCTGAATATCGTTTACCCATTAAATTTAAAATTGATTAGGTATGGATATTATTTCCCACGGGCTTTGGGGTGGAATTGCTTTTGGTCGGCAACGAAAAAGCCATTATTATTTAGCGGTTCTTTTTGGTTTAGCGCCTGATCTATTATCTTTTGGAATTTTTACCATTCTGGTTTGGTTGGGACTAGCACAGGGTGTTGATTGGTCAAATGGCGTGCCACCAATGAGCGCTATACCCAATTATGTTCACCAACTTTATAATCTTACCCATAGTTTATTAGTAGCAATTTTTGTGATTGGATTGTTTATCTTAGTAACTAAAGGTAAAGTTTGGTTTATGTTAGCTTGGCCGTTACATATAATTTTAGATATTTTTACCCATAGTACTGAATTTTTTCCCACACCTTGGTTGTGGCCGGTGGCTGATTACTATATCAATGGCATAGCTTGGAGTACACCTTGGGTATTTATGCTTAACTGGATTTTATTGCTAATCGCATATTTACTGTTTGCTGGTTATAAAATTTTTAAAAAAACTAATCATGAAAAATTACGCCAAAGTCGGTAAGAGAAAAATGCGTCCAGCTTTTCGTACACCCGCCAGTTACCGTTTTAGGTCTAGTTTAAAAAAACGATCTTATCCTAAATAATTATTTATGCCAGTCAATAAATTTAGAAAGAAAAATTTATTTGCCACAAATAGTCAGGAACCATTTAAATTGTCCCGATCAAAACTGGAATTATTTATTGAGTGCCCACGTTGTTTTTATTTGGATAGAAAATTAGGCGTTTCTAGGCCGGCTTCATTTCCGTTTACATTAAACAATGCCGTTGATGTTTTGTTGAAAAAAGAGTTTGACATTCATCGAGTTAAGAACCAAGCGCATCCCATGATGGCTGCTTATCATATTGCCGCAGTCCCTTTTGATCATCCCAACATGGATAAGTGGCGCCATAATTTTACTGGCATTCAATACTTAGATAAGTCTAAAAATCTTCTCATTTACGGGGCGATTGATGATGTTTGGATCAACCAACAGCAGGAGCTGATGATTGTTGATTACAAAGCTACTGCTACTGACGGTGAGATTACTCTAGACACTGATTATCGCCAAGGTTATAAACGCCAAATGGAAATTTACCAATGGTTGTTTCGTCAGAATGGTTTCAAGGTTTCTCAGACTGGTTATTTTGTCTATGCCAATGGCCAAAAAGACAGACAGGCCTTTGATGGTCGGTTAGATTTCACTGTTGAGATAATTCCTTATCAAGGAGATGACAGTTGGGTAAGCGGCACTATTGATCAGGCATACCAATGTTTGGTAGGTAAAATTATACCACCAGCATCTTCAACCTGTAGTTATTGCCAGTATCGTCAATCAGCCCACCAGGTGGAAAAAGAAAAACCCTGAAATGATTTCAGGGTTTATTTTTAAGTAGAGATTTAATTTAAATTGAATTCACATTCACGGGCAGCAATATTTTGTGGATACTGCGGTTCAGATGTTTGAGTTTTTATATTAGTTAAGTCCAGTTTATTTAATTTTGTTTGTTTTTTGTTTTTTTTAATTGGTGTGTAAAAAGAAAAAAACAATACTAGTCCAACAACTGGAAACCAAAAAAGTTTTTTGTGATTCATTTCATCTCCTTAAATTTTGGAAGTTATTAAAGAATTAATTATCTATTATTGTATATTTTTTTAGATTTGTCAATAGTAATCAGTTGCTGATTTCAATATTTATGGGAACAAGCTATAATATAAATAATAATTAATACAAATATGAAAAACATTAAATTATTGCAAGGTACGCAAATATTTTTATTGGCGGCCGGTTCTCTTTATGCCTGGTATATTATTATCCGAGAATTTATTAATTTTTACGCCAATGAAGGCACGATTTTTAAAGTTACCAATTGTATTTATACCAATCCGGTAACCACACCTTGTTTTTATGGGGGTTTAGGTTTTTTGGTAGCACTAAGTTGGGCCTGGTATATTTGGTCCATAACCGACCAAGTTAAAGATTTAACCATGAGAATTTGGCATACTTGGTTTGTATTAGGCTGTACAATTTTTGCTTGGAGTATAGTTTCTTGGGAATGGTGGCAAATAAAACAAGCTGCCGGTCAGCCCGTAGCCGGTTGCAGTGGACTCATGACTTCAATTTTTGATTCTTCTTGTTTGTATGGAGCCAGTTTTTTCTTATTGTCATTACTGACGGGGTGGTATATTTTAAATATTCAGAAAAAGAAGACTAGTTGAGAAATCTTAAATATATGCACGGCCATCGTCGCAACCTAATTTTACTAAGCATCTATGTGGTCTTAGCTTTTAGTTTGTTGTTTAGTTTGGTTTATTTTATTTGGCATTCAACAACAGAAAAAACAAATCCGCAAAATTTTCCTTTGCATCAGTTGGAAAAGTATTTTATTACCGCTACTGTCCAACAAGTCCATGTCACCGCCCGTGCCTTAGTGGTTGATTATCAAACTAGTACCGGTGTAATCGTCGGTTTACTGCCCGAAGCAAAGTTGTATGATAAAAATAAAAAAGAGATAGCACTAAACGATTTAACTGTTGGTAGTAGAGTCAGAATCGAAGTAAAATTTATTGGTACCAATTCTATTTTAGCTGGCAATATTTATTTAGTGGATTGAATTTTTTTAAGACCAATAAAATAAATTTCTTTACTGTTTAAGCGACTGGCGTGGGGTTTAAAACGATGGCAACGTAAAAAAGATTTTTTTATTTGCTGGAAGAAAATTTCCGCTTCTGGACTCATAAATATTTTAGTACAAAAATTACCCCCCGGTACCAATTTTTGTTGGGCAATTTTATAAGCTTGTTCAGCTAATTGCAGCGAACGACTACTATCAGTCAAACTGATGCCGCTGGTAGCTGGAGCAGCATCAGACAATATTACCTCAAATGATTGGGGAAGAGACTTCAGTAGTTGTGGAGAAAAAATATCATGCTGAATTATTTTTAAATTAGGGAGCTTCAAATGCTCAATCGGACTAATATCAACTCCTACCACCAGTCCTTTGGGGCCAACAACCTTAGCACAATACTGCAACCAAGAGCCAGGCGCTGCTCCCAGGTCTAATACTTTTTGACCTGTTTTAAATAAGGAATATTTTTGGTTTAATTCATCTAGTTTGTAGACCGCCCGGGAGCGAAAGCCTTCGGCTTTGGCTTTTTGGGCAAATTTATCATTAGGTTGGTACATAGAAAATCGCGTGTTATAATAAATATATAATATCTTATTTTTCTTAGTTATGAAATTGGTAATAATCTTTGGACCGCCGGCTGTTGGTAAATTGACAGTTGGCAGAGAATTGGCTAAAAAGTGTGGCTTTAGAATTTTACATAAACAAGAGATTTTTGATTTGCTTGATGATTTTTTCTTTTTTGGAACTGCCGAATATCGCCAAGCTGATGAGGGAATTAGAGAATTGATTATCAAAACCGCAGTCAAACAAAAACATTTGTCTGGACTGATTATGACTTTTGTCTGGGCATTCAATGATCAGCGCGATATGGATTTTATGAAACGAGTTTTACAATTGGCTAAAAAAAATAAAATCGAAGTATATTTTGTTGAATTACAATCCAGTGAATCAGAGCGCAAAGCTAGGGTAACTAGTGAAACCAGAAAAGAAATGAACAAAGTAGCCACCATCAAAGGTTTGGCAGCCTTGGAAAAAGACAAAGATTTTAGTTCTGATGTTGATTATTTTGTTGATAAAAATTATTTAAAATTGGACAACACTGTTCTTAGCGCAGAAAAATGTGCAGAATTAATTACTGAACATTTTAAATTTTAAATTGTTTTATGTTAGATATAACTACCAGTATTTTCTTTTTTTTAATAATTATTGCCTCAGCGATAATTCACGAGTACATGCACGGTTGGGCAGCCGAACGTTTGGGGGATAATACTGCCCGGCAAGCTGGTCGCTTGACTCTCAATCCTATACCGCATATTGATCCGATGGGAACAATTTTTGTACCTCTTTTATTACTATTAATACAGAGTAATTTTTTGATTGGCTGGGCTAAACCAGTACCTTATAATCCGTTTAATTTAAGGAATCGTCGTTGGGGCGAAGCACTGGTGGCAGCGGCTGGACCGGCAGTTAATTTATTTATTGCTGTTGTGTTAGGTTTGATAATTAGGTTGGCACCACCCTCCATTTTTACTGCTTTTTTATCTAAAATTGTATTTTTAAACATATTATTGGCCATATTTAATCTAGTACCAATTCCACCACTGGATGGATCAAAAATTTTATTTTCTTTATTACCTGACAATAAATTTTGGTGGCGGTTTAAAATAAATGTCGAACGTTATGGCATGGTCTTGGTCTTATTATTTGTCTTTTTTTTATGGTCAGCGATTGCTCCGGTGATTCAAAGTTTATATCAACTATTGGTGGGTAGTAATTTTTAATTGAAAAAAAAGTAATTTTTGGTTATTTTTAATAAGTAGAAGTTTAAATTTTCATTTTTATGAGTGCTGATAAAGAGAAGAAAATTTCATCATTTTTGGCTTGGTCAGGAATTGTTTTTACTTTTGTTTTTGCTTTATTTTGTATTTTAGTTACGTTTATTCCCAGTACCCGCAGTGCTCTCAATGACAATATTTCCGGTTGGAGTTGGTCACCACTACTCAGTGGCACCTTAGGTAGTTACACTGGTTCTGGTTTTGGATTAGTATCTTTCAATGATTGTTACTGCACCGTAGCCAGATCAGGACTAATTTGCGGTTTTTTACCCGATGTACCCTGTGTCAGTGATAAGGGCTTAGGTTTTGCTCCTTATGGTTTGCGGGTTGATTTACAAACCAGGCAAATTACTGGTTGGGTGTGGAGTCAGGGAGTAGGTTGGATTTGTTTTGGTGATAGTTGCCGTAGTGATGGAGCTGGTCGAGATCATACTACTGATTTCAAGGGTGATGTATGGGAACCAACCAACCCCAATTTAACCGTTACTTATCCGGCTGATCAAAATCCAGCGCCAATTTCCGGTTGGGCCAAAATTATCAGTTGGGAGCGTTTGGGTGACGGTCAGCTAGCTTGGATTTCCCTGCGGGGAGAAACCACCGATGACGGATCTGCCTATGGACTGCGTTTTTCTACCAGCACTTTAGAGATCAGAGGTCTAGGTTGGAGTGGTATGAGTATAAATAATTGGTATGATCCCGCTACACCTTTAAATGGCGCTTTGCCTTATGCTGGCTACGGTTGGTTTTGTATCAATGAAGAATACACCGGTCCGCCCAATCCAATTTTTACCAATCGGGGACTTTGTCCTAGTACCGGAGTACAAATAGCTGTGCCTTATGTGCAAACAGTTGATGGCGATGTGTATTCGCAAACCAATATCTCACCCGACCTAGCAGCGCCCAGCGGTCATTATAATGCTACCTATTTGATTATGGCTGGTGGTAATATTCAAAATTTTAGTAGTGAAGAAATAGATTCTACCTTTAATCCGGGTGAATATTCTTTGTCCAATTTTCCTTATAATATTTCTTTACCCAAAGCCAGTAGTAATTTTTTCAATGTCCTGGGTTATTTGGATATTCCAGGAATTTCTTATAATGGCGCCAATAAATACGGCGGAGTTTATTATATCAGCGGCAACTGGCCAATCAATGGTGATATAACTTATCCCAATACTAGATATATTATTGATAATGGTGATTTAACTATTGGTTCAGCTTCAGGTGATCCTGGTACCACTAGATACACCAGAGGAAATACCACTTTTGTAGTTGATGGTGATTTATATATTGTCAAAAATATTACTTATGCTCAAACCGCAGTAACTGATTTTAGAGATTTACCGTCTGTAGCCTATATTGTCAGAGGTGATGTTCATATTTCGCCGGGTGTGACTGAGGTAGCTGGTAATTTTATAGTATTGGGTGCTGATGGCGTAAATTGTGATGCCGTACATTGTGGGACGATTTATACTGGCAACAGTGAAAATCCTCTGGTAGTGAACGGCATTATGATGGCTAAAAAATTTGTTTTTGAAAGAAAATATGCCACTGTTTTAAATCAAGCCTCCGAACAGGTAATTTATGATGGGCGTTTGCTTATCAATACACCCCCAGGTTTACAGGACTTTGCCAAGGGACTGCCGATTTGGTCAGAAGTCGCTCCTAAATGATTTCATAAAAATTAAAAAATATGGTATAATTTAGTTCAAGAAACCATTATTATTTCATGCCATTTTTTAACAAAAAATCTAAAAGTTATATTGGTGTTGATTTGGGTACGGCGGGGATAAAAATTGTTGAGCTCGCTAATGCCAAGGGGCACGCTAAACTGCTTACCTACGGGATAGTTGAGAGTAGTGGCGATATTGTCCGTTCCAATGCTCCAGAAACCGTCAATAAAGTCGTGGAATTGTTGCAGGATATTACTAAAAAATCCCGAGTAACTACGGATTTAGCCGTGGCAGCTTTGCCGGCTTTTTCAGTTTTTAGCTCGATTTTGTCATTACCACCCATGCCCAAAAGTGATCTCGCTCAAGCCGTCAAATGGGAAGCAAAAAAGTTCGTTCCTATGCCCCTGGATGAAATGATTTTAGATTGGAAGTTATTGCGCCAAGTTTCTGAGGTGTCAAATGAAGAAACGGCACCAGAAAATAAAGCAAATAATGAACAAAATATTGATTTAGTGGAAAATAATACAGAGGACAAAAAAAGTGATAAGCGTCAAGAAATAAACAGTAAACAAAATTATCGCGTACTAATCACCGCTGCACCAAAAAATTTAGTTGCTCGTTATTTGGAAATTTTCAAAAAAGCCGGTTTAAAATTGATCAGTTTAGAAACAGAATCATTTGCCCTGGCTCGTAGTTTATTTTTTGGTTCTAAATTGCCGATTATGATAATTGATATTGGTTCTTTGACTACAGCCATCAGTATTGTCGAAGACGGTGTACCTATTTTAAATCGTAGTTTAGATGTGGGTGGAGCCACTCTTACTCAAGCCATTGCCACCAGTTTAAATATTGATCGTAGAAGGGCAGAACAGTTTAAACGTGATATCGGTATAGCCCAAACCAATGCTGCTAGCGGTATACCCAAGGTAATTGAAAGAGCTCTAAATCCGGTGGTCAATGAAGTAAAATATTCGCTTAATTTATATCAGAGTCAAACCGCCATCAGCGTGGAAAAAGCAATCTTGATTGGTGGTAGTGCCTTTTTACCAAATTTAACTGATTATTTATCCCAAGTGCTAAATTTAAATGTTTTTGTCGGTGATCCCTGGTTTCGCGTGTCCTATCCCGAAGATTTAAAATTAGTCTTGGAAGAGGTTGGTCCCAGATTGGCAGTAGCCACCGGACTAGCTATGCGCGATATTGATTAAGATTATGTTTGAGAATAATCAACCCAACAATCAAAACGGCAACTTAGAGAAAGATATCAATTTGTTGCCAGAAAAAATGAGATCAAAAACCCCACCTCGTCCGGTTAGTAGTGGACCAGAACAACCTCGTTATACCAACCCAGTAGGTAGTAACAATCCAGTCACTTATCAGCAGTTATCATGGTGGCAGAAGTTGATTGGTAAATTAAAAGGTGGTAGTAATGCCAATCTTAGTAGTCCAGTCAGTCGAGGACAAAACCAAACAACACCTTTGCAAAAGTTGTATGCGCAAACTACCCGGCCAGATCAAGGTAGTAAACCAGTCTATCCAACTAACCCACCCGCTAATCCATCTGTAGATATTTCACCAACCACCCAAGTCACTCCGTCACCAAAACCACCCAGTAACAATTTTCCTAGCAGTCAACCGCCAAGTACCGACAAACCTTTGAGTATGCTGGAAAAAATTGATCAACAACTACAAAAAGGATTACATCTGGGTGAAGATATAAATCAAAATGATGATCAGTACGGAGTAAATTTGATACCTTCAGACATGGTATCAGAGGTCAATGAACGGAAAATTTTATTTACTTTACTGTATACAGTGATTATTAGTGCGGTAATTTTGGCCGGTGGTTATATTACTATTCAGTTTATACAATTACAGGAAGCTAAGAAAATACAAAAATTACAACAAGACATTCAACAAGCGGAAAATGAATTTATTGCCAAATCCGATGATTTGAAAGCTTTGATAAATTATCAACAAACTTATGACAATATCAGTTTGTTGTTGGATAGTCATATTTATTGGGATAAGTTGTTTAGCTTTTTAGAACAAAATGTAGCTGACGATGTTTATTTTTTAAATGTTACCGCTGACAGAAATGGTACGGTCAGTATGAGTTTGGTAGCTAAGAGCTATGAAGCTTTAGCCAATCAATACCTAATTTTCAAACAAGCCCCAGAAGTGGTATCGATCAATATCAGTAACGCAGTTTTAAGTGAAGACGCTCAAGCCAGTCAAGCACCAGGCGCTTTATCTTTACTTGAACCTTTGTCAGATTTATCAACTCAAGCAAGTTCAACTGCTAGCTCAACCGCTAGTACTTATGCTGATTTACGAGCTATGATACTTGATTATTATGAGACTATGCCGGTTAGTTCTCAAGTCAGCTTAGTATTGGATACCAATATTTTTTATCGAGACAAATAATTTATGCCCATCGAACAGAAAAAGAACAATATTTTTATGAAGCTTTTATCCCGTTATATTTATTGGGTAGCGGCTTTGTTGGGTATTGCTTTATTGGCGGTTGGTTATATTTTTCTGTTGCAACCGAAAATATTTGAACATCGCGACAATCCTGAACTGACTTTAGAATACCAGCAGTCAGTACTGGACCAGCGACAACAAAAAGTTAAACAACTTAACAATCTAATTACTGATTATAAAAGATTACCCGCCAGTCATTTTGCCAAAATCAACGAGCTTTTACCCAGTGCCAATGAAGCCCCAGTTTTATTTACGCATTTGTCAGGTTTAGCTAAGGCCAATGATTCGGTTTTACTCAATGCCTCAGCTAGTGAATTGGGTGATAAAGATTTAATCACATTGTTGGTGACGGAAGGTGTAACTGCCCCCAAAGATTTGCGAGTAGTGGAAGTGAACGCAGATTTTTTGGGCAAAGTTGGCAATGATAGTTATAGTTATTTTAAACAGTTGGTAAGTGCTCTCGAAAAAAATATTAGACTATTTGATATTCAGTATATTAGTTTTTCACCGGAGTTAGCTAATTTTTCCTTTACCGCCAGAACCTATTATTTGAATAGCCATGAATAAACAAAAAAAGAAAAATATAATAATGCTATCAGTTTTAGCGGTTGTTGCTGCTATCACTGGTTGGGTATTATTTGGACCAAGTGGTAGTGATACCAGTATAACTGATATTTTTACCACGCCAGTAAATACTAGTCCGGTGGAAACACAAAAATTACCCAGCAAACAAATTTTTGATGAGGGCTTGGAACAAGATCAACGTTTTCGTGAGTTGGAAGATATGAGAGATTATGTACCAAATACCACTTCAAAAAGTAGAGCTAATCCTTTTGCTCCAATTCGTTAACTATGTCATCAGCAAGATTTTCTGAAAATTTAATCGAAATTTTAGTCAAAAATAACCAGCTATCTAGTTCGCAGCTGGCTGATTTTAAACAACAAATTGCCCAAGGCAAAGATTTTGATGCGGTGGCAAAAACTATGGGCATCAGCGAAGAATCAATTGCCAAAGCCCAGGGTGAATTTTTCAATCTGCCATATGTTGATTTGTATAGTCAAAAGGTAGCTAATGATATTTTAAATTTGATTCCCAAAGAATTGGCAGAAAATTATCAACTGGTACCGTTTGAGTTTGATAAAAATACCTTGCATTTAAAAGTAGGTATAGTGGACCCGGGAGATTTTAAGGCTATTGAAGCGGTAGAATTTTTAGCTCGCAAAAATAATTACCGAGTGGAATATTTTGTTATCACTCAGACCGCTTTTAAACATACGGTCAAAAACTATGAATCCTTAAAGACCGAAGTAAAAAAAGCCTTGGATATTGTCGAAGATAGATACCAGAAAAAAATTGCTGAAGAAAAAGAAGCAGAAGAAGAAAAAGATTTTGAGGAAGTTATCAAATCTGCTCCAGTTTCCAAAATGGTGGAATCAATTTTAAAACACGCCGTGGAAGGCAATGCTTCTGATATTCATATTGAACCGGCAGAGGATAGCACTAGAGTCAGGTATCGAATTGACGGTGTCTTGCACACCTCTTTGCGTTTACCAAAACATTTGCATAATTCTTTGATTAGTCGTTTGAAAGTTATTTCCAATTTAAAAATTGATGAAACCAGAGTTCCGCAGGATGGACGTATTCGTGTAGAAGTTGGCGGACAAAAAATTGATTTGCGTATTTCGTTTTTGCCACTTTTTAATGCTGAAAAAGTAGTATTGAGAATTTTAGATGTTAGTAACAAAGTAATTACCTTGGAAGAGCTTGGTTTTTGGGGTAAGGGTTTGGAAATTTTATATGAAAATATTGATAAATCAACCGGTATGTTTTTGGTGACTGGTCCTACTGGTAGTGGTAAGTCAACCACACTCTATGCCGTGTTGAATTTGGTCAATAAAGAAGGCGTAAATATTCTCACGCTTGAAGATCCGATTGAATATTATCTTGATGGTATTAATCAATCACAGGTCAACACGGAAGTTGGTTATGGTTTTGCCAATGGGCTGAGAGCAGCTCTTAGACAAGATCCTGATATTATCATGGTTGGTGAGGTCCGTGACAATGAAACGGCTGAGCTGGCTATTCATGCTGCTTTAACCGGTCATATGGTGTTATCTACTTTACATACCAACGATGCTATTGGGGCAATCCCGCGTTTGATTGATATGCATATTGAACCATTTTTACTCGGCTCAACTTTGAATGTAGTAATTGCCCAGCGGTTGGTGAGAAAAATTTGTGAATTCTGTAAGGAAGAAGTCAATGATATTCCGGAAAAAATTATTGACCAGGTTAAAAAAACTGTTATTGAGGTCAATCCTATACATTTACCCCAAGATTTACAAGATATGATTCACCGTGAAGATTATAAATTTTACCGAGGTCGCGGTTGCCCCCGCTGTGGTGATTCGGGTTATCAAGGCAGATTGGCGATTGTAGAAATACTTTCTATGAATGATGATTTGAAAAAAGTTTTGGAAAACGGCAAATTGGAAGAAATCGAAAATGTGTTTATCAAACAGGGACTTCCTAACATGCAACAAGATGGTGTGATCAAAGTTTTACAAGGAAAAACCACCATGGAAGAAGTCCTAAGAGTATCCAAAGAATAATATGCCCAAAAATTCAATTTTGATAGTTGAAGATGATCAATACATATTGTCTTTGTATGCCAAAAAATTTGGTGATGCCAATTTTACCGTCTATTCGGCCCGAGATGGCATGACGGCTCTGCGTAATTTAGAAAAATACCAACCGCAAGTAGTTATTGTTGATTTAAATATTCCCGAGTTATCCGGTTGGGATTTGTTGGAGATGATAGCAGTAAGCAATCAACCCAAACCGATTTGTGTGGTTTTATCCAATTATGACCAAGCGACCGCTCAAGAAAATAAACCCTTGCCGGATATTGTCAAAGGTTATTTTGTAAAAATAAATACTGATCCGGACGAAATGGTACAAACAGTAAAAAATTATTTATCCCAAAACTAATGCAAACTACTCTCAATATAACCCTTAACCGTATTTTGACGATCTTAGCTGAGCGTCATGGCTCTGATTTGCATTTAGTGGTTGGTTCTCGGCCGATGATGAGGTTACACGAAGAGTTATTGGAAATGTCAGAAGAAGAAGTTATGACCAAAGATTTTATTCAAGGGGTAATTGATATGTTATTGACTGATGAACAAAAGCAACTTTTGGGCAGTAGGAGAGAAATAATATTTGCTTATGACTTTGGTGATCGGGCTCGTTTTCGAGTGGATGTATTTTTTCAAAAAGGTTTTCCCAGTTTGGTGTTTCATTATATTCCGGTGGTAGTCAAACCTTTAAGCGAGCTAGGTTTTCCCAAAAGCGTGGAAAAATTGACTCAAGAAAGAAGCGGTTTGGTGCTGATTGGTGGTCCTTACCGAGCTGGAAAAACCACCACCATGGTAGGTTTTATAGAAAGTATCAATCGTACGCACCGGCGCAATATTTTGACCCTCGAACAACCGATTGAACATGTGTTGATTAGCAATAAAAGTCTTATTCAACAAAAAGAGGTGGGCAATGATGTTGAATCCTGGTTGGAAGCATTGGAGATTCGGGAAGAGGATATTGATGTTTTGATGGTAACCAGGGTCAATAGCCCGCGGATTATGTATCGACTGTTGGAAATTGCCAACAGTGGCGTGTTGGTCTTTATGCCTCTGGAGGGCAATAGTATTGGTCAGTTGTTACATACAGTCATTGAAGATTCTCCGGATGAAAATCGTGAACACGCTCAATATTTATTGTCCAAAGTTTTTCGGGGGGCGATTATTCAAAAATTACTACCCAGTATTGGCGGTGGTATGGTACTGGCTATGGAAATAGTTTATTCCAGTCCGGTGATAGCAGCAGCGATCAAAGAAAATAAATTGTCGCAACTATCTAGTATTTTACTGACCTCGCGGGAGCAGGGGATGATTTCCATGGATCGCTATATTGCTGAGTTGGTAAGATCCGGCCAAATTGATCAAACTGTGGCTTTGCAGGAGGTTAATGATCCGGAAAATCTAAAAAGAATATTAAGATCATAAGTTATGCCTTTTTTTCAATATCGGGCCAGAAATTCCCGAGGAGATATAGTCCAAGGTTCAGTCGATGCTCCGACAGAAAATGTCGCTTCATCAATATTGGTTGATCGCGGATTGATTATTTTATCCTTGGTGGAAAAAGAAAAAAACTCGCTCAATATTGACCTGCCGTTTTTAAATGCCATCAAAAATAAAGACGTGGTGGTTTTTTCCCGGCAACTGGCGGTGATGGCCTCGGCTTCAGTGCCGATTGTGCAGGCTTTGAAAATATTGGTCAATCAAACTCACAATCCCAGGTTGAAAGTGATAATTTCCGAAGTAGCCGATGAGGTGGATGGCGGGGCAAAATTATCCCAAGCTTTGGGACGTTACCGCAAAGTCTTTTCTGATTTTTATGTAGCTATGGTTAGATCCGGTGAAACCAGCGGTAAGTTGGATGAAGTATTGAACTATTTGGCTGATCAGCAAGAAAAAGATTATGATCTCACCTCCAAAATCAAGGGCGCCATGATTTATCCGGTATTTATTATGGCTGGTTTGACGGTGGTAGCCATTGTGATGATGGTATTTGTGGTGCCGAAACTCACGGGAATTATTGCCGAATCAGGAGCTGAATTGCCACTAGCAACTCGAATATTGATTGCGGTGTCTGATTTTATGAAAAATTATTGGTATATACTTATTGGCGTAGTGGGTGGGGGGATTTTTTCCTTTTTTAAACTAACTCGTCGCGGTCCGGGTAAAGCTTTGTATGATAAATTTAAGCTTAAAGTACCAATTTTTGGCAAACTGTGGCAGCGGATATATCTCGTGCGCATGACCAGATCTTTATCTACCTTGATTGTGGGTGGTGTACCATTGACTGCAGCACTAGAGGTAGTAGCTGATGTAGTGGGTAATGATTTATACAGCAGTTTAGTCAAACAAACCATCAAAGAAGTTGAGGATGGTAACAGTGTGGCAACTCTTTTTTTGAAAAGCAAAGAAGTGCCTCCCATGGTATCGCAAATGATGTCAGTCGGCGAACAGACTGGTAGACTAGAACAGATTCTAGCAAAAATTACTGATTTTTATGCTAGAGAAATTGAAAATCTAGTGGCCAACATGGTGAGTTTGATTGAACCTTTGATTATGGTGTTGATGGGTGTGGGCGTGGGGCTCATGGTGGCAGCTATAATTTTGCCCATGTATCAGCTGGCTAGTAGTTTTTAAAATATAATAACGAATAACGAATTAAGAATTACCAATAAAGAAATAAGAAGTAAAATAGATTGACTTGTGGTTTTTTTGAAAATGTGCTATAATTAATAATAGTTAAAAGGTCGGGCTGAAAAATGCTTAAATAATTGAATATTTTTTAAAAAATTATATTTAAGATGATTTTTGTTACCGCGGGCTTGTCCAGTAGCAAAAGTCATTTTCACTAATCTAGAAAGAGAGGTGAATTTATGAATAAAAAAGGTTTTACTTTAATCGAACTTTTGGTGGTGATTGCTATTATTGGTTTATTGTCAACTTTGGCCGTAGTTTCACTAAACAACGCCAGAGCTAAATCACGTGACGCCAAAAGAGTATCTGATATTAAACAAGTCCAAACCGCTTTAGAGTTATTCTATAATGATAATAATGGTTACCCGACTGTTACAGTAAATACTAATAATAATGTATTACCATCTCCAAGTACAGGTTCTTCCACCCCTTGGTCAACTTATATGGGTATAAATCCTCAAGCTCCAACTCCGGCTGATGGTGGTTGTGGTGCTAATAATAATTACGTTTATAATGCTACATCTTCAGCTAGTTATGCCATCACTTTCTGTTTAGGTGGAGCCACTGGTCAATTACCAGCTGGTGTGAGAACTGCATCTCCAAGTGGTATTCAATAAAGAGTCCTTACATATTTAACTACCCCGACAAAATCGGGGTAGTTTTATTTTTCACTAAATTAGGTAAAAAATGTTATAATAAATAAATGACTATATTATTTATTTTTATTTTAGGAACACTACTGGGCAGTTTTATCAACGCCTTGGTTTATCGGTTGCATAACAATTTAAATTTTGTTCTAGCTAGGTCACATTGCCCTAAATGCCAGCACACTTTAGCTTGGCAGGAGCTTATACCCATTGTGAGTTTCCTGAGGCAAAAAGGCAGATGCACCAGCTGTCAGCAAAAAATTTCTTGGCAATACCCAGTGGTAGAAATACTCACTGGGATCTTATTTGTTTTGATTTATCAAACCAAAATACTTGATTGGCAATTAACCCAGACAAATTTTTCTGAGCTTCTATATATTAGCGGTTTGTTTGTTTTTACCGTGTGGCTGGTGATAATTTTTGTTTATGATTTTAAATACTATTTGATTTTAGACAAAATTACCCTGCCCGCTATGGCGCTGGCTTTCGTTTGGCAATTGGCTATGGATTTTTCTCTAGCTCATATAATCAATATTTTACTGGCAGCTACGGTGGGCGGGGGATTTTTCTTATTGCAATTTTTAGTTTCCAAAGGCAAATGGATTGGGGGCGGGGATATCAGACTGGGGGTGTTGATGGGTTTGTTGTTAGGACTGCCTCAGGTTTTGGTGGCTTTGATGCTGGCTTATATCATCGGTGCGGTTATCGCAGTATTTATGGTATTATTAAAAAAGAAGCGCTGGGGTGAACAAATTCCCTTTGGTACATTTTTGACTATTGGTACATTTATTGCCTTGTTGTGGGGAGAGGTAATTATAAAATGGTATTTAGGTCAGTTATGACGGAGTTATTTTTAAAAAATAAAAAAAATAATCAAGGTTATACCTTACCGGAGTTATTGGTTTCCATTGCCATTTTTGTGGTTATTTTAGGTATCACTATGGCCAATTTGCGACAAGGCAATCAGACCAGTGAATTGCGGTTAAAATCCCTGGAAGTAGCCAATGATATCAGGCGGGTGCAAAACAATGCCCTGGTTGCCCTGCCTTTAACTGACGGTAGTATTCCTGATCGGTGGGGTATTCATTTTGTCAGTAGTAGTCCGCAGTATATAATTTTCAATGAAAAAGCCGGTAGTGCCAATTATAATTTTTTGTACAATGCGGGTGAAGCGGTACAAACTATCAATTTACCCAGTCGATTTATCATTTCCGCTATGAATGATCCGGAAAATCCTTGCGGTACCAAAGTAAACAATGGAGTGATGGATATAGTTTTTACAGTACCTGGCGGACAGACTTATTTCAATGGTGTCCAACCGTTAAGTACCGGTGAGGTTGGTGCTTGCGGTAACTACAACCCCGGCTGGATCAATTTAAAATATTTACCGACCGGTCGCAGTATAAATATTCAAATCAACTGGATATCAGGAAAAATTACCACCACCGAAATTATCAATTAGTCTATGCTCAAATTTCGCAAAAATTTATCTGGCCAAGGTTTGATGGAAGTTATTGTAGCGATTGCCATCATCACGACCGGGATTACGGGAACCGTGACTTTGACCTATTCCAATTTACGGAGTAATGAAACTTCGATCAATCAAATAATTGCGGCTAACTTAGCTAGAGAAGGTATTGAAGTGGTGAGAAACATACGGGATGAAAATTGGTTACAGGGATCAGTAAATAATACTTGGTTAACTGGTTTAAAAAATATAAATAGTGAACAAGATGATTTCGACGGTAATATTGATTTCAATAAAACTACCAAAAGATGGACTTTGGATTTGACCAAAGATGGCATCAGTGCTGGTCGGTTGTATTTGGATAGCGACGGTGTTTACAATCATACCAGTGGTACCATCACGCCGTATTGGCGCAATGTAGAAGTCAGAGTGATTTTATGTCAGTTTAAAAATAATAAAAATAACATCGTAGTGGTTAATGGTAATTGTCAAGCTTATGGTGCTTGGAATGCTGTAGGTATCAAAGTAATTTCTACAGTACAGTGGCAAGAAAAAGGTCAAACCAAAACTTATCGTTTAGAAGAAAATTTATATAATTGGCATGATATTTACTAAAAAAACCAATCAACAAGGATTTACCTTGATGGAAATAGTAGTGGGTCTGGCGCTGTTTGGCGTGGCTTTGATATCTTTGACTGATATTTATTTATTGTCACAAACTACCCAAAATAAACTGGTGGGGGAAACCAAAATACAAGCTGATGCGCGGTTTGTCATTGAACTGTTGGCTCGAGAGGTGAGGATGAGCATGATTGATTATCAAGCTATTAATCCAGCAGATTACAGTCCGGCACTTGATTATTTACCTCTGGTTGATACTGCTGGCAATACTACTATTTTTATCACTACTTCCTCGCCTTATATTTGTGAACCAGGCACCACCAGTTGTCTGGCCGTAAAACAAAATGATTCTGCTTGGGCCAGTATTACTCCGCGGGGGGTAAATATATTGCGCGCTGATTTCTATGTTTATCCGGAAGCAGATCCTTTTGCCATCACCACCAACCGCTATGCTGCCAGTAGTACTCCCCGGGTTACTATTATCTTAGCTTCCGAAAATATTACCAGCCGGCAAGCGGAAAGAAATATCCAAAATTTACAAACCACGGTATCTTCGCGAGTTTATAAAAGATTTTAGTTTTGTATTAAGTAAAAAAGTATCAAGCTATGAGTTTAAAAAATACACCAGCCAATCAACAAGGAGCCATATTACTGTTAGCTTTACTAATTATGTCAGGTTTGGTAATTGGCGGATTTACTTTGGGCAGTGTAGTGATCAATGAACTTAGGCAATCGCGGCAATTGGATCAGGCAATCGTAGCGTATTATGCGGCCGAATCCGGCGCAGAAAAATTGCTCTTTGATTGGCGGGAAACCGGTTGTACCACCTGTCCCACCAATACCCAGCTTTTTAGCAATCCAGCTTGCAGTGAATCCAGTACCATTGGTTGGACTTGTGGTATGAGTACTACTCAAGGAGTATCCCAAGTTAGTTTTACTTTGCCTCAGCTGCAGGTAGAGCAAATTCCTTTGTATTTGCCTTATGACCCGAGTCAGCGTTCCGGCGCTGAATCAATGAATATTTTTTGGCAGGATAGTGATGTTACCAATGGCTTAGAACCCTGGTTGGAAGTATCCATTTTAGGTTGGCCAGCTGGCGCTAGTGTCAATTATCAAGATGCCAAAGAGATAATGCGTCGGGTTTATAAATGCTCTCCCAATGCTGTTGATCAACCTATGTGTGACACTATTAGTATCAATGATTTAATTGCCACTTATGGTTATATCGTCAGAGTACGATCTTTGTATGACGATGTAGACAATGTCAGAGTTAAGTTTTACCAAAATGACAATGGAGTCAATGATTTGGATTTACGAACTTTTATCAAAGTCGCTGATTTTACCGGTACATTTCAGGGCATCAAGCAAGGTATCAGAGTGCAATTTCCTGTGGTTAACCCCTCAGCCGGGATGTTTGATTTTGTTTTATTTACCGAAAATAGTTTACTTAAACAGATTTTTTAGTTTATGAACAAAGTTCAAGCTAAAAATAGAATTGCTAAACTACGAGCGGAGATTGAACATCACCGCTATTTATATCATGTACTTGATGCACCGGAAATATCTGACGGTGCGTTGGATAGTTTAAAAAATGAGTTAGAAGATTTGGAACAAGAGTATCCCGAACTTATAACTGCCGATTCACCCACTCAGCGAGTAGGTGGTCGGCCATTGGATAAATTTAAAAAAATTAAACACGACCAGCCGATGTTGTCCATCAATGATGCTTTTAGCCGACAAGATTTGACTGATTGGTTAACTAAAATTAGCAAGCTAACTAACCGCCAGTTTGATTTTTTTTGCGAAACCAAGATGGATGGCTTGGCGGTAACTTTACGCTATGAAAATAAACAGTTAGTTAGAGCAGCCACTCGGGGGGATGGAGAAGTGGGCGAGGATGTAACAACAAATATTCGCACGATTGAATCAATACCTTTGCGTTTGCGCGATGAAACCAATGACTTACCCAGCTTAGTTGAAATTCGGGGTGAGGTTTATATGACTACCGAGGTATTTGAAAAATTAAATAACGATTTAGCCAAACAAGGAGCAAAAACTTTTGCCAATCCTAGAAATGCTGCGGCTGGATCAATTAGACAACTAGATCCAAAACTATCAGCCCAAAGAAAACTTAAATTTATGGCTTACGACATAGTTACTGATTTAGGACTTAAAACTCATCAAGCGGTACATCAGAAATTACAACAGATTGGCTTCAGGGCTGGAGATTATTTGCGGTTATGTAAAAATTTGACTGAGGTTTTTAGCTTTTTTCAAGAATTACAAAAAATTAGACCCAAACTACCTTATTGGATTGACGGGGTAGTGGTCTTGGTAAATGATTTACAAACTTTAAAAGAACTTGGTGTGACCGGCAAAGCACCGCGGGGGATATTGGCTTTAAAATTTCCCGCGCAGCAAGTAACAACGATTGTAGAAAATGTTATTGTCCAAGTGGGCCGAACCGGAGTACTGACGCCAGTAGCAGTTTTGCGACCAGTGGCAGTAGCAGGGACTACGGTGTCGCGGGCGACTTTACACAATTTTGATGAGATCAAACGTTTGGGTATAAAAGTGGGTGATACTGTGATTATTCAAAAAGCCGGAGATATAATTCCTGAAGTTGTGAAAGTTATAGAAAATTTAAGAACCGGTCAAGAAAAAACTATCAATTTACCCAGTAAGTGCCCGGTTTGTGGGGCGGCGGTAGTCAAACCAGCTGGTGAAGTAAATTTTTATTGCAGTAATAAACAGTGCTTTGCCAAGCAACAAGAACAGTTATATCATTTTGTTTCTAAAAATGCTTTTGATATTGCCGGGCTCGGTCCCAAAATAATTGACCAGTTGATTGAAGAAGGTTTGATTGAAGATGCGGCTGATATTTTTGCTCTAACCACCGGTGATTTAGAACCACTTGATCGCTTTGCTGATAAGTCGGCTAGTAATTTAATTCGTAGTATCAATCAAGCCAAAAAAATTAGTCTATCACGTTTTATTTACGCTCTGGGTATTCGCCACGTTGGCGAACAAACGGCCCTGGCTCTAGCAGAAAGATTTGGCAGTTTAAATAAAATCCAAAGCGCCAGTCAAGCTGATTTAACAAACGTCAATGATATTGGAATGGTAGTAGCTAAAAGTATTTATGAATATTTTCATCAACCTAAAAATCTTAAATTATTGACCAAGTTGTTAGCTAGTGGGATTAAAATAGAAAAAAATAAAATTACAGTTACAGGTAAAAAACTAGCGGGGAAAGTTTTTGTACTAACTGGTACACTGACCAATTTGACTCGTGATCAAGCTAAAGAAAAAATTCGCCAATACGGCGGGCGGATAAGTTCTAGCGTCAGTAAACAAACTGATTATGTGGTAGCTGGTGATGAACCAGGTTCAAAATATACCCGGGCTGAAAAATTGGGAATTAAAATATTATCAGAACAAGAGTTTTTTGATTTGGTGAAATAAAAAAATATTTTTATTTCTACTTTTTGTCAGCCTGTCTCGCCGACAAGGCGGGCAAAAAGTAGCAAAAAACTGCCGACCAGCGCTGCTGTTCAGGCAAAATTGCCAATCCGCTCACGTACCTCTCAAAATCGCTGACGCTAGAGTTGAGAGGTATATACCGCTCGCTTCTTGGCAATTTTTCACTTCAGGTACCGGAAGGTCGGAAAGAAATTATAATTAAAAAGCTGTCTTTTTTGACAGCTAATTTTTTTTGAGCAGAGAGAGGGATTCGAACTCCTCAACCTTTGTCTTATGAGACAACGCTCTCCCAATTGAGCTATCTCTGCAGTTTTATTAAATTTTAAATAAAGGTGGGGTTGGTAAATGGTAATTTACCAGTAATCTCACAAGGATTATCCATCACTCGCGGAAGATTGTACCCCACCGGTAAATAATGAACAGTTTTCTATCTTAAATAATTTGCTAAAATTTGTCAAATTCTAGATTCTAGATTTAAAATTCAATAATATTGGCATTTTACGGTTATCTGTTAAAATAAGAATATGATTGATAAAAAACAAATTGACCATTTGGCCAAGTTATCTCGTATAAGTATTGAGTCGGCGGAAATTAAATCATTTCAAAAACAGATTGATGAAATATTAAATTTTGTGGCGATTTTACAAAAAGTTGATACTACTGGTATAAAACCTGGTTTTTATTTAGACGAACAGTCGAAAACTCGAACTGATGAAATAAAAGCATCAGTTGAACAAAAAGATATTTTAGACGCTATGCCACAAGTAGTAGATGGTTTACTTAAAACACCGAAAATATTTTCATGAACTCTAACCCCAAAACAATTTTTGATTTGAATAAGGACTTAATCACTAAAAAAATTAGTGCGGTTGAATTATTGGATTTATATAACAAAAAAATTGAAAAAGTTGAAAGTAAAGTGCAAGCTTTTATAACTTTAGATATAGCATCAGCTAAACAGCAAGCTGTCTTGGTGGATAAAAAAATTGCTAAGGGAGAAAAAATTTCTTTACTGGCTGGCTTGCCAGCAGGGATCAAAGATGTGTTGATGACCAAAGGTATAAAAACTACGGCTGGTTCAAAAATATTGTCCAAATATCAAGCTGTTTATGATGCCACTGTAATAAAAAAATTAAAACAACAGGATTTTGTAATGGTTGGTAAAACCAATTGTGATGAATTTGCCATGGGCTCCAGTACAGAAAATTCTGCTTTTTATCCCACAAAAAATCCCCATGATTTAGCTTGTGTGCCTGGTGGTAGTAGTGGCGGAAGTGCGGCGGCGGTGGCAGCTGGTGAAGTGGTTTATTCCTTAGGTACTGATACTGGCGGTTCAATTCGTCAACCGGCTGCATTTTGCGGTGTGGTTGGTCTCAAACCCACTTATGGTTTGGTCTCCCGTTTTGGTTTGATTGCTATGGCCTCTTCACTGGATAGTATTGGACCCTTTACCAACACTGTGGCTGAAGCCGCAGCAGTTTTAAATGGATTAGCTGGTACTGATGAGCTTGATGCCACCACTCAAAAAGTTACTGTTCCGGACTACCTGGCTAGTATTAAAAAAGATATTAAAGGTAAAAAAATTGGTTTACCCAAAGAATATTTTGTAACCGGTTTGGATAAAAATATCAAAAAAATCATCATGACTTTAGTTGATAAATTAGCAAACAGCGGAGCAATAATTGAAGAAGTTAGTTTACCTCTGACAGAATATGCCTTACCGGTTTATTATATTATTATGCCGGCTGAAGTTAGTGCCAATTTAGCCAAATTTGATGGTCTGCGTTTCGGTACCAGAGGTAAGGCTCAGGAAAGTTTATTTGCTTATTATTCCCAGACTAGAGGAGAAGGTTTTGGTGATGAAGTCAGGCGAAGGGTATTGATAGGAACTTATGTATTGTCAGCCGGTTATGTGGATGCTTATTATTTGCAAGCGCAAAAAGTGCGCACAAAAATCTATCAAGATTTTAATAAAGTTTTTTCTCAAGTTGATTTATTGTTAACTCCTACTACCCCGACGACTGCTTTTAAATTGGGGGAAAAATTAAGTGATCCATTGCAAATGTATTTATCCGACATTTATACAGTTTCAGCAAATTTAGCCGGGCATCCTGGTTTGTCAGTACCAGTGGGTTCAGTAGACAATTTACCAGTTGGAGTTCAGTTAATGGGACCGCGTTTTACCGAGGATTTATTATTTACCGTGGGCGCGGCTATAGAAAAGCTTAGAGAACCAATTAAACCGGCGGTGTTATGATAATATTAGGTATAGTAGCGTTGCTTGTGCTGATAGTGATGGTAGTGGTGGTCGCGGTTAGATCTGACCGTGACTATACTGAATTGGATATATCAAAATGGCGTAATGACTGGCAGCAGATCCAGCAATTGGTAGCTACTTCAGAACAGTTTGCCTGGCGACAAGCAGTGATTGAGGCCGATAGTTTGTTTGATAAATTTTTAAAACACCAAGGTGTGGGTGGTTCTTCGTTTGGTGATAGATTAAAAATTATACAAAGTCGTTATCCAGCTTTGCGCCAAGTTTGGCCGGCTCATTTGTTGCGTAACCGTTTGGTGCATGAACACGATTTTGTTTTAAAACAAGCTGAGGCCAAAAAAGCTATCGTAATTTTTGCTCAAGGTTTCAAAACATTAGGATTAAATTTAAATTAAAAATATGACCAATAACAACAACCATCCGGACTTGGCTAGTTTACAGTCCAGAACCCTGGATTTAATAATTGCCGGCGGGGGACCAGCTGGTATGAGTGCGGCAGTTTATTCTTCTCGGCGCAAATTGGATACTTTAGTAATTACCAATGATATTGGTGGTCAAACCAATTGGTCGGCTGAAGTAGAAAATTATTTAGGGTATGAGTTTATGTCTGGTTATGAATTATCACAAAAATTTTATGCCCATGTCAAAAAAATTGATGATGATAATGCTCTGTTTGATTTGGAATTGCTGGAAAATGACCCAGTTGTAAAAATTGAACCAGAGGATAATGAATTTATCGTAACCACTCAAAGTAATAAAAAATTTAGGTCACGGTCGGTATTGCTAGCTACTGGTGCCAAACCTCGCAATTTAAATATTCCCGGGGAAAAAGAATTAATTGGTCGTGGTGTGACCTTTTGTGCCACCTGTGACGGTCCGCTTTATCGGGATAAAACCATAGCAATTATCGGTGGGGGAAATAGCGCTATGGAAGCAGTGTTGTATTTAACCAAAATTGTCCGTGCGCTTTATGTAATCAATATCAACGAGAATTTTCGGGGAGAAACTACCTTAGCTGAAGAGATTGCTAAATTAGCCAACGTAACAGTTAAAAATAATACTGATACTCTGGCCATGGCCGGTACTGGTAAGTTGGAAAAAATTAAAATAAAAAATAAAAAAACTTTACAAGAAGAATGGATTGAGGTTGACGGTGTATTTGAAGAAATTGGTTATGAACCCAACAGCGGCCCTTTTGCTAACTTGGTAAAATTGAATCAAAAAGGCGAGATTATCATTGATGAGAGAAATCGTACTTCAGTGCCTGGTATATTTGCCGCTGGTGATGTATCCAGTGTAACGCAAAAGCAGATAATCATTGCCGCTGGCGAAGGTGCCAAGGCGGTACTGGAAATATATAATTATTTATTACCAAAATAATGTCTAAAAAAACAGTTGCTATTGTTGGTGCTTCACGCGACGCCAAAAAATATTCGCACAAGGCAGTTAAAGCATTTTTGAATAGTGGTTACAAAGTTTATCCCATCAATCCGCACGCCTCAAAAATAAACGATTTGTATTGTTATGCTGATATTGAAGATTTGCCAGAAACAGTTGACGAAATAAGTATTTATTTGCCACCATATCTAACTATTGGGGTATTGCAATCACTAATTGATTATCCAGTAAAAAAGATATATTTAAACCCAGGTAGTGCTGATGATATAGTTAGAAGTATGGCTGATAAGTTACAGTTGCCAATTGTGGAAGCATGCAGTATTCGCAGTCAGGGACAGGATCCGGATGTGTTATAATAAAAATTATAAATTATAAATTTTAAATTATAAAATATGACCAATAAAACAAATCTTTTTTTTATCATTGCCGGGGTAATAGTAGTTATCGGCGGTATTGGTATCTGGTTGAGTATGGGAAGTGCGCCTACTTATGAAAATGTTGCTAGTGAGCGACCTTTTAAAGGTGGGGCTGAAGCAACAGTAGTAGTTGAAGAATTTTCTGATTTTCAATGTCCGGCATGCAAAGCAGCACAGGATACAGTTAAACAAATAGTCAATGAATACGGCGATAGAATTAAACTTGAATTTAAACATTTTCCCCTAACTACCATCCACCCTCAAGCTTTCAGGGCGGCACTGGCCTCTGAATGTGCCAATGACCAAGGCAAATTTTGGGAATATCATGATTTATTGTTTATGAACCAACCCAGTTTTTCTCCCAGTGAACTGGTTTCCTATGCTGAAGGATTGGGTTTGAATACAGAATCATTCTCAGCTTGTCTTGATAGTCGGGCCAAAAATGATGTAGTCAGGGCTGATATGGATGAAGGTAAAAGTAGACAAATTAATGCCACTCCTACTTTTTTTGTGAACGGACAAATTGTTCAAAATTGGACACAATTAAGTGATATAATCTCCGCCGCGTTGGGAGAACAAAATTAATTTTAAATTTTCAATTATAAATTATAAAGATATTTTTAAAATTTATAATTTATAATTAATAATTCTCAAAAATGTTTTCCTGGTTACATAGTTATGTGCCATCTCCGATTTTAGTAGATTTTGGAATTATCCAAATACATTGGTACGGGTTATTGATGCTTTTTAGTATACTAGTAGCTTTTTTTGTTTTATATAAAAAAGCTGAAATTTTTTCTTTAACCAGGGAGCAAGTTTGGGATTTGTTATTTTGGTTGGTAATTGGTGGTCTGTTGGGAGCTAGGATTTATGAAGTATTATTGGTTGAACCAAGTTTTTATTTTTCTCACCCCGTACAGATTGTAAAAGTTTGGCAGGGAGGGCTAGCAATTCATGGTGCTTGGCTGGGGGGACTAATTGTTTTGTGGTTATATAGTAGAAAATGGAAAATTGCTTTGGGAAAATTGACTGACGCTATAGCATTTGTTTTACCTTTGGGACAAGCCATTGGTCGTTGGGGCAATTATTTCAATCAGGAGTTGTATGGATTGCCGACTAATTTACCTTGGGGTATACCAATAAATCCGATTAATCGTTTAGTGGAATATTCATCATTTAACTATTTTCACCCCACGTATTTGTATGAATCAATTGGAAATTTTTTTATATTTTTTATTTTATTGTGGTTGATTGGCAAAAAAAGATTTGTTGGTCAAATTACTCTAGTATATTTGGGCCTTTATTCGTTGTTGCGACTGATTTTAGAGTTTATCCGACTGGATCCAGCACTTATGATATATGGCCTCCGCTGGCCAATTATATTTAGTTTGTTATCAATTTTGCTAGTTATAATTTTATATTTTAAATTATATCTTCAGCACGCAAAGTCTTGATTTATTTATTGTTTAGAGTATAATAGTTTTATTGCCTTTTATAATTTACGGGGTCGTAGTTCAGTTGGTTAGAACGCCTGCCTGTCACGCAGGAGGTCGAGGGTTCGAGTCCCTTCGGCCCCGCCATTAAAAAAACTTTAACTTTCATTAAGGTTTTTTTAATACCTGCGTTGCAGGTATGGACTCGAAGGGTACTGAAAAAATATGAACAGTTTCATAATTTTTCTGACCCAGGCTTTGGAGGAGAAGCGAAGCCTGCGACAAAGTCGCGTGCTGAGCTTCGGGGGAAAAGGAGTCCCTTCGGCCCCGCCATTATTAAATCGCCCATTTGGCGATTTTTTTGCTATAATAAATAACAATGAGTAAAAAATTATTACTATTATTATTAGTTTTTGCCTTTTTACCTATACAAGAACTAAAAGCGGCCGATGATTTGACAACTAGACTTTCAGGACGAATCTTGTTGCAAGTGGAAAGTTATGGTCGAGCTTGGTATGTGGATCCTATTAGTATGTCTAGATATTATTTGCGTGATGGCGAAGAAGCATTTACTATCATGCGTTCGCTGGGACTAGGTATAACCAATAAAGATTTAGCCAAACTTCCAACTAAAAAAGGCGAGTTGGGTGATCAAAAATTAATCCAGAGATTAAAAGGGCGGATTTTGTTGCAAGTGGAAAATCATGGGGAAGCCTGGTATGTAAATCCAGTGGATGGACTGCGATATTATTTGCCCAATCGAGAAGCGGCTTTTAATATGTTGCGGCAATTCGGTTTAGGCATAAATAATGACAATTTACGATCAATTACAATGAATTCAAAACAAATTGCCCATGATACTACATTCAATGATGTGGCTTATGTTCGTTATGACGGTAAAAATTTTAGCCAAGGTTATAATGCTGATATTATTTTACCACCGGCTAGTTTGACTAAACTGATGACCGCCTTGGTTTTACTTGATTTAAATCCTGACTGGCAAAAAATTATTACTATCACTTCAGAGCAACTTGATTATCCTAAAAGCTTAGTGGGTGAAGATGTCACTAGTGAAGTTGATTTACAAACAGGGGATAGATTAACATTTTATGATTTATGGTTGGCAATGCTGATTGCTTCATCCAATCAAGCCACCGTGGCTTTAGTAGATAATTCTGGCCTGTCACGCATTGAATTTATCACTGCGATGAATAAAAAAGCCACAGATTTGGGATTAGCTAAAACTTTATTTTTTGATATGACCGGTCTTAATGCTCACAATGTCACCACTGCTAAAGAAATGGCCCAGCTCGCATTTTTAGCTTTTAGTAAAAATAATATTATTACAGCCAGCCAGGTTAAAGATTATGTAGCCCAAGTCAGAGATACTAGTGAGCAAATTCGACAAGTAAAAATAGTGGATCGTAACTATAGTTTACAAAATTTTACCCCAGTGGCAGCTAAAACCGGGTTTTTGGTCGAAGCCCAACGCACAGTAGTACTGAAAAAGAATGATATAATTGTTTGTGTATTACATGCTTTAAGTATGGAACAAAGAAATAATATCATCAAAAAATTATTAGAATAAATTATGGATCATAAAAAAGCTGCCAAAGTTTTAATAAAATTGTTAGAAAAACCAAAATTTTCCCCTGGAGAAAAACAAGCCTTACTTACCGCTATTGGGGTTTTAAGTTGGACCAGTTTAGCCCAAAGCCGTCTAAAAAATAAAAAAAATTTATCAAAATATAATGATAGCAAATTTAAAAAACAAAATATTTAACTACGCCATATTGGTAAAATTGTTAGATGGTATCTTGGGTTCGCTAGCTGGTATAACTGTTTATTTTGTAAATAAAGAAAGTGTGACCAATTTTATCTATTGGTTGTTTCAACATGAATTGACTGAAGACCCGGCAGATTTTTTAATCAATAAAGTTTTTGCTTGGCTGAATATATTATCTCTATCTACCCAGACTTTTATCGCGGTATATTTGTTGTTCAATGGCGTCCTAAAAATATTCTTGATGACCATGTTATTGAAAAATAAATTATGGGCCTATCCGGTTACTGGGTATCTAATGATTTTTATGGTGGTTTATCAAATTTACAGAATTTTTTATAGTCATTCTTGGGTGTTGATCGTTTTGACTATAGTGGACATGATAATCATTTATTTAATCTTCAATCAACATAAAAAAAAGTTGTCCAAGCAAGGTGTATTGTAAAGATATTTTTTTTGCTATAATTATACTATGCAAATAAGAAAACAGTTGTTATCATTTGTAGTTTTAAGTGCCATGTTTATACCCTTAGCGACCTTGGCTCAGGTTGATTTTGGCTTGGGATATGGATCAGCTATTGGTCTGGGTACTAGGGATATCAGGGAAACTATTGCTAGAATTATCAATATAGCCCTTGGTATCTTGGGGCTTTTAATGGTACTTATAATAATTTACGGCGTAGTGGGAGCAGCTAGTGGTTACGGAACTGACCGGGGAGAAACCGCTAGAAAAACTATTGCCGCTGGTGTGATAGGACTTTTGATTATTGTAGTGGCTTATGCTCTTAGCACGTTTGTCTTTAGAGTAATTTTAGACTCCACTTCCTAAATTTTACTATGCGAAAAATTACCAAGAAAGTAGGTTTGGCTTTGGGTAGTGGTGGTGTCAAAGGGTTAGCTCATGTGGGGGTGATAAAGACTTTGCTTAAACATCAAATTCCCATAGATTTTATAGCTGGATCAAGTATTGGCGCCTGGGTGGCGTGTTTTTTTGGTTTGTTTCAAGATATAGATAAGTTAGCAGATTATACCGTCAATAAACGTCGGGATAAGTTTTATATATTTTTAGAACCAACCTTGCAGGGTGGACTTATAAAGGGTGATAAATTGGAAAAATTGTTGGACCAGTGGTTTGTTGGCGCCAATTTTTCTGATACTAAAATTCCGGTGGCAGTTACGGCCACTGATTTGATTAGTACTAAGACCGTGGTTTTGAATTCCGGTCCAATGGCCAAAGCTGTCAGGGCTAGTATGTCCATACCCACCTTGTTTAAACCAGTGACCATGGGCGAGCAGTTATTGATTGATGGTGGTTCTAGTAGTCCAGTACCTGATGATGTAGTCAGAAATATGGGTGCTGATATTGTGATTAGTATAAATCTGGATAATTATGAAAAATATCGACCAGTGGAGTTGACTGACTATTCTTTTAAACAAGTGGCTAACCGGAGTTTGGATATCATGCGTCACCATTTGGCAAAATATTCTTTGCAAAGTTCGGATTTAGTTTTAGCACCAACTTTTCCCACAATTGGTTTTTCCAGTTGGCGAAGTTATTTCCAAGAAGAGATTGGGGAAGAAATCGTCAGAATTGGCGAAGTAGAAATGGAAAAAAATATTGAGTCGCTTTTGCGTTTATTGTAAATTTAACCTAAGATTTAGGTATGATTAGCGCACCAGTACAAGACAATGAACAAGCCAGGCTCGTAGCTGTTTATGGTTTAAATATTTTGGATACTCAGCCTGAACCGAGGTTTGACGATATTACCAAACAAGCCTGTGAAAATTTTTCCGTGCCTATTTCGACAATTTCTATAATTGATGGTCAGCGCGAATGGTTCAAATCTTGTCAGGGAATAGATGTGCGCGAAGGAGCGAGAGATATATCTTTTTGCGGACACGCTATGTATGCCGACTATGTTTTTGTGGTTGAAGATACTTGGCAGGACCCGCGTTTTTTTGATAATCCTTATGTCAAAGGCAAGCCATTTATCAGGTTTTATGCTGGAGTGGCTTTACGCGAAATTAATTCACGTTTACCAGTTGGGGTTTTATGTATAAAAGATAATAAACCTAGAAAATTTACTTTGGATGATATTGCTGCCCTGATTGATTTAGCAAAACAAGCAGAGCTTGAATTAAATAAACAAGTGTAGCTTTATGGAAATAGAATTTGAAGCTACTTTTGTAAATATTGATAAATCAGTTATCAAACAACAGCTTAAAAACTTACCAGCTGTTTTAGTAAAACCAGAATTTGTCCAAAAACGGGTGATTATCAACCCTCCTGATTTTGTAAAAAATAAAGACGCTTGGATCAGGTTGCGTGATGAGGGTGACAAGATAACTTTGACTTACAAAGTGATTGCTGGCGATAAAATAGAAGATCAAAAAGAAATTTGTTTAGTGGTAGATAATTTTTCTAAAACTTTAGAATTTTTAGAAAAAATTGGTTGTCAAATAAAATCTTATCAAGAATCTACCAGAGAATTATGGCAGCTAAATGGAGTTGATATTTGTATTGACGAATGGCCATATTTAGAACCATTTGTAGAAATTGAAGGTAAAGACGAAGTGGCAGTTAGAGAGGTGGCTAAACAAATGGGGTTTGCTTATAATCAGGCCTTATTTGGCAATGTTGGTACTTTGTATCAAAAAAAATATGGCATTGAACCTCATTTAATCCACGAAAAAATTTCTCGTTTAACTTTTACCGAACCTAATCCTTTTTTAAATTATGAATAAATTTTTTACTGATAAAAATTCGCGCTTTGTTCAAGCTTTACGTGATATTGTTTTTGGTTTGGAAGATGGTATGGTTTCCACTCTGGGGGCAATCACTGGTATTGCTATTGGCAGTCAAAATCATTTTACTGTAGTTTTATCCGGACTGGTGATTATTGCGGTAGAATCGATTTCCATGGGAATTGGTTCTTATGTGTCCAATAAATCTGATCGCGATCGTGATATTAGTCAACTGCGTGAGCAAAAAAAGGAAATCAAAGAGCAAATCGATATTGAAAAAAAAGATTTGATCAATATTTATCTCAAAGACGGTTGGTCCAATGATTTAGCAACGCAAATGGCTGACTTTGCTAGTCAAAATAAAAAATTGATGCTCAAGGAAAAAGCCCTACATGAACTTAGTGTGCTACCAGAGCAAATAACTAGTCCCAAAATTAACGGTATATTTATGTTTTTCTCTTATGTGCTTGGCGGTATGATTGCTTTGAGTCCTTATTTATTTTTTTCAGTAAGTCTGGCTATGCCAGTTTCCATCGCGGCTACTTTATTGGGTTTGTTTTTGGTTGGGGTTTTTACATCTCTTTACACTCAAAAATCCTGGTTCAAATCTGGTACACGTGTGTTGCTAATTGGCGGGCTAGCTCTACTGGCTGGTATGGTGGTGGGGGAGTTGGCCAAAGAATTGGGGATAAATTAATTATTTAGTACAAAATTAAAAACCCGTACTTAGGTACGGGTAAAATTTACTTTAATGGTTTAACTGTAATTTTCAATTTTTTTGGTTCAGATGTACTGATGTTGGTTTTTGGTATTTCACCAATATTTACTTTAATCGGTTCATCGCAATCTGATTTCTCTACTATAGGTTTTTGATAATTCTTAAAAAGACTTAGGTCTTTTCCCAGGATATTTATGCAAGTGTATTTTGCATAATTTGCTTTTTGTTTACTAGTGGCTTCATCAAGCCCTATTAGAGAATAAAGTGCTTGGGCAACAAAAAAATTGTTATCTCTAATTAGTTTTTCGTGCCTATCAATACGTTTAAAAGCTGAATCCAACTTTTGACCAATAGTTGAGTCATTTTGATTTAAAATATTTAAACCATTGACAATATCAGTAAAGTTTTGTTCTGTTTGGTTTTGAAAAATTTTCAATGAATCAGCTAGTTGCTGATGTGCTTTTTGTAAAACTGCCAATTTTTCTTTAGTCTCAAAAAATAGGGGATAGACCAACCATTTATATACAACAAAATAGCCAAACAGCAGTAGCAATACAGCAGAGGTTGAATAAAATATTTTTTTATTATTTAAAAATTTTTTACTCCAACCAGACAAACCGATAATTAACTTATTCATTTTTTACTCCTTATTTTTTTGTTAAATTTCAAAAAGATATATTAAATTACAACAGTATTTAGTTTTTGTCAAGCAACAAAAAAACCGCTAGTGACGTTGCACTAGCGGTTATATTTAGAAATGATTATTGTATTTTGACGAAGAATTTTTCTCCGTCAACTGTCCCGCGGACAATGTCTTGCGGGTAAATCTTTTTAAACATTTGTCCGCTCTCTCGCAGTTCCCATTTTTCTCCATTTGCTTGGAGAAAGGGTCTGCCGGAGGCAGTAATAATCTGGAAAAAGGTACCATCCTCAAAATTATATCTGAGAGTATCTTGAATTGCAGTTGACATAACTATGTCTTCTTGGCCTTTTTGTTTAGTGAAGTTTTTTTGCTGAAATTCAGATTTTTGTAAAAATCTGATTGGGATAAAAACCGGCCCATCAACGTAGTATCCATACTCGTTCTGGGTCATTACTTTAACGAAACCTTCGTTTCCAACAAATTTTATATCTTCACTTATAACCGAGACTTTATCACCTGGTTCAAAGACCAAAATTACTTGGCCAGAATCAGTACTGGTACTACCAAAGGTTATGCCTTTATCAGTAATGTCAGTTACCACAGGTGTTTTAGTAGTAACTTCAAAAACATTTAAAGTCTTATTGGCGTTGGCTTCTGATATATCATCAGCAACTTTTTCAGAATTATTCCTAATCAGATTACTCAAATTCATATATACTCTTTCATTAGCTATTCTTACTATGGAAATAACTAATAATATTGCCATAGTAATTTTAAGCACATATCCAGCTGTGTTGGTTATCTTTATAAAATAATATGAAGAAAAACCAAAAGCTAATAACACCAAAATATAAACACCTAGGATATATAAGTATATCCCATAGAACATTGAACCATGAAAGGCAAGCCACCACATAAACATAATTCCTGAAAGTCCATAAACCAAACTTATTGGTCTAATCGACCTTCTGATTTTGTATTTGCTAGCAATGCCAGCAATTATAGGATCATATGTTGTAGTAACAAAGAATAATATTATCATAGAAATGACAACACTGGTTACAAATAACCAATCACCGACTAAGTAACCTAGCAAGGTGCAGACAACTATAAATCCTAACCAAATTGAAAAAGCAATAGCTAGATTTCTAACCACACGTTCGACATTATTGAGAATGTCAACTAATATGGCGTGTAATCTATTAATTGAAACCGCTTCAAGTCTGACGATTTCGGTTATAGGCAAGCCTATAATTGCTAACAGTCTGACAGTTCTTTGAGTCAAATTGTGAACTGCTATCTGAATGCCATCAGATAGTTCAAGAACCCCGTCTGCTAGCTGTTGAGTCAGTGCATTTGCACTGACTGAAGTTTGCCTAATAAGCCAGTAATAACCCCACAACACTCCAATGAGTGTAACCAAAATTAATAAGAATAAAAACATTTTTTCCTCCTGAATTTAAAAGTTTAAATTTCTGTTTTTTATTTGTTGCCTGATGTCGTTGACTTCATTGGTGACCTCAGGCGATCTTTTGTTATAATCCGAATTAATATCATCTAAGTATTTATCAATTTGATCTTTTCTTTTTAGTAGATGTTTTTTAATTGGATCAATAAATTTTTTACCCCAAATTTTGAATATTTGACCCCACTTATCGTGGATAAGTAGATCTGTCCATATCCAAAACTCTTTTTCACCGATATCAGCGACTTTTCCGTATATGTGTTGACGGAGATCATCATCACTAACTAGTTCTGATTCGTTTTCTGCATATACTGGTGCCCCATTATTTAAAATAGGTTCACCATCATTCTTTTTTAATAGAACTTTAATTTTTTTTAACAGCAATGGTTTACACCAAGCTGTCACCACTTCATTTTCAGAAGGAAGGTCAGGACGGGTGGGAGGGGGATTTTTAGCTTCTTCAAGTCTATCTTCCCAGAATTTTCTCTGGGTGGGGTTTAAGCCTAGCAGAACTTTTTGTAGTTCCGCTCTTGGTGGCACTTGAAACATTTTATCAAGTGCAAATTCAGTTATTTTTTTGGCAGGCATGCCAATAAGTTCACTGATCATTTTTCCGCTAACGGTACCAGCTGCAGTACCTATTAGTTCTCCTCCAAAAACATTTTTAAGTTTATGGAAGAAATTTCCAAATAATGCCATAATTGACTCCTTTATTATATTTATTTGTTGTTAGTTAGTTGGTTTAAATAAAGAAATAAATATCTCAATCTAAATCAACTAACTAACATATTAACTAAAGGATAAATCGGATGATTATTTAGTTGTCAAAGTTCACTATAAATTAATCTATAACAGTCCAATATAGCATATTTTTAAGGAAAAGTCAATACTAGATAGTTTTATAATGAAATGAAAAAACCCGCCTTTTAGGCGGGTTAATAATTAAATAAATTAAATATTTAGGTATTACTGCAGGACATCAAAAACATATTTCAGAATACTGTAACTGGAAAAAACAATAAATAAACCAATTACTGCCCAAACCAGAATATCCCGGCCTTTTTTTACTCGGTCAGCATTGCCACCGGAAGTCATCCAGATAACACCTCCAGCTACAAAGGCAACTAAGGCTATCACTCCGGTAAGACCTAAGATGCCTTTGATAATATTGCCGATAATAACTGCCGGATCATCACTGGTTAGGGGATTGGTTAAAGTAACCGAGTTGTTATTATTGGCCGGAGGATTACCCGGGGGATTTACAGGAGGGTTTTGTGCATTGGCAAAATTTACAACAACAAAAATAAAAAATAACAAAGTGAGAAATAAGCTAAGAAACAATTTGTTTTTCATAATTTTGAATTTATTGATATATAAATATTATACTCTTTTCCTTGACAAAAAGCAAAAAATGCGGTATAATGAAGATATAGGAATAAAATTATAAATTTTAAATTGTAAATTATAAAACAATTTAAATAAAATAAGCAAAAATAAAAATTAAAAACAAAAATATGAAAATCAAAGTAATTTCCCACGACAAAGTGCAGGCCATAAAAATTAGGGTGGTACGCTAAGCGCGTACTGCTTTTTATTTTAGTTTATTAACTAATATAATTTTTATGTCAGCACCCAAAAAAAATATTTTTACCTGGAAGAGAAATAAAAAAAATATTCAACCCCTAAATTTGCGCGGACTTAATTTAAATTATAGCAATAGAAGAAATGAGAGTAGAGTGAGGTTGTGGGGAAGTAGTTAAAAGTTGATAAATAGGATACAGGATTTAGGATAGAGGGGATAGTGAATTCTCAATTATAATTTTTAAATTATAAAAAATTTGGTTATTAAAAAACCCCGAAGTAATTCGGGGTTTTATACTCTCTGTTTTTAAAAAAATTATTCAGCCATTACTTGTTTAAAAATCTGATCAAAAATTTCTGGGTGATTCATAGCTAGTTCTGATAAGACTTTGCGGTCAAGTTCAATATTTTTCTTTTTCAATGCTCCAATAAATTTTGAATAACTAGTACCACGTTCTCTTACGGCTGCGTTTAGTCTAATTTGCCATAAACCGCGATTGATTCTTTTTTTGGCTCGACGATCACGTCGGGCGTGAGCCCCAGCTTTGACTACGGCAGTCTTGGCTAAACGAATAGTACCCTTACGACTCCATTTGTAACCTTTGACGGCTTTTCTAAGTTTACGTCTTTTTTTGGTGTGAGTTGTTCCTCTTTTTACTCTGGCCATATGATTAGAATTTAGAATCTAGAATTAAGAATTAAAATATTAATGGTAAGGTAGAAGAGTACGGATATTTTTTTCATTGACCTTGGCTACTTTTTTATCACGTCTCTTATTGCGGGTAACCTTACCTGGTTCTCGAGAATTAAAATGATCCTGACCGGCTGTACGCTGTAGCAGTTTTTTTGATTTACTTACTCTAATTCTTTTGTTGGTAGTTTTGTGGGTTTTTAATTTAGGCATATAACTGTTTATGAATAAATCCCACCCAAAAGTAGGACAGGATTTATATTAACTAATATATAAGCGGGTGTCAAGAAAAGGCAACTTATTTTTTTAGAGAATAAAGGGCGGTAAACTTATTGCCTTCACGGATTGGTTCCTGATCAACTCTAATATTTGTGCCCAGCATTTCTTGAAATTTTAACATGATTTCTTTGACTTTTTCTGGATGAGCTTTTTGTCTGCCTTTAAGTATAATTTCTGTTTTTACTCGGTCACCTTGATTTAAAAATTTACTGGCTTGGTTGGCTCTGACCTCTAAATCATGCAGTCCCATATTGTAGGTCAATCTAACGCCTTTGATTTCTGATTTTTTACTTTTGGTTTTGGCTTTTTGTTGAAGTTTATTTTGGTTGTATATCCATTGACCATAATCTAAAATCCGACATACTGGCGGTTCTGCTTTGGGTGAGACTTCTACCAAATCAAGGCCCGCTTCTCGGGCTTGGCGCAAGGCATCTATAGTTGGTACCACGCCAAGTTGTTCACCGTCGGTACCAACCAGGCGTACCTCGGGTAAATTGATTTGCTGATTTATTCTAAATTTTTGGATAGGTTTGGGGGTTAATTGTTATAAGTATATTATATAAAATTTCATTATCTATTACTAGGGTATTTAATATAGAAACAATTTTTAATTTTGTAATTTTTAATTTTTAAATAAATCTAAATTTTTAAAAATCTAAGTTTAATAATTATTTATAAAATTATTAAATTTTTATTTGTCATATAGTTTATATATCAACCCCTCGACTCCCAGCTATCGCTGGTTCGATCGGGACACAATTCGACTCTAATTCAATGGACATATAATTGGTCGGAGATACTAACAGTGTCGTAGACCATGAGCGAGCCGATTTTATCGGCGAGTTGAATGGTGGAGATGGTGGGCTTTGCACCCACGTGGTAAAAAAGTTTCAACGCATGATTTACAAATTTAGCCTGATTGGTAAACCAAAAAGATAAAATCAGGCAAAAACTTTTTGGTGGTGCTGAACAATATTTCAGACACAAACAGTCAGCGTATTTGTATCCAAACCCCAATTATGACACCGCGTAAGAAATCTTGGGGTCAGATTTCAGCGATGGTCGTAGACTAAATTAGGCTACGACTGGTGCAAAGCTAGGTAGCGCAAAAGCGTTCCTAATTTTGCTCATAAGTGTATTGGCACTTATAGTAGTGGTAGTTTAACGAGTTGCCGCTCGACTTGACCATACGTTTCTACTTTCTTAGCGAATAGATGACATCCCCAAGAAAAAAAATATAAATTTTAAATTATTAATTATAAATAAATTTTTATTTTGTAATTTCTTAAATTTTAAAATTTATAATTTACAATTTAAAATTCTTTTAATATTCTTTCAAAGTGCGTCTAATTTCTCGATCCGTATCTCTTTTTTTAATAACTGCTTTTTTGTCGAATTGTTTTTTTCCACGGACCACAGCCAGTTCTAGCTTAATTAGACCCCTGGTAGTATATAGCCGTAAAGGCACAACTGTCAATCCTTTATTGGTCAACTGACCCCTGATATTATTTAATTCTTTTTTAGTAAGTAATAATTTCCTCTGTCTTTTTGGTTCATAATTTTTTTGTACACTAGCTGCAGGCTGATAGGGAGCGATATGTAAGCCCACTAGCCAAGCTTGATTGTCTTTGATAGTCACGTAACTACCTTTAAAATCAATTCTTTTCATTTTGACAGATTTGACTTCTGGTCCGGTCAAAATTAGACCCGCCTCTATTTTTTGTAGGGGAAGGAAGTTGAATAACGCTTGTTTATTGGTCATTATTTCCATAGCTTAATTGTAACTTAAACTACCAGAGCAAACAAATGGTTTTACTTGCTGAATTTGTTTAAAATCATTACTATAAAATCAAGATGAGCGATATTTACACACAATTAAAACAGGTAATTGCCGACCAAACTAAACTAGATAATTTTTCTTTGACCATACCACCTCAAGCTGATTTTGGTGATCTTAGTACCAACGTGGCTTTATTGGTGGCCAAACAAAAAAACCAAGATCCACAAGCGACAGCCAAAGAGTTGGCAACTGCTTTGCAATCTGATCCTTGGTTGGTGGCCAATGATATAAAAATTACTATTGCCGGTCAAGGTTTTATAAATTTTTTTATGCCTGCTAGTATTTTGTCAGCAGTTATTTGGCGAACAGCTTGGTCAAAAAAATTTACTAAAAAAAATCTTACTAAGCGAAAAAAAATAATTATTGAATACTCATCGCCCAACACCAACAAACCTTTACACTTGGGTCATTTGCGCAATGATGCGATTGGTATGAGTCTGGCTAAAATTTATGAACACTTTGGCTATCAGGTTATAAAGACCGAAGTGATCAACGATCGGGGTATTCATATTATGAAAAGTTTATTGGCCTACCAAAAATGGGGTCAAGCTACCAATCCTAAAAAAGAGGGTTGCAAAGGAGATAAATTGGTTGGTAATTTTTATGTCCAATTTAATCAAGCTGCCAAGCAGGATCCGGGGTTGTTAGCTGAGGCGGCGGCTTTACTGCAAGCTTGGGAAAAAAAAGACAAGAAAGTAGTGTCATTATGGGAAAAATTGAATACTTGGGTTTATAATGGTTGGCAACAAACTTACAAAATTTATAATTCTAAATTTGATGTGGTTTATTATGAAAGTAAACTTTATGATCAAGGCCGAGAGATTATTAAACGTGCAGGACAGCAGGGGATAGTCAAACAAAATTCAGAAGGTGCTTGGGTTATTGATTTGAGTGCCTACGGTCTAGGTGGCCGCGATAGTGGTGAAAAAGTTTTATTACGTCCCGATGGTACTACCGTATATATGACGCAGGATATTTATTTGGCAGTTAAAAGATATCAAGATTTTGCTTTTGATAAAATGATATATGTTGTAGGTGATGAGCAAATTTATCATTTTAAGGTATTGTTTAAATTGTTAGAGATTTTGGGTTTTAGTTGGTATCAAAAATGTCAACATTATCCTTACGGACAAGTTTTGTTGCCTTCGGGCAAAATGAAATCTCGTGAAGGCACTGTGGTTGATGCTGATGATTTAATTAATGATTTAACCAACCGCGCTTTAGTGGAAGTCAAAAAAAGACAAACCCATCTTTCAGTAAAAAAACAAACTGATTTGGCCACTACTATTGCCGTAGCGGCAATAAAATATTGGTTTTTAAAAACCAGTCCCAAATCAACTATCACTTTTGATCCCCAGGCTTCACTGAGTTTGGAAGGAAATACCGGACCTTATTTGCTTTATACTTTAGTAAGGTTGAAAAAAGTAATAAGTCGAGCCAAAGTAAAAAAGATAAAAGCAGTAATTTATCAGACTGAAGAAATTCCCTTGGTCAGAAAAATTTGGCAGTTTCCTTTGGCTTTGCAAACCTATTTTGATCGTCAGCAAGCTAACTACTTAACAGAGTATTTATATAGCTTGGCCAGTTTAGTAAATAATTATTACCAGCAAGTACCTATTTTGCGCGCTCCAGAAAAGATTAGACAACAAAGATTGCAGTTGATTAGAGCTGCGGCCAATATTCTGGAATTAGGCCTTGATTTGCTCAATATTAAAACGGTTGATAAAATGTAACTATGAATCAAGCTAAATGGTCAAATTTTATTGAACTGGTAAAAAATCAATTCACAGTAATAGACCAAGGTGATTACCAAACTGATATTCCTGGTGAAACAGTACAGTTTATTGAGTGGCACAATGGTACTAAAGATATGCGGGCAGAATTGCATCTAAAACCGAAAGTGGTGGATAAAAAAACCTTTTACAGCAATCGTATTGGTAGTACAGTCAAAGAAGAGTATGTTTATGCGCCTGATGAAACAGTAGAATTTACTAAGTTTTTTGAAAAAAATCCTAGCAGTGATGATTGGCAAGAGGTTGATCTGGCCAAATATATGTGAAAAAAACCATTTGCCTTTTTTAATCTTTGAGTGTTATAATAACATAAGTAAATTTTATTAAATTAATATCCTAATAATTAATTAGGGAAAGGACATAGCATTTATGGAACCAAATACAACCAAAGCAGGAGAGGGTACTGCTTTTCAAAAACCAGCCAAAGCTAGTGGTGGTTTTGTTAAATGGGTAATTGTAGTAGTAGTTATTGCTTTAATTATTGTGTTAGGTTTGTATTTTATTTCTAAATACAGCCGTTTCAATGTTTTGGGTTTATCCGGAGGTAGCAATAGTTGGCAAGCAGTCTTTTTAACCAACGGTCAGGTATATTTTGGTAAGGTAGTGAAGGAAACCAGCAAGAACGTTGTGTTAAGGGATATTTATTATTTACAAGTTACTCAACCTTTACAAACTTCTGGCGAGCAACAACAAGCAGCTGCTCAAAATGAGTTATCTTTGGTAAAATTGGGCAATGAATTACACGGACCAAAAGATGAAATGAGAATTAACGGTGCTCACGTTTTATTCGTTGAAGATTTAAAACCAGACAGTCGAGTAGTTGAAGCCATCACCAATTACAAAAATTCACAGCAGTAAGCTAGTAGTTCGAATTTTCAATTTTGCATTTACTATAAAGTCCGCACCGAGTGTGCGGACTTTATTTAGTTTGTCTTTTTTGTTAGTTAAATTGACTTTTGCTTGTTTTTTCAGTACAATTTAAACATTCTATTAATTTTTTGTTTATATTATGAGTCATTTAGATTTTCCTAAATTGGAAGAAGAAATATCAACTTTTTGGGAAAAAGAAAAAATTTTTCAAAAATCCCTAGATAAGGATTCACCTCAAGGTGAGTTTGTTTTTTATGAAGGTCCGCCAACTGCCAATGGTAAGCCCGGTATTCATCACGTTTTAGCCAGAGCCTTCAAGGATTTAATTCCTCGTTATAAAACCATGCGCGGTTATCATGTAACTAGAAAAGCCGGTTGGGATACGCACGGACTTCCCGTAGAGTTACAAGTTGAAAAAGAACTGGGTATTTCCGGTAAACCCCAGATTGAATCTTTACGAGACAATATTGCTGATTCCATAAAGTATTTCAATAGTAAATGTAAAGAATCAGTTTGGCAGTATAAAGAAGAATGGGAAAAACTTACCCGCCGCATGGGATTTTGGCTAGATATGGATAATCCTTATGTGACTTATGAGAATAATTATATTGAAACTCTGTGGTGGATAATCAGACAAGTTTATGATAAAGGATTAATTTACCAAGGACATAAAGTTGTACCTCATTGTCCACGTTGTGGTACTGCACTTTCCAGTCACGAAGTAGCCCAAGGCTATCGTGAGGTGAAGGATCAATCAGTTTATATAAAATTCAGAGTTAAGAATAATGAATTAAGAATTAAGGGGGAAGATAATAGTGATGTTCCACTTTATATTCTTTCTTGGACTACTACACCTTGGACACTGCCGGGAAATGTAGCCCTGGCAGTGGGAAGTGATTTTGAATATGTCAAAGTTAGAATTAAGAATGAAGAATTAAGAATTAAGGAGGATTTAATAATTGCTAAGTCAAGGTTGAGTGTTTTGGGGCAGATAGAGTGCGAAATTTTGGCTGAGTTTAAAGGCAGTGATTTAGTGGGAGTAGAATACGAACCGCTTTTTTCTGGCGCAATTTTAGAAACAGTAAAAAATTATAAAAATGCTTATAAGGTTTATCCCGCTGATTTTGTTACCACTGAAGATGGTACCGGCGTGGTGCACACCGCAGTAATGTATGGTGAGGATGATTACAATTTGGGGGAAGAGGTTGATTTACCAAAAGTACATACCGTAAATGAAGACGGTAATTTTTCCTTCAAGCTTCAAGCTTCAAGCTTCAAGATTCTTGAAACCTTACAAGATAAATTTGTCAAAGCTGAGGAAACAGAAAAAATCATTATCAATTATTTACAAGAACAAAAATTATTATTTAAACAAGAATTATATAAGCATGATTATCCTTTTTGTTGGCGTTGTGATACTCCTTTACTTTATTACGCTAAGGATTCCTGGTTTATAAAAATGTCAGCTTTGCGTGAACAATTAAAAAACAACAATCAAAATATAAACTGGGTACCCAGTCATATTAAAACGGGTCGTTTTGGTGAATGGTTGGATGGTGTCAAAGATTGGGCGATTTCTCGAGAGCGGTATTGGGGAACTCCCTTGCCAATTTGGAAATGCCAAGCCAATCAGAATAAAGAATTAAGAATCAAGAATCAAGAAGAATGCAGAAATATCAAAGTGATTGGTTCGTTTGCCGAGTTGGAAAAATTAAGCGGACAAAAAATAACCGATGCTCATCGGCCCTTGGTAGATGAAATTAAAATCAAGTGTGAACAGTGTGGTGGTGAAATGGTTAGAGATACGGCTGTACTTGATTGTTGGTTTGACTCTGGAGCGATGCCGTTTGCGCAAATTCATTATCCGTTTGCCAATAAAGAATTGATTGATCAGAAAAATTGGTATCCAGCGGATTTTATTTGTGAGGCCATCGATCAAACTAGAGGGTGGTTTTATACTTTATTGGCAATTGCTACTTTACTTGATCAAGGAAGCCCTTATCAAAATGTTATTTGTCTCGGGCATATCAACGATAAGTATGGTAAAAAAATGTCCAAAAGCAAAGGCAATATTGTTGATCCCTGGGATATTATGAATAAATATGGTGCTGATGCCTTGCGTTGGCATTTTTATACTATCAATCAACCCGGAGAGCCCAAAAATTTTGATGCCCAAAAAGTTGAAGAGGTGGTGAAAAAAAATTGGTTAATTTTGTCGAATGTACTGACCTTTTATAAAATGTATGCCGATCAAATTACCACTGTTACAAAAAATCCTGCTACTGATTTGCTCGATCAGTGGATTATGGCTTATTTACAACAAACCGTAATAAATGTTACTAAGGCGCTTGATAATTATGATATAACCCAAGCCGCCAGAACATTAACTGATTTTATCAATGATTTATCGACTTGGTATGTGCGGCGCAGTCGACAAAGATTCAAAGTCGGTGGTGAACCCCAAGCACAAGCAGTAAAAACTCTCGGATTTGTTTTGTTGGAATTTTCCAAATTGTTAGCACCTTTTGCACCGCATCTTGCAGAAAATATTTATCAAGAGTTGATCAAAAATTGTCCGGTCAAAGATCAAAGTTTTTCCCAGTCGGTTCACTTAGCCAATTGGCCACAACTAAATACGCTAGCTGAACCTAGTCACAATTTATTGCAGACCATGACTGAAGTTCGTGGAATTGTTACTCAGGCACTGGCTTTACGAGCAGAAGCAAAAATCAAAATTAGACAACCATTATCTACCCTTTATATCAAACAAAACAAATTACCAGCTGAATATTTGGAAATTTTACGTGATGAGGTAAATGTAAATGAAGTAGTTTTAGGTGCTGCGGAAATTAAATTGGACACAGAAATAAACGAATCCTTAGCACGAGCTGGTCATGCTCGAGAATTAATTCGTACTATAAACAATTTACGCAAACAGGCAGGTTTAACCATTACCGATAAGGTTGTTTTGTATTTGGTATTGTCTAAGCACTTGCAGTCACTTTTAGAACCAGTATTGGAAACTATTCAGAGTAATACATTGAGCGAGCAAGTTGTGTTTGAGCAACAATCTGACATTATGGCTCAAGAAATAAATTTAGCTGACGAAAAAATTTGGGTAGGGATAAAAAAAATATGACCATAATTTTACCAGCAGTAATTTTGCGTCATCAACCGATTGGAGAAAATGATTTATTGGTAACGTTTTTTACTAAAGAGAAAGGAAAATTAACCGCTCGTGCCAAAGGGGTTAGAAAAGCTCAAGCTAAGTTACGAGGTCTGATCGAAGTAGGTAATGAGATTAAAATAATGTTAGCACCGGGGAAAAATCAAATACACATAGCTGGCGGTGAGATTATTGATAGTCATCTTTTATTACGTCAGGATTTGGAGTTAATGTTGTTGTGGCAGTCCTTGTTGGAAGTTGTAAATTATTCAACCGTACCCAACGAAATTGAACAAGTAGTTTATGATTTGATTGTGAATTGGTCAAAATTTTTACAAAGTAATTTTAAAAAGAAATCACCCCGCAATCCTTTGATTTTTTATTTGCTTACTTGGCAGTTTTTTTCTTTACTTGGCTTTCAACCCCAGCTCTACAAATGTTTGCGGAGCAATCAACTACTGTCGGCTGAGGACTGCTTTTTTTCTGTTGTTGAGGGAGGTGTAGTAAAAGCCAAGTATGCCAACGGTTCTGACTTGCCTTTATCATTAGCTGGTTTAAAAATTTTGCGATATTTATTGGGGGATAATTTTTGGAACGTATTGGCTGATGTTTATCGTTTCAAAATAAGTCAACAGCAAATTAATCAATTAGAAAAAGTTTTAATCAAATATACAGAATCAATTATTGAAAAAAAGATTAACAGTCTAAATTATTTACAAATAGTAAATCTGTATGGAAATAAAATCTTGGCGTGAGCTTAGTAAAAAGAAATCCCGGCGGAGGAAAAATAAGTTGTCGCGAGCGTCCCAAAATAATTTACCAACCGCTGAAATTACCACTGCTATTGAGCAGATGTATTTGAGCCAGACACCAGCGGTTGCTAGTCAGGAAGAACAAAATGATAACAATATGAAAAAAAACAATTATTATAAAAAAAGTAAATTTAGTCAGTCAAAGAAAACCAGCCATAATAAAAAAATAAAAAATGGTATTTTTTGGATGATAATTGTTTTTTTACTGTTGTCATCAGCTACCTTGCTTTATAGTGCTTTTCGTTTTGGCGGAGCGGGTAGTAGTCGTGATGATATTGAGCTTACTTTAACTGGACCGGAATCGGTAGCGATTGGAGAAGAATCAACTTGGGTTATAAATTACAAAAATATTAGTAAAGTTAATTTGGAAAAGATTAATATTTCAGTTCGTTATCCTGATGGTTTAAAATTGAAATCTACTGAACCGGCCGCTGATAATTTATTGAATACCAGTTGGCAAATGGGTGAATTGCCAAAAGGCGAAGCCGGAGAAATAAAAATAAACGCCCAACTATATGGTGAAGAAAATGATTCCAAAGATTTTGTTGTTGAAGTTGTGTACCAACCAGCCAATTTTAGTTCGGATTTTATTGAATCTTTAACTAAATCAGTCAAATTGGGACAATCGCAATTTTCCATTGCTTGGCAATTGCCCGAGTCAATTCTACCAGAAGTCGAACAAGATATGTCCTGGCAAATTAGTAATCTTAGTGGTCAAGAGCTATCAGCTGTTAGAATTCGTTTAATCACTAGTAAAAATTTTGTTATGACCAATCCACGTCCGGAAATAGCAGAAATTGCTGATGTACCAGAAGGTAAGGCATATATTTGGCCTACCAGAAATTTTATGAATAATCAGTCAATAAGTTTTAATTTTAAAGGAAAATTTTCCGCGGGCGTAAGTGGTTTAGAAAAATTTAAAATTGAAATTAGCAGCGGTGAAGACAATGTAAAAGTTCTGCAGGAAACTGAAAAAAATATTGTTATCTTAGGTGAAGAATTGGCTTTACAAATGACTATAAACAATCAAACTACTTTAAACGAAGTAGCGCCTGGTCAGAAATTGAATTATCAATTAATTTTACAAAATACTTCCGGTCTTGATTTAAAGGATTTACAAGTAGTGCTTAAAACCAATGCTGATATGGTTGCTTGGGAGACTTTAAAAACGGCAGTTGAACCAACTATTGGTGAAGATGGCCAGATTATTTTAACTGGTGATAATTTTCCTTTATTACAAACTTTGGCCAAAGGTCAAGAGCTAAAAATAAATTATGAAGTTAGTTTAAAAAACAACCTAACTAATTTATCTGACAACTACCGTACTTACGCAGAAGTAACGGTTGGAAAAGTTGGTGAAGAACAGAAAAACGATTTAAGTTTTTCTACCCCGGTGCAATCAGCTAAAATAATTTCTCCAGTAAAGGTTTTAAATTATGCCTGGTATCGAGACGATGAAGGAATCCCGGTTGGTACTGGACCTCTGCCACCAAAAGTCGGACAAAAAACTGTTTTTCCTATTGATTTAACAATTCAGACTAAAACTGATTATGATTCAGTAAACCTGACAGCTTCACTGCCGGCTGATGTAGTTTGGGAAGGGAATCAAGTAGTTGATCAGGGAAATCTAAATTTTGACAGTGTTACCCGTCAACTTAGCTGGCAAATAAATTCACTTACAACCAATGACGGTCAAGTAACAGCCAGATTTTTTGTCAGCTTGACGCCTCAGAGTAGTGATATTGGTAAGGTTAAAATTTTATTGAATTCGCAGACAATTAAATTGTTACAATCAGGTGAAGAAAGTCAGTTAGTTTATCCGTCACTGGATACCAATTTATCGGGCGCAATGTATGATATCAATCAAGGTAAGGTGACCGAGTAAAAAAACAACCGTTGTTAAACGGTTGTTGATTGTCTCCACTGATGATTTAAAAGCGACCAAGTCGCCATAATTGTAGCGGGTAATATTAGTAGCATTTCTACTAGATATTGGTTGTTATGGGGATAGAGCAATAACGCTAAAAATATAAGGATAAATTTAATTTTGCCAATGACATTACTGGGGGTGAGTTTTTTTAAATAAAGAGCAGCGTGGAGGGTATTAATTAGAGCGATGGTATCAATTATAATATAGCAAACAGTTAAGTAAGAAAAATAATTATCAAAATTTAGAAAGAGAATAAGAATTGGTATAGTAAAAACTTTATCAATCGAACGATCCATTATTTTTCCTAGGTCTGTCACCATATTTTTTACTCGGGCTAAAAGCCCATCTAAATAGTCAGTTAGACCAGCGACAGCAATCAAAAAATTATAGAGTAAAATGTCCTGTAATTTTATATAGACATATAAAATTATACCCAGTAAAATGATACGAGAGCCACTCAACATATTTGGTGTTAACCAATTGGGAAATTTTTTCAAAGCAGGTCCAAAAATTTTTTGAGAAAATTTATCAAATAGCGTCAAGCCAGTTTGTAACACAGTGAATATTTTTTCCATTTTTTATTTCCTTTTTAATTTACAAGATGTTTAAACTTTATAGAAAATCTAGAAAAAGTCAAGCTAGACTAGGAGTGTTAACGACTAGGCGAGGCCAGATACGAACACCTTTTTTTATGCCAGTGGCAACTCAGGGAGTAATAAAAACTCTTACCAGCGCTGATATGGAAAAGTTGGGGGCACAAATTTTGCTGGCCAACACTTATCATTTATTTTTGCGGCCCGGTTTAGGGACTTTGCGTTTGGTTAAGGGTTTGCATAAATTTATGTCTTGGGATAAGCCGATTTTGACCGATTCCGGTGGTTATCAAATTTTTTCTTTGGCTGGCAATAAACAACAAAAAAATAAATTAGTCAAAATAGAAAAAAATAAAGTTATTTTTAAATCTCATCATGATGGCAGTCAACAAGTTCTAACACCAATTAAAGCTTTGCAAATTCAACAAACTATTGGTAGTGATATCCAGATGGTGTTGGATGTTTGCACTGCCAACCCAGCTACTTATGAACAAGCCAAAAAAGATGTTGATCTAACTTTAGCGTGGGCAAAGCAAGCAAAAAAGTGGGTTGATAAAAATTATTCAAACCAGAACAGCCCTCTAGTGTTTGGTATTGTTCAGGGTAGTGTATTTTCTGATCTGAGGCAGAGTTGTGCCCAGGAGTTAGTTAAAATGAATTTTGCCGGTTATGCGGTGGGTGGTTTAGCCGTCGGTGAAACTGCGGATACCATGTATAAAGTATTAGAAAAAGTTTCATTATTTTTACCAACCAATAAACCCAGGTATCTAATGGGAGTGGGTAGACCAGAAAATATACTAGCTGCTGTTCAGCGGGGTATGGATATGTTTGATTGTGTGATACCAACTAGGGAAGCAAGACACGGTCGTTTGTATATCTGGCGCCATCATAATTTATTGAAAAACAATTTTTATATCAATCTGAATATGAACAGTTCTCAATATCGAAATGATTTAACCCCCCTCAATCCTCATTCAAAATACCCAGAGTTGCGAGAAAGTTCTCGAGCTTATTTATGTCATCTATTCAAAGCCAATGAGCCAACTGCTCAGCGTTTGGCCACGCTTAATAATCTAGAATTTTACCTGGATTTTTTACAAGAATTAAGGCGCCATATTTATTTGGGTAAAATTTGATTTCTTAAACTAGCCATAAAATGTTATAATAAAGCTGTATGTTACAGCTTTTTTTTAATACTCTTAAATTATTTACTTGGGATTTAGCGGCTAATTTAGGTTATTGGCCGATTTGGTGGTACGGTCGGGGTTTAGCTAATTTTTTTAATTCTTACACCAATCAATTAAAGAATGCTTGGCGCAATAGAGCCTTGGATATTTTATTAAAAAATTGGTTTAAACCAATGTATGCTCAGACCGATTGGCAGGGGAGAATTTTATCATTTTTTTTCCGCACCCTAATTATTATTTGGCGGTTATTATTTTTTTTCCTATGGGCTTTGTTAATTACTCTAGGTTTGGTGTTGTGGGTCAGTGTTTTACCCCTTGCCTTATATATGCTTATTAGATTATTGCTTTTTTCATGAGTTTAAATTTTCCTGATTTAAATAATTTTAAAGTAGCTTTGACTCCAGCTGGTGCTCGTTACCAATTTGGCCGGTTATTGTTTGATTGGCCAAAAAGGATTGATGCGGCCGGGGTGTGGCAAAGTAAAATTAATAGTTATTTTAACAACGGCGTTAATATTTTTTTGGTTTTAGTTTTTATTCAGGGTTTAACTCGTTTTTTAATTTTGTTTTGGCAAAATAATTGGCAGTGGTCAGTTGATTTTTTATATCTGCCAGAATTATTTGTTTGGTGGGTGGCTTGGTTGGCTCTGAGCTATTTAATTTTTCGTTTAAAATCAAGACAGGTTAAACAATCAGTATTGACACCAAAGCAAATTGAGCAAAAATTTTTACATAAAGACAAGCCGGAATTACTGGATATTTCCGCTGGCTTTAGGATGGACGCCATCTTATTGATTGAAAGATCGTGGCAGATTGCCAAAAATTTCAATCAACTGCAGGTAAATAATTGGAGTTTATTGTTTTCTATTTTAGAAAGTAAAAAATTGGTCGGGGTTTTAGCCAGATTGGGCGTAGGTCGTGATGATGTTTTACTGAGGTTAAAAAATGTAATGAAAATAAATGAGACCAATAAAAATCTTCCCCAAGTTAGTCAGGAAGTTTTTACGGTTTTATTTAAAAGTTATTTTTTAACGGCCAAACGTCGCCAGGCTTGGGTGGGAGTTGCTCAAATTTTGGAAGCTTTAGTGATGAGTGATGATAAAATTCAAGACTTATTTAATGATTTATCAATTAGCGCTGAGCAATTACACCAAGTGATTGATTGGATAACAGTCAATGATCAGTTGTGGGAAAGTTATCAACGCCAACGTAGGTTATCGCGTTATAAGCCAAAGAATTCTATGAACAAGTCAATGACTGCTGTCGCTACACCGTATTTAGATAAATTTGGTTATGATTTAACTTTAGCCGCCAAGTACGGTAATTTAGAAATTTGTGTGGGCAGAGAAAAAGAAATTGAAGAAGTTTTTCGAGTGGTTGAAGCTGGAAATGATTCGGTGGTGTTAGTTGGTTTTCCTGGTGTTGGTAAGACCACCATAATTCAAGGTATTGCTCAGTTGATGGTGACTGAGGATGTACCAGATAGTTTACGGGATAAGCGGATGGTGTCATTATCACTGCCTAGATTGGTGGCGGGGGCTGGTTCGCCAGGTATGTTGGAAGAAAGAATTTTAAGAATACATCATGAAATGATTAGAGCTGGCAATGTAATCTTGGTAATAGAAAATATTCATGATATTTATGGTATCAATACACAGAGTGGGGAGGGTTTGGATTTATCAGAAGTAATGGCTGATTTGATTGCTGATAATCGATTTTTGGTTTTGACTACTTCCAATCCGAATGATTATCGCACAAGTATTGCCGGTAAAGCATTGGGTAATAAATTACAGAAAATTGAAGTCAATGAAACTAATCCCGAACAAACGATGGCCGTATTGATTGCCAAGGTAAATTTTTATGAATATAAATACAAAGTATTTTTTTCCTTAGGGGCCTTGCAAAAAGCCATTGAGTTATCCAATCGTTTTATGCACGAGTATTATTTGCCTGAAAAAGCGATTAAGATTTTGGAAGAAGTAGCTGTTTATGTTTTAAAACAAAAAGGAGAAAAAAGTTTGATAGCTAGTGAAGATGTGGCCAAGTTGGTTTCACAAAAAATAAATATTCCGTTGACAAAAATTACTCAAGACGAATCAACTAAATTGTTAAATTTGGAAGAAGAAATCCATCAGTATATAATCAATCAAGCCGAAGCGGTCAGAGCCGTGGCTTCTGCTTTACGTAGAGCGCGGACTGAGTTACGCGATGAGAAAAGACCAATTGTTAATTTATTGTTTTTAGGTCCGACCGGAGTAGGTAAAACGGAATTGGCAAAAACGGTAGCTTTGACCTATTTTGGTAGTACCAACGATATGGTGAGGTTGGATATGTCTGAATATCAAAATAAAGATTCCGTAGGGCGGTTAATCGGTACGGAGCAAAACACTACCGGCGGATTATTGACTGAAAGTATTAAACAAAATCCCTTTGCTGTTTTATTACTCGATGAAATTGAAAAAGCTCACAGTGATATTTTAAATATATTTTTACAAGTAATGGATGATGGTCGATTGACTGATTGGTCAGGTCAGGTGATTGATTTCACTAATGTAATTATTATTGCTACTTCCAATGCCGGTTCACAGTTTATTCAAGATCAATTACGAGCCGGAACTCAGGTAGCAGTGATTAAAGAAATGTTGTTGGTAGAAAAATTAAAAGAAGTTTTTCGGCCAGAATTTTTGAATCGGTTTGACAATATTGTTGTTTTTACCCCGTTGACAGAAGATCATATATTAGAAATTGCAAAACTAATGATAAAAAAATCACAAAATCGTTTGTTACAAAAGGGGATTCATTTGGAAGTTACTCCCACCGCTTTAGCAGAATTAGCCCAGAGCGGATTCGATCCTTTATTTGGTGCCAGACCAATGCGTCGGGTGATTCAAGAACAAATTGATGATGCTTTAGCAAAGTATCTTTTATCAGGAAAAATTAGTCGACGGGATATTGTGGTATTTGATAGTGGCGGCAAAGTAAGTATTAAAAAAGCTCAACAGTATATATAAATAATTTTTATTTTTGGATTTTGATTTTTAAACTATTTTTATGTGTTTTCAGTTACCAAAAAAAGTTATTGGGATTCGTGGCCATAAAGCCAAACTAGCAGATGGCAGTTGGGTTGATTTGAGTTTAATGACCGAAGAGTGTGTAGTCGGTGATCATTTATTTGTAGCTGATAAATTTGCTGTTTCCAAAATAAGCAACCAAACAATAATTAATCAATAAAATTAATAAAAAAATATGCAGTTCAATACACGAGGTTGGATATTAGTAACTTTGACAGCTTTGATTAGCGGGTTGTCAATCTTTTTAAATAAATTTGGTGTTAGTACAATCGATGCAACTTTATTTACTGGTTTAAAAAATATTACTGTTGGAATTTTGTTTGCTGGTTTGATATTTTATTCACCCCAACAAATTAATTGGCGAAATATTACCAAATCCCAGTGGGTAAAATTATTTTTTTTAGGTTTAATCGGTGGTAGCATACCCTTTGTATTATTTTTTCACGGATTAAAATTGACATCTAGTTTACACGCAGGTTTTATTCATAAAACGCTATTTATTTATGTAGCTTTATTGGCTGTAATATTTTTAAAAGAGAAATTAACAAAATATTATGGATTTACCTTGCTGGCCATGTTGTTAGGTTTATTGGTTTTTTCTCAAGTTAAACCATTTATTTTAAATTATGGAGATTGGTTGGTTTTATTGGCCACGCTACTGTGGTCAATAGAAATTATTATTGCCAAAAAATTATTACATGATTTACCGGCCAATGTTGTAGCTTTGGCCAGAATGTTTCTGGGTGGTATTTTGATTTGGTTTTATTTAATTGGACAAGGTGGTTATGAACAAATATTTAGTTTGAATTTTGTAGAATGGCGCTGGGTAGTTATTACCTCGTTGTTATTGTTTGGTTATGTATACACTTTTTATCACGGTTTAAAATATATACCAGCTTCAGTCGCAACGGTTATCCTGACCATAGCGGCACCAATTACCGCACTACTTAATTTTGGTTTTTTTAGTTCGATTATTAGTTCAGGTCAATGGTGGGGATTAGTAATAATTTTTATCAGTTTTTATTTGCTTAGCCGTCGTTATTTGACCAAGCAAATTTATGAACTCAAATAAAATCGAAGTTTTACAAAAGATAAGACGACTTACTTTTCCCACCTATGATCAAATCACGCTTGATCGGAAAGGTTTACAGGTTATCAATTATTTATTTTTAAATCCTGATTGCCAAGCGGATATTAAATTGGCAAGTCTAACAGGACCAATTATAAAATTGGCATCACTGGGGCAACATATTATTACTGCTGCGCCTTCAACTTTAGCTAAATATGCTCAGAAACATAATATTAACCACTTACAGACGGGGGATATTTTACATTGTTTTGCTTTGGAACACGCACATGATCTTTCTGCAAATAAAATTGATATTAAATATAAACCGCATTATGCTTTAGCTCATTTACTTAATTTTTCCCAAGTAAAAAAGATAGACAGGTTGGCAAAACAAAGACTCGCCACCTTAGAAAGTAGATTGCCCTGGGGGAAAATTATTTTCAAGAAAGTATTTATTCCCAATGATTTAAAAATCAGTGTTCAGGATTATGTTTACCATCATTTTGGGGTAGTAGTTGCCCGGGACGATAAATCTGAGTTAGCGCAGAAAATTTATCAAGAGCAAATTAATCATTTACAAATTGCTACTTGGTTAAAAGAGACAATTAAAAAAAGTATTGTGATTGATTTTTCCAATGTAAATATTTTCCAACAAAATGTAGTTGATAATATAATTCATCCACAAAAAGTTAAGCTGATCAGTAATCCCCAAGATATAGCTCAAGGTAAAATTAAATTTAAGAAATGAAAATTTCAGTTTTTGGCAACCCCAATTTACCCCAAGATTCATTGGCTTTTCGTTTGGTGCCTCATTTACAGCAATTAATCCCTGGTGCTGAATTTATTCATCAAGATCCTCAAGAGCAGATTATGCCATCTGACGAGCCAGTGTGGTGGATTATTGATGTTGTAAAAGGTATTGCACAAGTTAAGGTTATAGAAAATTTGGATGAGTTAAAAGATAAACGGCGAGTTAGCATGCATGATTATGATTTATCTACTGAACTAAAATTAATCAAAAAAATATATCCTCAGCTGGTATTGAGGATAATTGGCGTTCCAGAAAAAGGGGATATTAAGTTATTAGCCAAGCAAGTAGCTACTATTCTAACCAGTTGACCTCCAAAAAATGCGAGGCACAACTCATACAAGGATCATAAGCCCTAATGATTTTTTCGCACGCTAGAGCTAATTCTTTTTTTGGTTGCTTGAGGTTTTTTTGTATATATTCGGCTATATCCAACTCAATTGTTATTTGATTTTGTCCAGTAGGAACAATAACCTCACCTGTGGTTACTATACCTTTGTCGTCGATAGTAAGTTTGTGATATAAGGTTCCTCTGGGAGCTTCTACGACTCCCACTCCAGTAGCTGCTCGTAGTTCTAGTTTATCTGGTTTGGCTGGTTGAAAATTATTGGTTTTTAAAATACTGATCGTATCGTCGATTGAATGTAAGATTTCAATAGCTTGCGCTAGATTATTATGATAGGCATTATCTGAGGGAAAAACTTTTAAAGCTTGGGCGCAATCTTTTTTGGTACGATCATTTAGCGCTTGTCGGTTGAGATTGATTCTAGCTAGAGCCCCGACTCGATAAGGTTGTCCAGCAAAAGTATAGGCTGAGGCTTGAGAATAGGGTAGTACCACATGCTCTAAATGATTACGGAATTCTGCTTCCTCAGCGATTACGCCATTCATATCACAGAGTTTTCCTTCTAAGTAAGAATAGTCATCATTTTTTAAGGCGGCATAATTAGTCGGTCTAATTAATTGGTCAGGTGCATTTAAAAACAATTCAATTAGTCTCAACACGGCTGGTCTCACTTTTTCCATTTCCTCTATTAGGGCGGTTTTACCGTTGTTATCAGGGATTTTTAAAAATCCACCCGGAACTGGAAAAGGTGCGTGGACACTACGCCCGGCGGTGTATTTGGCCAAATTATTTCCCGCACTTTTTACGGCAAAAGTGTCATGAAGAAGTTGATGTTGTAATTTGTCGTGTTCATCAAATTCCAGTAGGGAATCTTTTTGAAATAAGTCTGGTAAAACAAATACATAGAGATGTAAAGCGTGATCTCTAATGATCAATCCATGATAAGTCAGAGTGCGAAGTATTTTAGTTTGTGCGGAGGGCACATAGTTTAAGGTTTTTTCTACCGCTTCGATACTGGCGATTAAATGGGCGATGCTACAAGTACCACAAATTCTGGATAATAACTGAGGAACAGCCGCGATAGGTTTTCCTTGAATTGCCTGAGTATAAAATCTTTTATAATCTTGAACTTTAAATTTTACATATTCAACTTTACCATTAGTTACTTTGACATCCAATCCAGCGGAACCCTCCACTTTGGTGATTTCATTGATATTAAGATCAAAGTCAATAAGGTGCATTTATTTAATATTAAATTGTTTAAACATTTGTTCTACTAGTTCAATAAACTTTTGTTCATTCATGGGACAACCTGGTACCTTAGCATCAACCTTTACTATCTCCTCTAATTTTCTTACTTTTTCACCATAATTGAATTTTTCCAATAAGAAATCAATTGATTTTCTTACTTCCTGAGGAAATTCGTTGCGTTGGGCTGATGGCATACCAGTTACTGCACACGCTCCAACAGCCACCAATACTTTAGCTTTAGCTCTAATTTTTTTTAATTCTTTAGCTTTGGCCTCAGAAGCAATAGCTCCTTCCACAAAAACCACATCCATATCAGTCAGGGAGTTTTTTGATTGTAATACTTTGGCATGTTTAAAGTCCAAATAGGGCAACCAGTCTTGCCAATGTTCATTTAAAATTTCAGTAAATAAAACCGTACTATCCTCACAACAACTAAATGTAAACCAGCCAACCCTAAGCTTTTTAGTTTTTGCAGAAGTTTTTTTCATTGTTTATATTATAACATTTTATACTGACTATGTCATTGACAAAATGTTTTATTTTTGCCAGTATGTATGATTAATAGTTATTTAGCAAATAAAAAAAATGAGGAGGAGAATATGTTAAGAATAGAAAATCTAATCAAAGCATTACCAACTGCAACTTATACTGGTTATATGTCTATTACCAATATTTCCCAAGCCAGTTGGAAAAATTATTTTTCTAAACCATTAGATGTCGATATATTAGGTGAATTACTATATTTGATAGCAATAGATATGCACGAGGTAGCTGCCCAAAAAGTAGAAGAAGGAGAAATGTATAGTTATTTACAGAAAGGAAAAGAGTTATTGGATAAATTGGCTGATATCGGAAAATCATTTGGTTTGGTGATTGATAAATATCACAATAAAATAATTTTTTGTGCACTTCTAGGTGAACAACCTTTTCGGATAGACAATATTCAGTGGCACAGATAATTCTGTGCCGCTTTTTTTATTTACTCAGAGATGTACAATATAATTATGCAACCATTAGCGGATAAAATAAGACCACAAAATTTGACTGATTTTTATGGTCAAGAACATTTGGTGGGCATAGGCAAACCATTGCGGGTGGCCATAGATAAACGACATTTATTTTCGTTTATTTTATGGGGGCCACCGGGGGTAGGGAAAACCACCTTAGCTCGTATTTATACTCAAGCTGTAGCTGCTCAATTATTTGAGTTGTCAGCTGTTTCAGCTGGTAAAGAAGATATTAGAAAAATTATAGCTACCCCTAGCGATCAGCCTAAAGTTTTATTTTTGGATGAAATTCATCGTTTTAACAAATCACAACAAGATTTTTTATTGCCATTTGTCGAGAGCGGACAGTTAACACTAATTGGTGCTACTACCGAGAATCCAAGTTTTGAAGTTATTGCCCCGCTGTTATCTCGTTGTCGGGTTTTTGTACTACAAGAATTAACCGATAAAGATATGATAAAAATTGTAGGGCGCACCGGTTATAAATTGAAAAAATCTGAACTAGACTGGTTGTTAGGCATGGCCAATGGTGATGCTCGTCAAGCAATTTCCATGATTGAAAATACCGCACGTCTCTACCAAACAATCAATTTAGCCAACTTAAAAAATACTTTACAAGGAAAATTTTTACGCTACGACAAACAAGTCGAGGAACATTATAATACTATTAGTGCTTTTATAAAAAGTTTGCGTGCCGGGCAACCCAATGCCGCCCTTTATTATTTAGCTCGCATGATTGAAGCTGGTGAGGATCCCAAATTTATTGCTCGGCGTATGGTCATATTTGCCAGCGAAGACATTGGCCTGTCTCAACCAACGGCTTTGGTGGTTGCTAATGAAGTTTTTCGGGCAGTGGAGATTATTGGCTTACCGGAGTGTGCTATCAATTTGGCTCACGCAACTGTTTATTTAGCGACTTGCAAAAAAGATAGACGTGCTTATGAAGGCTTGTTGGCTGCTACCGATGATGTAAAAAAGTACGGCAATTTACCAATTCCTTTGAAAATAAGAAATGCCTCTACTAAATTAATGAAGGATTTAAATTATGGGCGAGGATATGATAAGTATGATAGCGATGACTATTTACCGGAAAAGATTAAAGGAAAAAAATATTTAAAGTAAAACGGTACTAAGGAGTACCGTTTTTAGTTTGAATATTGAAAATAAATTGTTGTGTTATTTGGTCCGTTACTAGTCGCTTGTAAAACACCCTGTCCGCCACCAGGAGTAGGTGAGTTTAAACTGGGTAAGGTGATTGGTTCCGCTTGATTTTCCAGATTGGCATAGAGTGCACATTTTTTATCAACGGCTGAATATTGATAGAAATAATAAGTTTGAGTGTCCGTACCGATTTTTGGATCACGCGGTGCTCGCGCTAAATAAGTTTGAGCTTGGGGAAATTTTATTTTTATTTCCTCTATTAAATCAGCTAGATCATAAGTGCCGTTGCCACCATCCGGTTCATAACACGACAAAGCTAAAAATCTACCGATTTGGGCAATATCATTTTTTCTTTTAGTGTCCCTGGCTTTTTCCCTGACGCCATTTAAAGCTAAGTAAACTATACTACTGATTACACCGATTATGGCAATAGTAGTCAGCAATTCAATTAGTGAAAAACCTTTATTTTTCATAAATCTATTATAACATAATTTCAGTTGACTTTGTTTAGCGTATTATTATAAACTATTATATTAATTTTGTACTTTAAAAAAATAAAGGAGAATAAAAATGCCTAGAAGAACCAAATATCGTCAAGCTCTGATGGCTGGTACACCCGATATGTTTACTATTAATTTTTCTAGCCGATTTCGAAATTTAGAGCCGCGTTCTACGCAGGAAAAAATCGTTCATTGGTTGACACAAGATGACAAAAATTATGGTTTTGTTTGTTTAACTTCATTTGGCAAAACTATTATTGACCTAATGTTAGTTGATTATTATCTCAATCTGGGATTTAAAAAAATACTAGTTACTGCGCCAACCGAGGAATTAAACGCTCAGATTTTTCAAGATTTTAAAAACTATTATAATTTTTCTGAAAATGAAATAGTTTTATTGGCTGGAGTAAATAAAGTTAAACGCCAAGAATGGTGGCGACAAGATAGTTGTCGTGTTTATATATCCACCCCCCACAATGTAGCTAATGATTTAGCTAGACGAGTTATTTTGCCGAATTATTTTCAGTTAATAATTATTGATGAAGCCCACCATGGTATCAAGAAATTTCCGTATACTGATATAACTGCCCGTTGTCATAATTTTGCCAAAATTATTGCGCAAACAGCTGTGCCTGGCACTAGTTCCGATCGAGAACAATCAGCTCAGTCTTTGTGTTTGAACGGTGGTTGGTGGACGACAACTCAGACTGAACAATTAGCTTGGCAGCAACCGATGAGTAGAACAATTATCGATATCATCAGTGATGATTGGTGGCAACAAGTTTGGAAACAAATGTATGACCGCTCCGGTATGTATTATGACAATTTAGTTGATAATTTTTATCAGGCCAATTTAGAAAATCTATTATTCCAAAGATTCAAATTGCTGTCCCAAAAAGACTCCAAAAATATTGTAAACAAGATTAAAGAGTTGCGAGCAGTTGATAATTTACAAGGGTTAAAAGCTCTACATAACTTTGCTTGTGTACAAAAAATGTTACATCTAATGCGACAACTTTTTCAAAATTCGTTTGAAATGTTTTTTTCTTATTTTGATCGCTTAGCAGTGGGCAGTAGTAAATCTAGTCTGAGATTGGCCAAAGAAAATAAACAATTATATCTGGACATTGAGCATTATTGTGGTTGGGATAAAGTCTTAAAAAGACCAAAAAAAATTCATCCTAAATTATCTCGTTTAAAAGAATTGCACGAAATTTTTTCTTCACAACAAACTGCCATTTACCATTCTTCAATTGAAATGTTGCAAGTTGCTAGTCATTATTTAACCCAATGGGGGAGTGAAAACAGTTTATTGATTGGAAAAAGTCATACCAATTTGCAACACACAAAAGATAGAAAAAAAGTTAGGCAAGAATTTAACCATCGTTTTGACGGAATATTGCAAATATCTTCAGTCGGAAGCGAAGGTTTGCATCTGAAAAATTTACAGAATTTAGTCATGTATGGTCAACCCAATACGCCTAATTTTTTGGCTAATGCCGAAGGTCGAGTTGGTCGTGATAATCCCGGTCAGGTTTGGCATTTATTATTTTCTCAATTTGATCATAGTATGTACTATGCCAATGAGGCCAAACGCGAACAAATGTACAAGCAAATTAAAATTATTCCTGATGTATATGTGCCCAATAAAGTTACCAAAAAACATAATGTTGATTTGCTCAAGCCAACTAAAAAGTTAGCCGATTGTCACAATAGGGTAATTAGAGAAATATTTTCTATACAGCAAGCCGCAATAGTAGAAATTACTAAGCAAGGTAAAGTGGTTGGTTACAAATTTATTGGCCAGGGACTCAAAGACGCAGAGGTAGTAAATGTTGAGAAAATTTTACCAGTTAGTGAGACCGAAGAGGTTGATAAATTAAAAGAATTAGTAGGTAAACAAGTTATTATTTCTGGCAAAGTAGTAGTAGAGGATTGGTTACAAGAAAAACTTATTAAAGTAATAGTTTCCAATTTGACTGAAAAACAAGGTATAGTACCAATAAATTAAACTTAAAAACTCCGAAATTATTTCGGAGTTTATTTATTGACTAAAAAATATTTTTGTGTTAAGGTGGCCAAAAAATAGGAGTCAGATATGAATACTAAAGAGTATCAAATTAGTTTGCAGAAAGTAATTTCCCAGTTCCTTAAAAACCAACCCACCCAAACAATAGCTGGTAAAAAATATGTTACCAGCGGTAAAATTTTATGGCAAAGTATCGCCAAACAACAAAGTTTATTTTATATTCAACGTCCATTTGTTCACGCTACCAATTACAAACTGTATTTTGCTTATTCAATTTATAGCTATGTTGGTCAGATGGTTAGACCAGAAAAATTATTTTGTAGTCAAGCTACAACCTTACAACCGCTAGTTTGTCGGGCGGAAATATTACCTAAGGGTATTAAATTTATTTTATCAAACCAAATCATAAATGAGAGTTTAAAAGTTTATTTTACAATTTATCAACCAAAACAGGAGTAATGTTATGTCCGAAGAAAAATATATCCGAAAGATTTTTACCCCAGCTGATTTAGCCCGCCTGATCAAACCATCTCAACCTAAGTTTTCTCTAAGTCAGAATCAATCTGTAGTTTTGTCGGTTTTAATGAATACTGTCATTTTACATTTTATAACCGAGGTAACCAATCAACCGTTCAAATACGGATTAAGCAAAGTTTTAGATTTAGTACCCCAGTATAAACATACTAGACGCGGGATATTACAAACCGACCAAGCCAACAGCGACATTGTTTATTTTATGAATTACCAGGATTTACTTTATGGATTGAATACAGAGACTACTCAAAAAAGTTTTTTTATAGTGGTAGAATTCGGTTTATCCGGTGAGGCCCAGGCGGTCAATAAATTTTTTAAATACTTACGCAGTTATGTAAAACAGAGAAATTTTACCCGCTGGTATAAAAAAGCCACCAGCTGGCTGACTAGTCAGCCTAATTATCAACTTTTATCTGCTGATGTAAAAAATTTTTTTCATTGGAATAGTTTAAAAATGGGTGTTAAAGCATAGCCACCAATCGGGTGGCTATTTTTTTTAGCATTTGCTAAAAGCCTTAAAAATTATTATAATAACTAAGATTTATGAATAATAAAGCCAAAGCCAACGAGCAAAATAAAATGGATAAATTGGTGGCGCTACTTAAGCGGCGCGGTTTTATTTTTCCTTCTTCAGAAATATATGGCGGACTGCAAGCAGCTTATGATTATGGACCATTGGGAGTGGAATTGAAAAATAATATCAAACGCGCTTGGTGGCGAAGATTTGTCCAAAGTAGATTGGATATGGTTGGTCTTGATGCTTCAATTATAATGCATCCTAAAGTTTGGGAAGCCTCAGGACATGTTCAGAATTTTACTGATCCGTTAATTGATTGCAAACAGTGTAAAAAAAGATTTAGAGCCGACCATTTGTTGCCAGCCAATACTATCAGCCCAGGTTATGATAAGGAAAAACCTTTTTTTGTAGGTGATTATAAATGTCCAGATTGCGGCGGAGAACTTACTGAGGTTAGACAATTCAATTTGATGTTTAAAACTTTTATGGGACCACTAGAAGAAGCAGCGGCTAAAGTTTATTTACGTCCCGAAACAGCCGGAGGTATTTTTGTGAATTTCAAAAATGTGGTTGACAGTATGCGACTACGAGTACCTTTTGGTATTGGCCAAATTGGCAAAGCTTTCCGCAATGAAATAACGGTAGAAAATTTTATTTTTCGTACCAGAGAATTTGAACAAATGGAAGTTGAATATTTTGTCCATCCCAAAGTTTGGGAAAAACATTTTGCTGATTGGTTGGAAGTCATGAAAGAGTGGTGTAAATTTTTAGGTATCAAAGAAAGTAATTTATATTTACACGAGATTGACGAAAAGGAGAGAGCTTTTTATTCAAAACGAACAGTAGATTTTGAATACGAATATCCTTTCGGTCGTAAAGAGTTGTATGGTTTAGCTTACCGAACTGATTATGATTTAAAACAACACCAGAAATTTAGCGGTCAGAATCTGGAATATACCGACCCCCTTAGTAAAGAAAAATTTATTCCCCATATAATTGAACCATCGTTGGGTGTTGATAGGTCGTTTTTAGTTGTTTTGCTTGAAGCTTATACAGAAGTTGACGGTGGCCGTACTACTACCACCGCCGCCACCAAAGAAACCGAAGTTATTTTGCAATTGCCTTATGAATTAGCACCTATAAAGATTGCGATTTTACCTTTGTCAAAAAAAGAACCACTACTATTAGCAGCTCAGAAGATTGCTCAGGTATTAGGTACTAATTACACCATTCAATATGACGAGACTGGTTCGATTGGTCGGCGTTATAGAAGGCAAGATGAAATCGGCACTCCTTATTGTATTACCGTCGATTTTGAAACAGTCGATGACCAAGCAGTTACTATCAGGGATCGTGACACTATGCAACAAGAGCGGGTAGCTATCAATCAGTTGACTGATTATTTCAAAAATAAATTTGTTTAATGTTTTATACCTATAAATATAACAATGGTTTGACTGCCATTATTAGTCCTCAAGTTGGTACTGATGCCGTCACTGTTTTGGTGATGGTTAAAGTCGGTTCTCGTTATGAAACAAAATCATTTAATGGCATTGCTCATTTTACCGAGCATCTATTGTTTAAAGGTACAAAAAAGAGACCTTCAACTTTGTTAATATCCCAAGAACTAGACAGTATCGGTGCTGATTATAATGCTTTTACTGGTAAGGAATATACTGGTTATTATATAAAATCAGCTGCAAAAAATTTAACTCTTTGTTTGGATATTTTATCAGACATGTTAAGTAATTCTTTATTTGCTGCTCAAGAAATAAATAGAGAAAAAGGTGTTATTATTGAAGAAATTAATATGTATGAGGACGCACCAATGATGATGTTGGAAGATGAGTTTGATTATAGTGCCTATCCTGACAGTCAATTAGGCAGAAATATTGCCGGTACCAAAGAATCTGTTAGTGCTTTGGTTAGAGATGATTTTATCAAGTTTACCAAGCGTTATTACACGGCCAATAATATGTTGGTAGTAATTACCGGTCAGGTGGATCAGGATTTGGTACAAAAGCAGATTGGGCAAATGTTTAATAGAATAAAAACCGGTCAAGTTAAACCTCCTTCCAAAGTTATCTCTAAGCAAGCAAAACCCAAAATATATAATAAAGAAAAAAATACCGAACAGATTCATTTGGCTTTAGGTTTTCTGGCAAATATCAACCATCGTTCGCCTCAAACCTTACCTTTAAAAATTGCCAGTGTGGCTTTTGGCGGTAATATGAGTTCGCGTTTATTTATCAATATCAGAGAAAGACAAGGAATGTGTTATTACATCCGCTCACGGGTCAATACTTATTTTGATACTGGTAGTTTGGTAGTTTATGCCGGACTTGATAAAACCAGGCTGAACCAGGCAGTGAAATTGATAATTGCTGAATTTAAAAAATTGAAAAGTCAGGGTATATCAAAAAATGAATTCAACAAAGCGAAAGATTACATTCAAGGTAAAACAATTTTAGCTTTGGAAGATAGTTCTCAGATTGCCCAGTGGTATGCTGATAGATGGTTAAATCAGCAAAATATAGAAACGCCAGAACAATATTTTAAACGCTTACAAAAAATTACTCTAGCTGAGGTTAATACTGCCCTTAACAAGGTGATTCAAATAAATAAATTAAACTTGGCAATTATTGGTCAGTCGATTGATAAATCAAAATTAAATAAACTTTTAAGTTTTTAATATCAATTATATGAACGGTGAAAACAAACAACCTATAGTCGTAAATGTTTCTACTTTGACTTTTTTCAAAGTCATAGCCGTTTTATTGATCTTAGGTTTTGTCTGGATTGTTAGAGACATTTTATTTTTATTGCTAATAGCTATTGTTTTAGCAGCCGCTTTTGATCCGTGGGTGGATTGGTTTCAGACAAAAAAGATTCCTCGTTCCATTAGTATTTTGGGTATTTATATTGTGTTGTTAAGTATTTTTTCTTTAGCTATTGGTTTGATGGTGCCAGTTGTTTTGGAACAGGCCAATGAATTGATTAAAAATTTACCAAATTTTATCAATCAATTTACCCAATGGTTGACTAATATTCGATCAACTGCTGTGGGTTATGAAATTATTGATAATCTAAAAATAGCTGTATCCGGCTGGCAAACTGAAATTGGTAAAAGTTCTGGTAGTGTTTTGTCCGTAGTAGGTGGATTTTTTGGAGGTATTATTTCACTTTTTTCCGTATTAGTCATGACATTTTATATGATTATTGAAGAAAATAATACCAAAAAATTTATTACTTCAATAAGTCCTAAAAAATACCAGATATACTTGGTTGAATTGATGGATAGAATCTCTTTGCGCATGGGGCAGTGGTTAAGAGGTCAAATTATATTAAGTTTTGCAGTCGGTTTGTTGGTGTACATTGGATTAAAAATTTTAGGAATCAAATATGCTTTTGTTCTAGCTTTGATCGCCGCTATCACCGAGATTATTCCCTATGTTGGTCCTTTCTTGGGAGCTTTGCCAGGGGTACTTATAGGTTTTACTATTTCACCCTGGACAGGAGTTTTTACAATTTTGCTTTATTTTATTATCCAACAAATGGAAAATAGTTTTCTTACTCCCAAAATTATGTCCAAGGCAGTTGGTTTAAATCCGGTAATTGTAATTTTAGCTATTCTTATCGGCGCTAAAATTGGCGGTCCGGTCGGGGCGATTATTTCCATACCTGTTGCTATTATTTTGAGTATTTTTTTGAAGGATTTTATGGATTATCCTTGGCAGTATAAAGGTACTAGCCAAACAGACAATAAAGACAGCCTATGAATTTTTATGTAATTGCTACGCCCATTGGCAATTTAGAAGATATTACCATTCGAGCATTAAAGGTGTTACAAAGTGTTGATATTATTGTTTGTGAAGATACTAGGGTTACTAAGAGGTTGCTAGATCATTATCAAATAAATAAACCGCTTTTAAGTTATCATCAACATTCGGGCAATCAGGTAATAGTTAAGATACAAGCACTACTAAAAAAAAATAAAAACGTGGCTTATTTATCAGATGCTGGCACTCCTGGCATTTCTGATCCCGGTGGTAAGTTAGTCGCACAGTTAGCTGAAACACTTGATGATAATTTAAAAATTATACCCCTACCTGGTCCGTCAGCGATTTTGGCGGCTTTATCTGTAAGCGGATTTCCGACCGATAACTTCTTGTTTATTGGTTTTGTGCCCCATAAAAAAGGTAGGCAGACTTATTTAAAACAGCTAGTTGATCTCAAAGTAACTGTCGTTTGTTATGAGTCAGTTTATCGGATCGAAAAATTATTAAATGAATTAAATATTCTTATGCCCCAACGACAGCTGATGGTGGGCAGGGAACTAACTAAAAAGTTTGAATGTATCTATCGTGGTCAGCCACAAGAAATTTTGGTTAAATTGAAAAACGATAAAGTAAAAGGGGAGTTTGTAGTAGTATTTGCTCCCGTTAATTTCCAATAAAATGTCCAAAAATATTTATATCACTACAGCTATAGATTATGTCAACTCTCAGCCCCATTTGGGACATGCTTTAGAAAAAATCCAAGCCGATGTTTTGGCTAGATTTTGGCGTGCTCAGGGTCAACCGGTATGGTTTTTAACTGGTACTGATGAGCACGGTACCAAAAATTGGGAAAGCGCCAAAAAATTAAATATGGATCCGCAAGACTTTGTGGATAAAAACGCCGAGAAATTTAAAGAGTTGGTTAAATTGTACAATATTTCCAATGACGATTTTATTAGAACAACTGACCAAAAAAGACATTGGCCGGCGGTTGTTAAAATGTGGCAGCAGTTGATGGACAATGGTGATTTATTTAAAGATAGCTATGAAGGTTTATATTGCGTTGGTTGTGAGGAATTTAAATTACCCAAAGACTTAATTGATGGTAAATGCCCTGATCATAACCGCGAGCCAGAATTGTTGCGCGAAGAAAATTATTTTTTTAATCTTGGTAAATATACCCCAAAAATCATTGAAAAAATTACCAACGGTGAATTGGAGATAATCCCTCAAAGTCGTGCCAATGAAATTCTCAATATTTTAGAAGCAGGTTTTGATCGGGTTAGTTTTTCTCGTCCGAAAACAAAACTAAATTGGGGAGTGCCAGTGCCTGGAGATGATAGTCAAGTGATGTATGTCTGGTGTGATGCGTTGACCAATTATATTTCTGCTTTGGGGTACGCTCAAGAAAGTGAAAAATACCAACAGTTTTGGCAACAAGGAGAAGTCACTCACGTTATTGGTAAAGGTATTTTGCGATTTCATGCTGCCATCTGGCCGGCGATGTTGTTGGCAGCGGGTTTAAAATTGCCTCAGAGAATATTTGTTCATGGTTATATAACTATTGAAGGTAAAAAGATGTCAAAATCGCTTGGTAATGTAGTTGATCCTTTAGTTTTAGCCGAGCAGTACGGTGTCGATCCGTTACGTTATTATTTATTGAAAGAAATACCAGCGGTTGGTGACGGTGATTTTTCCGAAAAAAGATTTAAAGAAATTTATAATTCCGATTTAACCAATGGTTTAGGTAATTTGGTTTCGCGCACCACCAATATGATTGCTAACTATTTACAAGGAGTAGTTGATTGGAAGGTTACCACTGATTTTCACTGGTTAAGAGTGGAGGAGTATACAAAAAATTTACAGTATGATAAAGCATTAATAGAAATAAATAAAATAATTGATCAATTAAATAAGCTGATCGATGATGCTAAACCCTGGCAACTGGCAAAATCAGATAAAGAAGAAGATTTGAAAAAAATAAAAAATATTTTATCTATTCTAGCCGTCGCCATAAAGGAATTAAGTTTTTATTTGCAACCCTATTTACCACAAACTGCAGCTAAGCTGAAAGAAATTATCTTGGCGGAAAAAATTGTCAAAGCCAATCCATTATTTCCTCGATTAAATTAAATTATATGTCATTATTGGAAATTTTTATTGTTTTTATAATACTGTATTATACCTGGGCTGGTTTTAAATCTGGTTTTATTCGTACTTTAGGTGGGATTATTGGGTTGTTGGTCGGAATATTTTTTGCTAGTCGTTACTTTTCACCTTTGGCCGAGACCTGGCAGTGGCTTTTTTTTGGAAATGTAACTTTTGCTAAATTTTTTATATTTATTTTTTTGTTAATTGCAGTCAGTAAACTTTTTAAATTAGCTACTTATATTTTAGACAAAGCTTTCAATTTATTGCGTTTTATACCTTTTACTAAAACACTAAACAAAATCGCCGGAGGAATTTTTGGTTTATTGGAAGGTAGTTTAATTGTTGGCTTGGCTTTGTATTTTTTTGTTAGAATTCCTTTTAGTCAATCTTTATTACTAAAAATAGAAGGTTCGGAAATCGCTAAGCAGTTGTTAAAATTTGCTGAAATACTTACTCCGCTTTTACCCGCAGCTATTGATAAAATGAAGGCTTTGATCAATTTCTAATATGTTGATTGATACTCATTGCCATGTGAATTTTTCTGCTTTTGCTGATGACTTTGACGAAGTTATAGCCGATTGCTTGGCAGATGATATCTGGTTAATTAACGTAGGCAGTCAATGGTCAACTTCTGAGCGAGCAGTTAATTTAGCTAGTAAATATGAACAAGGTGTTTATGCAGTAGTTGGACTTCACCCTATACATTTATACGAGATTGCAGTTGACGAATCAGAGCAAGCAATTCGTTTCAAATCTCGAGCAGAACAGTTTAAACGAACAGAGTATTTAAAATTGTTGAAAAATTCTAAAACAGTCGGCATTGGTGAAATGGGAATTGATTATTTTCATTTACCAGAAAATGAAGAACCCGCACAGGTTAAAGAATTTCAAAAACAAGTTTTTTTATCAGGCATTGAATTGGCCCAAGAGGTGCAGAAGCCAATTGTTATACACACTCGTCCAACCCAAGGAACAACTGATGCCTATGATGAGGTTATAAAAATTTTAGACCAGGTGGGTTATTATAATGGAGTCATACATTGTTTTGGTGGAACTCTAGACCAAGCCAAAAAATTTATTGAACGTGGTTTATTGGTTAGTTTTACTGGCATAGTTACTTTTAAAAATGCTCATGATTTACATCAAATTGTCAAAGTTTTACCCTTGGAAAAAATAATGATTGAAACAGACTCGCCTTATTTGGCACCTGAACCTTATCGAGGTAAAAGAAATAAACCAAATTATGTGCGTTTTGTTGCAGAAAAGATTGCCGAACTTAAAAACATTAGTTATGCTGAAGTAGCCGAGACTACTACCTATACCGCTAGAAATTTTTTCAATATTTAAATATGTCAACCGAATTTATATTTATCCTTATTTTACTGGTAGCTGGTTTTGCTGTAATGTTTTGGTTGTTAACCAAACAAAAGAAAGATTCATCGCAAGATCAAGCTCTGTTGATGCTGCAAAATCAAATTAACGAAGTTACTAAGACTCTTGATAACAAGTTAGGGGAGTCAGCCAAAATGTTTCAAAACCAGTTTTCAGAATCGTCTAAGATTATACAGCATGTTACCGAGAGATTGACCAAGTTGGATGATACTAACCGGCAAGTGGTAAATTTTGCCGACCAATTAAAAAATTTACAAGATATTTTAAAAAACCCTAAACAGAGAGGAGTGCTAGGTGAATTTTATTTAGAAACAGTTTTAAAAAATGTACTACCACCCAAAAGCTATCAGATGCAATATGGTTTTACTGACGGGTCAATTGTTGACGCAGTAGTATTTGTGAAAGATAAAATTATTCCTATTGATAGTAAGTTTTCCTTGGAAAATTATGAAAGAATTTTAGGTGCGATTGATGATGCGGATAAAGAAAAATTGGAGAAAGCTTTTAAACAAGATCTTAAAAATCGTATTGATGAAACTGCAAAATATATCAAACCAACCGAAGGCACTATGGATTTTGCTTTTATGTTTATTCCTTCGGAAGCAATATATTATGATCTTCTAATAAATAAAGTAGGAGCCGTGCAAGTTTCTACCCAGGATTTGATAGAATATGCTTTCAAGGATAAACACGTAATTATCGTCTCGCCCACATCATTCTTGGCTTATTTACAGACTGTACTACAAGGGCTGCGTGCTTTACAAATAGAAGAGTCTGCTAAAGATATAAGAAAAAATGTTGAGGCTTTGCAAAAACATTTAGTCAACTACAATGAGTACATGAAAAAAATTGGTACTCAGTTAGGTACAGTAGTCAATACTTATAATGTTGGTTACAAGGAATTTAAAAAAGTAGATAAAGATGTTACTAAAATAACTGGGCGGGAAACAAATATAGATATTTTGGAGTTGGAAAAACCGAAAAACGAAGAATAATATCGCCATATAACTAAAATATCCCACTACTAGTAGGGATTTTTTAGTATTGACAAACTGACTATTTTGTCTAAAATAATGTTGTTCTAGTTAATTGACAATTTATCAAACAAAAAGAGGTCTGTATGGAAAAACATTATTATTCTTGGGTTGAGTTAAACCTAAGACAACTTTTTATTTTTTTACTGGTAACTTTAATTTATCTTTTTTTCGAATGGAGCGGGATCAAGCTATTTGTTAGCAATGAAAAACAAAGTTTAATTATTGTTACTGGCGTTACCTTGTGTTTTATCTTATTTTCCAAATACCAATGGTTTGACAGATTACCATACCTTATAACCATTACTGGTTTAATGTTTGCTATTATTACCCGTCATCATATGGCTAGTCACGATCTGGCCGCTTTATTTGGACTGGCAATGGTAGCCGCTTTAGTGCTTGGTGTAAGTAGTATTTTATATATAGAAAAGCATCAAGAAAGTATAAAAAATTGGAAAATGTGGTTTACCATCATTGGATATTTATTATCAGTTTGGCTAGTGTATAGCTTTCTTTTGCCTAACCTATTTTAAGATATTTTTATCCAATTTATATTTCCTTCGTCATTGTGACGAAGGTTTTTTTAATTTTTTATTGATTGGAGGTTAGAAGGGGATGTTGATTAAACCCAAGGTTAATATACTGACAATTATCCCAGCTATTAGTACGCCAATAAAAATTGCTCCTAATGATTTTTTTAGAGGTAGACCGAAAATCCAAGCTGCCAATGCTCCAGTCCAAGCACCGGTATTGGGTAAGGGGATAGCCACAAAAATAATTAATCCCCAAGTGCCATATTTGTTTATTTTGTCAGCAGTTTTTTTTCGGGTGCGTAAAATTAACCAAGTAAAAAATCGATTAAATAATTTTGATTTTTGGTTAAGCCAGGTAGAAATTTTTGGTAAGAGATATAAAATAATTATTGGCGGTAACATGTTACCTAAAATTGATACTAGATATACTTGCCACCAGGGAAGCTTAAAAGTACCCAGTCCCAAAGGAATAGATAGTCTTAATTCACCAATCGGTGTTAGGGCGCTTAAAAAAACTTTAATAATTTCTTCCATATAAAGTAAATTGTAACATATTTTAGGTATTAAATAAATCATCTTAAAATATATTTTTGGCTAAAATAAGGTAAAAAAAATATAAACCCTTGAATAATTATTTGATTTTTAATATAATTGTTGTTCAGTGGGTTAAAAAAAATTAAACCTAGATTATTTTTTGTGTAATTTTAGTTCTTTTTTTAAAATAATATCCTATGGATAAACCAAAAAAAATTGATCCTTGGTGGGGACCAGGTTTAGCTGTATTTGCTGAGGTCACGGGTTGGATAGTAGGGCCAATTATAGTTGCTCTGTATTTAGGGCGCTATTTTGATACTAAAAACAATTCAGAACCTTGGTTTTTTCTTAGTTTTACTGTTTTTGCCTTTTTTATATCTACTTATGGCATTATCAAAATAGCCAATCGGTTTATCAAGGCAGCAGAAGAAGAAATTAAAAAAAGAAACAACAATAACGACAATAAAAATAAATCACAATAAATTTAATGATTGAAAGTATAGACAACAATCAAGCAAATCATGAAAGCGTAACCAACACTACAGTTGGTGATACTAATACAGATCAAGCTAGTGACCATCAGGTAGGTGAAACAAAAGTTGCTGACGAACACGTTAGTCATGAAATTACCCTTTATGCCGAGCCAATATTTCAAATTGGTAAGTTTACGGTTACCAATTCTTTATTGTCTTCTTGGTCAGTGGTGATTGTTTTAATTATTATCGCTATAGTTTTAGGCAAAAGTATAAAAAAAATCCCCCAAGGCTTACAAAATGTTTTTGAAATGATTATTGAAAAAGCGGTGGAAATGATGGATTCGGTAACTCATGATTCCAATAAATCAAAAAAGATTTTTCCTTTTGTTTTTACAATTTTTATATTTATTCTCTTAAATAATTGGTTAGGATTAATTCCCGGAGTTGGGTCAATCGGTTTTATTGAAACAAGTCACGGTCATAGTGCTTTTATACCTTGGTTTAGAGGTGCTACAGCTGATTTGAATACTACTTTGGCTTTGGCAATATTTTCCGTAATCGCTGCTAATTTTTTTGGAGTTTTGACAGTTGGCGGTTGGAATTTTTTGAATAAATTTATTAACTTGAAAGCTTTGGCCGAAATTCCCGGTAAAGTTGTTAAAGAACCGGCTATCGTATTTGTTAACCCAATAAAATTTTTTGTTGGTTTAATTGAAGTAGTGGGTGAAGTAGCCAAAGTCGCATCCTTATCATTTAGGTTGTTTGGTAATGTGTTTGCCGGAGAAGTATTACTTGCTTCCATGGCAGCTATTTTTGCCTTTGCAGTGCCAATCCCTTTTATTTTTTTGGAAATTATCGTAGGCATAATTCAAGCGCTGATTTTTGCCATGTTGACATTGGTTTATTTTACGATTGCCTCAACAGCTGAGGAACATTAATTTTATAAATAATTATTAATAATTAATTTGTTTATTGTCACCGACTATAAATAAAAAATAAATTAAGTCGAGTAGACAACAAACAAGAAAGGAAAAAATATGGATTTAACATTAGTTGCTAAAGCGTTGGCGATTGCAGTAGGTGGTATTGCTCCGGCTATTGCTATTGGCAAAATTGGTTCCAAAGCTATGGAATCTATCGGTCGCAATCCTGAAGCGGCGGGAAAAATTTTAGTACCGATGTTGCTGGCAGCGGCATTTGCCGAAGCTATTGCTATTTATGCTTTGGTAATCGCCTTTAGTATTAAATAGTTTTTTATCGACGAAAGATTGATTTTTCAGTCTTTCGTAATTAAAAAATTATTTTTTAAATAAAATTATTTTATGGAAGAATTAGTAAAAACATTTTATATTGATTGGAAATTATTATTGGCCCAACTAGTAAATTTCTTTATCGTGTTGGGAGTTTTATGGAAATTTGCTTTAAAGCCATTGCGTCAAACTATGGATAAGAGAAGCGCCGAGATTGCTAAAAGTTTAGATCAGGCTAAAGAAATTGAACAAAAACTTAGTGAGGCGGATAAAACCAAAGTAGAAACAATACTGCAAGCCAAAAAAGAATCACAAACAATTATTGAACAAGCCCAAAAAGACGCGGACGTTTTACGTGCTAAGAAAATGACTGAGTTGAAAGTGGAAATGGAAAAAATCGTAGTCCAAACAAAAGCCAGTTTAACCAGTGAAAAAGAACAGATGTTACGAGATATAAAATCAGAAGTGGCTGATTTGGTTATTGCCGCCAGCAGCAAAATTTTAGAAAAAAACATTACTGGTGAGGATAATAAAAAAATAATTAAGTCGATTATTGAGAAAGTCTAAATAGATTATGAAACAGATTGCCCCTAAAAAATATGCCATAAGTTTGTATGAAGTACTCGAGAGTACTGATGCCTCCCAACAGCAAGCTATACTAGCTTCTTTTGTTCAATTATTAGTTAGGCACAAAATGTTAGCTAAGCTTGATAAAATTATTAATTATTTTAAGTTATATGCTGATGAGCAGGCTAATATCAAAACAGTAAAGTTAAATGTAGCTCAGCCACTTGATCAGACGTCTCGTCAGAATATTATTAATCATTTAGAGAAAATATTGAAATATAAAATTGAGATTGTTGAGGAAACACAGCCCGATTTAATCGGCGGAGTAATGATTGAATATGATGATATTCGTATTGATGGGAGTATCAAAAAACAACTAACAGTAATGACTAACCAATTTAAATCATAAATAAAAATTTTTAAATAATAAAATTATTTTATGTCGAATAAAGATTATATTATCGATCAACTAAAAAAACAGATTATTGATTTTAAAAGCGCCGCTATCAAAGAGAAAGTTGGCACCGTTGAAGAGATCGGTGACGGTGTGGCTAGAATATCTGGTCTTTCCGAAGTTATGGCTTCAGAAATGATTGAATTTTCTGGTGGTAAATACGGCGTAGCGTTGAATTTGGAAAATGATACTATTGGCGCTATTGTGTTGGGTGAATCAGAAAGTATCAAAGAGGGTGATACAGTAAAAAGCACTGGTAGAATTTTAGCCGTGCCAGTAGGTGAGCAATTGATTGGCAGAGTAGTAGATCCCTTGGGTCAACCGATTGATAATAAAGGTGAGATTAAAACCGATCATTATTATCCGGTAGAAAAAATCGCTCCTCGGGTTATTACCCGTCAAAAAGTTAGTACGCCACTACAAACAGGCGTCAAGTCAATTGATTCGATGATTCCAATTGGTCGGGGACAAAGAGAATTGATTATTGGCGACAGACAAACCGGAAAAACTGCTTTAGCCATTGATACAATTATTAACCAAAAGGGTAAAGGGGTGATATGTATTTATGTGGCTATAGGACAAAAAGAATCTAAAATTGCTCGTATTGTTGCTGATTTAGAAAAATATGGAGCAATGGATCATACTATCGTGGTTTTAGCTGGAGCGTCTGATTCGGCTTCTTTGTCATTTATTGCTCCTTACGCTGGTTGCGCGATGGGTGAATATTTTATGGATCAAGGTAAAGATGTCTTGGTAGTATATGATGATTTATCAAAGCACGCTTGGGCTTATCGTCAGATTTCTTTACTGTTAAAAAGGCCACCAGGACGTGAAGCTTACCCTGGAGACGTATTCTATCTTCATTCACGCTTATTGGAACGAGCAGCTAAATTAAATAAAGATTATGGAGGCGGATCTTTGACTGCTTTACCAATAATTGAAACTCAAGCGGGTGATATTTCTGCTTATATTCCAACCAATGTAATTTCTATTACTGATGGTCAGATATTTTTGGAGTCAGATTTATTTTATCAGGGTATAAGGCCGGCATTAAACGTTGGTTTGTCAGTTTCTCGAGTTGGTAGCGCCGCACAAATTAAAGCCATGAAAAAAGTGGCTGGAAAATTGAGATTAGATCTGGCTCAATATCGAGAATTGGCGGCTTTTGCTCAATTTGGTTCGGATTTAGATGAGGTGACTAGAAATCAAATTGAACGAGGTAAAAGATTGACGGAAATTTTGAAGCAAGGCCAATATGAACCGATGCCAGTGGCTAATCAGGTAGCGATTTTATATGCCGCAGTAAATGGTTTACTTGATGATGTTTCAGTTGAAAGAATAAAAGAATTTGAAGGAGCTTTCCATACTTTTATGAATAATTCTCATAGTAAATTGTTGGAGTCGATTGTAAAAATTGGAGAAATAACTGAAGACATTGATCAACAGTTACGTCAAGCTATAGAAGATTTTAAAAAAATGTCTGACTTTAGTGTCTCGGCTACAGAAGACGAAGCAGTAATTAATTAATTTGGTTTTTAATTTTATTTATGCCTTTAGCAACTAGAGAAATAAAAAGAAGAATTCGTTCAGTTTCTAGTACTCGCAAAATCACCAAAGCGATGGAATTGGTAGCTGGTGCTAAAATGCGACGAGCAGTTAAGGCGGTATTGCAAACCCGAAGTTATGCCAATGCAGCTTGGGAGGTAGTAAAAAATTTATCTGATAAAACTGATACCAGTAAACATCCACTTTTGCAGAAGAGGGAACGCGTGAAAAAAGTAGGAGTAATTTTAATAGCATCCAATCGTGGCTTGTGTGGTAGTTTTAATCGGGAAATTGTTGAGGTGGTGGCTAATTACATAAAAAATCATAAAAATGAAAATATTAATATTGAGGCTGAGGTGTTTTTGATGGGTAATCGCGGTAAAGATATTATGTTTCGTCATGGCCATGAGGTAGTTGCGGAATTTACTAAATTTGATGTAACTACTAGGGTAAGCGAAGTTACGCCCTTGGCACAAATGGCGATACAGGACTATATTTCTGGCAAGTACGACAAAATTGTTATGGCTTATACAGATTATAAATCAGCTATTGTCCAAGAACCCCGTATTCGTAAATTACTACCAATTGATCGACAAGATGATGAATTGGGTTATGTCGGTAAAAATGATAAGAATGCATTTCTGGCAGACCAGATAGCTTTTGAAAAAAATGAGTATTTATTTGAACCATCACCTGATGTGGTGTTGGAACAGATGTTACATCGTTTAGTAGAATTACAGATTTATCAAGCTTTGTTGGAATCAAATGCTTCGGAACACAGTGCTAGAATGATGGCTATGCGTAATGCCTCTGATGCAGCACTTGATATGATTGATAGTTTGACTATGACTTTCAACCGCGCCCGACAACAAAATATAACCACTGAACTGGCAGATATTTCAGCCGGTCGCGCAGCAGTTGAATAATTTTATAAATTTTATTAATTAAATATTTTTTTAAAAAACATATGGCGCATAAAGGAAAAATAACACAAGTCATCGGTCCGGTCGTAGATGTGGCCTTTACCGAAGATTTACCAGAAATTTATACTGCTTTGGAAGTACAAATTTCCGTCAATAAAGAAACAAAAAAAATTGTTTTGGAAGTGCAACAACAGCTTGAGGGTGGAATAGTACGTACAGTTTCTATGGATTCAACTGATGGACTAGCTCGTGGTTTAGAAGTAGTAAATACTGGCAAACCAATTTCCGTTCCGGTTGGTAAAGAGACATTGGGTAGAATGTGTAATTTATTGGGCGAACCCCTTGATGAAGGCAAACCGATTATTACCAAAAAAACTTATCCGATTCATCGACCGGCTCCAAAATTTTTTGAGCAATCAACCAAGGCAGAAGTTTTGGAAACCGGAATCAAAGTAATTGATTTAATTTGTCCGATTGTCAAAGGTGGTAAAGTAGGGTTGTTTGGCGGTGCTGGTGTCGGTAAAACAGTAGTAATTACTGAACTGATTCGTAGTATTGCTCAAGAACACGGTGGTTTTTCAGTTTTTGCTGGTGTCGGTGAACGTACTCGTGAGGGTAATGATTTATATCACGAAATGAAAGATTCAGGCGTATTGGATAAAACTGCTTTGGTCTTTGGCCAAATGAATGAGCCACCAGGAGCTAGAGCCAGAGTTGCCCTAACCGGTCTAGCTATGGCTGAATACTTCCGTGATGAAGCCAAACAAGATGTTTTATTGTTTATTGATAATATTTTTCGTTTCACTCAAGCCGGCAGTGAAGTTTCAGCACTGCTTGGGCGTATTCCTTCAGCCGTAGGTTATCAGCCAACCTTAGCTACCGAAATGGGAGAATTACAAGAACGTATCACTTCCACTAAAGAAGGATCAATTACTTCCGTCCAGGCTGTTTATGTACCAGCCGATGATTTAACCGACCCAGCTCCAGCTACAACTTTTTCGCACTTAGATTCCACTGTGGTTTTGTCTAGATCTTTATCTGAACTTGGTATTTATCCAGCGGTTGATCCTTTAGATTCCACTTCTACTATACTTGATCCGTTGATCGTCGGTGAGGAACATTATAATGTAGCTAGAAATGTGCAAAAAATATTGCAGCGTTACAAAGACTTACAAGATATTATTGCCATTTTGGGTATGGAAGAACTTTCTGATGAAGATAAGTTGATAGTCAGTCGAGCTCGTAAGATACAAAGATTTTTATCCCAACCGTTTTTTGTGGCTGAAACATTTACCAATGTTCCCGGTCAATACGTACCACTTAAAGAAACCATCAAAGCCTTCAAAGCAATCTTAGATGGACAGTATGACACCTATCCTGAGCAGGCATTTTATATGAAAGGTGGTATTGAACAAGTGACTAAATAATTATTGCCAGTAGCTATTTATAGTTATGAAAAAAATTAAATTTGAAATAATCACTCCCGAAAGAGTTGTCTATAAAGCTGAAGTTGATAGTATTACTATTCCTACCTCAACCGGAGAAATTACTGTTTTGCCAGATCATATTCCTTTAATTTCTTTGTTGGTGCCAGGCGAGTTACATGTGAAAATTGGCAATGAAGAAGAATTAATGGCAGTGTCTGGGGGATTTATTGAAGTTCGCAAGGATAAAGTGGTAATTCTTTCTGATACCGCTGAACTGGCTCACGAAATTGATTTAGCAGCCGTGGAGGAAGCAAAAGCTAGAGCAGAAAAATTATTGCGAGAAAAACAGACTGAAAAGATTGACTATGTAGCCTTGGCAGCTAATTTAGAAAGAGAATTAGCTCGCCTCAAAGTGGGCAATAAATATAAACGTATTAGACGGCAAAAACCAACCGAATAAACCATTGACAAAAACTTTAAAAAGTTTATAATAATCTATCAACGAACATTAATATATAAAAAAGGAGAAAATATGTCTCATCAAGAAGTAGAAAACATTCATGTCATTTGTACGGATCCCAGGATCCAAAAGTTATACCACGAATGGTTGGTTAAAAATGATTTATTTGGGAAGTTTGATACTATCCAATTTGAAAATCCAATTCTTTCGTTTTTATATCCTGCCACTAGGCAAGCTATGCTAGCTCGTCTTGGAGCCTATATTAAACTTCACGGACCACATACCGTGGTACTTATTGATCACTTTGATTGTGGCGCTTATAAGTTGTCAGGATATTCATTTGTTGATTTTACAGTAGAAGCAAAAAAACACGAAGAAAATAACAAATTAGTAAAAGAAATTATTCAAAATGCATACCCTCAGCTCAAGGTAGATATTAAATATATTAATATTACCGGTGATTCATGTGAATGGATTGAGAATATTCAAGATTACTATTAATTCTACTTTTATAAATAATAAACCGCTTGCTTGTTAGGCGGTTTTATTTTTTTTAAAAAAATCCCACTTAGTTAAAGTGAGGTTATTTTATTTAATTTGAATGAAAAAGCCTACCAAGTTTGGTAGGCTAAAAAAATTATTTTTGGCCGCGGATAAATGTTCCACGGAAATTCTTTTTCTTTTTATTTTTTTCGTGTATCGCTTTATAAGCGATGAATAAAAAGGAAAACCCAGCTGCAACATAAACAATTGTCGGATTTTCTTTATTAAAAAGAAGAAAAGAATTAATTGCATCCCCCATAAAGAGGGAATTGGTGGTACCCAGGAGAGCCCAAGCAACTACTGCAAAGATAATTAAAAGTATTATCATTAGATAGGCTATACTTATTAGCCCAAAAATAATCACTAGAGAAAGAATTATATCTTTCATTTTTTTGTTCCTTTTTTTATTGATTTTAAATAACACTAACTACTAATGATAGCACATTTTTGGGATTTTGTCAATCCTACCTGGAATTAAAATAACAAGAATAAAACCTCGTTTGTTAAAACGAGGTTTGTTTAATATTTTTTAAAATATTAATTATTACTATAAGGGCTATTATTAAGACAGTGGGAATAAAGGAAAAATAACTTTTTGTTATTTCTAGAATAGCAGTACAAACAATTATTGAGGGAAACAAAGCTAAAACAAGAATAGTAGAAATTATAGCCAAATATTCTTTTTGGCTGGATTTGAATTTTTTTCTGATAATCAGATAATATCTGATAAAAAATGTGACACCTACTATACCTAAAGGTATAGATAAAAACCAAAAGTTTAAAATTATATTAATAATATTTATAGATCTGTTTATGGAGGGAAAGGTTTTATAACCAAAAATATAAAAATATAAACTTGTAGTTATTAGGCAAAGAAAAAAGCCAAAGCTCCATATAAGATTAGCCGGCTGGCTTAAATTGATTTTTTTCATGATTACACCTGAATTTATTTGATTGTTAATGATAGGAATAAGATAATTTATCATAAAAATAAAGTTTTGTCAATCATATCTAAGGATGTTAAAATAAGTATTATGGAGATAAATCTAGATAATTTAAATAATGAGCAAAAACAGGCAGTGACTCATGGTGATGGCCCCTTGTTAATCGTTGCGGGCGCTGGCACTGGTAAAACCACAGTCATTACTCAACGGATAAACTGGTTGATTCAAGAAAAAAAAATAGCCACTGATCAAATATTAGCTTTGACTTTTACGGAAAAAGCCGCTGGAGAAATGGAAGAAAGGATTGATAAGGCTTTACCTTATGGTTATGTGGAATTATGGGTTTCAACTTTTCATGCTTTTTGCGAAAGGATTTTGCGATTACACGCTCTTGATATCGGATTGTCAACAAATTTTAAATTACTAGATCAAACTCAAGGGTGGTTGCTGATTAAAAAAAATTTGGAAAAATTTGCACTTGATTATTATCGTCCTTTAGGTAATCCGACTAAATTTATCCATGCCCTATTGCAACATTTTTCACGATGTAAAGATGAAGAAATATACCCCCAAGATTATTTGCGTTATGCTGAGGAGTTGAAAATAAATCTTGATGATATGGAGGGAAGTAAAGGAAATTCTAGAATTAAGAATAAAGAATTAAGAATTAAAGGTAAAAACAATGAGATTAGTGAACAAGAAATTGATAGGTTGAATGAAGTGGCCAATGCTTATCACACTTATCAACAAATATTGTTGGCAAATAATTCATTGGATTTTGGTGATTTGATAAATTACACTTTAAAATTATTTAAAACCAGACCGCAAATTCTTCAAAAATATCAGCAACAATTTAAGTATGTTTTAGTTGATGAATTTCAGGATACCAATTGGGCGCAATATGAATTGATTAAATTGTTAGCCAGACCTAAAAACAATATCACCGTAGTCGGTGATGATGACCAATCTATTTATAAATTTCGGGGAGCATCAGTTTCCAATATTTTAAATTTTAAAAAAGATTTTCCTAAGGCAAGGGAGGTATTTCTCCAAACCAATTACCGCAGTGGGCAAGAAATTTTAGATTTAGCATACAATTTTATCCAACTCAATAACCCCGACAGGTTGGAAATAAAACTCTCTACTCGTAGTCAGAAATTATCCAAACAACTGCTAGCTTATCATCAGCCAGTCAGTATGGTTAGTTATGATTTTTATGATTCATTGGAGCAAGAGGTAGAAAAAGTGGTGGATAATATTATGACCTTAAAAGAACAAGACCAAGAAACAAGTTGGAATGATTTTGCTATCTTGGTGCGAGCTAATGATAGTGCTACTGAATTTATTCAGGAATTAGAGAATCGACAAATACCTTTTCAATTTTTAGCTTCCCGGGGGTTATATTTTAAGCCGGTTATTTTGGATATAATCAATTATCTCCGTTTACTTGATGATTATCGGGAATCACCCTCGTTGTATCGCATACTGAATTTACCGGTTTTGAAAATTACTGAACAACAAATAATAAATTTAAATTATTGGTCCGGTCGCAAAGCCTGGTCTTTATTTGAAACCTTGCGTAATATTGCCACTATCAACAACGTCAGCCCAGAAACCATAAAGGAAGTAAATAAATTGTTAGCTTGGATAGATAGACACACCAAATTAGCCAAGGATAAACCAGTAACCAAAGTAATAATGTCTTTTTTAGAAGACACTGGTTACAGTCAATATTTATCTAAACTTGAACCCAACAAAGCTCAAAATGCGATTGGTTATTTGAATCAGTTTTTAACTAAAGCCCGAGACTTTGAACGCAGTTTAGTTGATAATAGGGTTAGTGATTTTTTGGATGAGTTGGAAATGGAATTGGAAGCTGGGGAGCAAGGTAGTTTGTCTTGGCAGTTTGATACCGGACCAGAAGCTGTAAGTATAATGACTGTTCATGGAGCTAAAGGTTTGGAATTTAAGTATGTATTTATACCCAATTTAGTTGATAAACGTTTTCCGACAATTGAGAGAAAAGAACCAATTGCCTTGCCTGATAAATTGATTAAGGATATTTTGCCCGAGGGGGATGCTCATATACAAGAAGAAAGACGTTTGTTGTATGTGGCTATCACCCGAGCCAGGAGTGGTTTGTTTTTGTCAGGTGCCAAAGATTATGGGGGAGTGCGTGAAAAAAAACCCAGTCAGTTTTTGTATGAGTTAGGCATGGTCAGTAATCAAAACCAGACAAATAAAAAAGATACAAAAAAAACAGTAAGTAAGGTTAATAAAAATAGCTCCTCAAATTCGCCAGTAAGATCTTACGAACTACAACTACCTAAAACTTTTTCTTATAGTCAAATTAGTTCTTTTTTAGCCTGTCCTTTACAATATAAATTTGCCTATATTTTAAAAATACCGGTAAAAGGTAAATATACTTTTAGTTTTGGCAGTACAATTCATCAGACTTTGCAAAGGTTTTTTGAGCTGGTAAAATCCAGCGTGACTTTAAAACAAACAGATTTATTTAATAAATCGGAAAATAACGCCAATAAATTACCTACCCTTGATGATTTAAGGCAAATTTATGAACAAGCCTGGATTGATGATTGGTATGATTCTAAATTACAACAGGAACAGTATAAGAAAAAAGGCAAATTAGCTTTAGAAAAATTTTATCAAGATTGGGCAAAAGAAAAAAATATTCCTGAAAGATTGGAAAACAGATTTAAATTGCAAGTGGGCGAGTTTGTTTTATCTGGTGCCATTGACCGGGTTGATAGATTGGCCGACAATAGTTTAGAAATAATTGATTATAAAACTGGCAGTGCTAAGGAAAAATTGGAAACAGACAACAAGCGGCAGTTATTGATTTATCAGCTAGCGGCTAACCAGCATTTAAAAGAACAGGTAGGAAAACTTACTTATTATTATATCGAAGAGGGGAAAAAACTTTCCTTTTTAGGCAGTGATCAGGATTTAACAGATCTTAAAGAAAAGATTGTTACCACTATTAAGGAAATGAAAAAAAGTGACTTTGCTCCCACTCCCAGTCCTCAGTTGTGTAAGTTTTGCGATTTCAATAAAATTTGTGAATATTCACAGGCGAAGTGAAGTTAGTATAAAGTATTAAGAAGTAAGTATTAAGTATAAAAATAAACTATAAAAAAATCCCGCTTACTAAGCGGGATTTTTATTTTAGACAGCTGATTGAGAATTTTCCATTGGTTCCGGAGAGGTGGGTTTATCCATTTTTTTCAGCAGGTAATTTAGGATTGGGGGAGTAGCCAGGGTGGTGAGTATTACCATAATGACAATTACCGAAAAGACCTCTTCTGATACTACACCTAAACCGCGACCGATCACGGCAAAAATTAAACCAACTTCGCCTCGGGGTACCATACCAAAGCCAACTAACCACTTGTGCACTTTGCCTGCGGCTAGTCCTGCTACAATCTTACCAATAAAAGCGACCAAGGTAATACCCAGTGCTACCATAAGGACAGGTAAGTTAAACATTGTTTGCAAGTTGACATTAATTCCAGTATGAACAAAAAATAGTGGTACTAAAAAGAAACCAATCGGTTCAATCAAATCTTCAATATGACGATGAGAATGATGTTCCAGAGCTTTGTTCATTTTTTCTTTTAAGTTTTGGTCAGGATATTCATTGATAACTTCTTTGACATCCTCAACAACTTGAGGGTCTTTAAAATATTTAAAATGAACCGGATCAAGGATAAGACCAGCGGCAAAAGCACCGACAATGGGTGCTAAACCAATCATTTGTGCTAAAAAGGCTAAAAACAAGCCAAAAGAGATAGCTAGGGTCAATTTCATACCTACACCAGTTTGGATTTTGGCAAAGAATTTACCCAAGTACGGCGCTAGGATTTGGCCAATAATAATTGACAAAGCTAAAAACAAAATTGCTTTAGCTGTAATCCAAGTAATTACCCCCAAGCCCACAGAACCGACAGTTACAATCGCGGAGACTACAGCCAAAATAATTAAACCTAAAACGTCATCAATAACTGCTGCTCCCAAAACAATTTGTGCTTCTGGTATTTGCAATTTATTTAAATCTTTGAAAACTCTGGCAGTAATACCAACTGAAGTAGCAGTTAAAGTAGCTCCTAAAAATAAATAAGCATTACTGGTTAAGCCCGGTAGTATCCAAGGACCAACCACATAGGTTCCTAAAACAAATGGAGCAACAACACCGACCATAGCTACCAAAAAAGCTCTCAGTCCCACTTGCTTCATCTTGGCAATATTTGATTCGAGGCCAATTTGAAAAAGCAAAATTACTACACCTAACTCTGACAAGAAAGTTATAATCGGATCTGATTTTATCGGTTCAAACCAATGGATACCAATCAAGGCAAGGTTACCTAGGATGACACCAATGACTAATTCTCCCAAAACTGATGGTTGGCCAAATTTTTCGACCAAGTTGGAGATTTTAGCCGCTATCAACAAAACCGCAATCCACAAGAAAGTAAAAGCAGCTGAGTGACCAGCCCCGCCTTCTTCAGTAGCCGCTTGGGCAATAGAAGTAATTGCTAGAGCTATAATCGGAGTTAAGCGCCAAAATAAGCGATGAGCCAATATTTTACCAAAGGTTTTTTTGGTATTAGAATAATTCAGCATAATTAATTAAAAATTAGAAAATAAAAGACCTATCCTGATAACCAGGATAAATCTATAAAATTATACTTATATTTTGTAAAAATAGCAATGGTTTTTTTATTTTTAGATGTGGAAATCTGGTTGGTTAAATGGTTTGTCAAAAAATAATAATAAAGCTAAGATAACTTAGTATTATTGGACAATTTGTATTTTTATGTCTACATTTTCAGCTTTTAAAGATTTATTACCAAAACATATAAAAAGCAAAGGTTTAGCCGCCAAAGTCGAGGCTACTTTGATAGTAGAAGAGTTTGATAAAATTGTGCCTAAAATCTGGGATCAAACGATGTCGCCTTATATGAAAGCGGTTTATTATAAAAATAAAGTTTTGGCCGTGGCGGTTTTACACCCAACCGTAGCACAAGAAATCAAGCAAAAAAAATTATTGATAATAACTGAAATAAACAGAAAATTTGGTGCTGGTAAAATAATCGATATTAAAATTATGATTTAAAAATATTTTAGCTAATATTAAATAAAAAAAATATATATTTATCCCCAAAATTCGGTTTGAAAATTAGGATAAAAAATGGTAAAATATAACACAGGGTAAAACCTGTTTTGTATTTTTTTTATTTATGACCTTACGAAAATACTTAATGCTTATGAGTATGGCTAGCTTGGTTTGTTGGCTGGCTTTTTTTATGGTGGTGTTTTATATGAATCCTTTCTCTACCGGGTTGATTGCGGTTATTTTCTTTTATACAAGTTTATTTTTAGCGGTAGTAGGAACTTTGGCTATTGTTGGTTTTGCCTTGAGACGTAAATTTTTACAAGGTGAATTGATATTTCGTCAAGTTGCCGTGACTTTTCGCCAAGCTTTTTGGTTTGGTCTGTTGGTGGTATTAAGTTTATGGTTACAAAGAGTAAACCTTTTTACTTGGTACAATGCACTTTTATTGGTTTTAGCTTTAGCTACTTTAGAGTTTTTCTTTTTATCGACTAAAAGAACCAAAATAAATTAATATGTTAAAAGACGATTTTAAAAATTTATTGAAACAGGTACAGGTTGATATTAAAGCCAATATGACTAAAGACGATTGGTTGGCTTTGGAAAAGAAATATTTAGGTCGTAAAGGGGAGTTGAGTAAATTGATGGATAGTTTAAAGGTAGTGGCTGTTGAAGAAAAAAAAGAGTTAGGTCAATTGGCCAATACAGTGAAACAAGAATTGGATGTTTTTTTTAAAAAACAAAAAAATATTTTTCAGACTGATATTGATAATAATCTTAAAATCGATTTAACTCTGCCCGGGAGAAAGTCAAAGTTGGGGACTTTACATCCAATTACTCAGATACAATATGAGTTGGAGGATATTTTTACTGGACTAGGTTTTATAGTTGAGGATGGACCGGAAGTGGAATCAGAATATTATAATTTTGATGCACTGAATATTGCCCCTTATCATCCGGCGCGCGATATTCAGGATACTTTTTTTACCAGTGAAGGCAATATATTGAGAACCCATACTTCGCCAGTACAAGTTAGAGCTATGGAAAAATATGGTGCGCCTTTGCGAGTAGTTGCTCCTGGTAGAGTGTTTCGCAACGAAGCTACTGACGCTTCCCATGAGCACACTTTTTATCAATTAGAGGGTTTGATGATTGATAAAAATATTAGTATTAGCAATCTTATTGCGGTGATGAAAGAATTGTTGCAAGGTATTTTTAAACGTGAAGTAACAGTGAGATTACGACCTGGATATTTTCCTTTTGTCGAACCAGGTTTTGAATTGGATATCAAATGTTTAATTTGTCAGGGTAGGGGTTGTAGTGTTTGTAAACAAAATGGTTGGTTAGAATTGTTACCTTGTGGGTTGGTACATCCCAATGTTTTACGAGCGGGTGGTCTAGATCCCAATGAGTGGAGTGGTTTTGCCTTTGGTTTGGGACTAACTAGATTGGTTATGATGCGTTACGGCATTGAAGATATCAGGTTATTGTTGGGTAATGATCTTAGATTTTTAAAACAATTTTAAGTTATGTTAGTTTCTCTTCATTGGTTAAAAGAATTTGTTGAGTTACCAGAGGATTTAACTCCAAGTCAAATTGGTTCTGCTTTAACTATGTCTACCGTAGAAGTCGAGGGTATTGAGTCATTATCGGCAATGTTTAATCAAATGGTGGTTGGTCAAATTGAAGAATTGAAACCCCATCCCAATGCCGATAGTTTAAAAATTGCTATCACCGATATTGGTAAAGACAAGCCGATTCAAATTATTTGTGGGGGAACGAATTTATTTGTTGGCATGTTGGTAGCGGTGGCTTTGCCGGGTGCAAAAGTTAAATGGCACGGTGAAGGTAATTTAGTCACCTTACAGAAAGCAGTTATCAGAGGTCAGGAAAGTTTTGGCATGATTTGTGCCAGTGATGAAATCAATCTTGAACATTTATTTACCGCTCAAGATAAGACGGTGGTAAATTTGTCAGCCACTGAGGCAAAGCCGGGTACTCCTCTAGATAAATTATTTGGTTTTGATGATGTTATTATTGATATTGATAATAAATCTTTAACCAATCGCCCTGATTTATGGGGTCATATTGGTTTGGCTAGGGAGTTGGCGGCAATTTATGATAAAAAATTTAAGGAGCCCGAGTTAAGTAAATTTGAAAAAAAACATGATCAAAAAATAAAAATTAAAATAAAAGCTTCCGCTGATTGCTGGCGTTATTTAGGTACAATTGTGGAACAGATTGAAGTCGGTCCTTCACCGACTTGGCTGAAGAAAAGATTGGAGGCTTTAGGTCAAAAATCAATCAACAACATAGTTGATTTGACCAACTATGTTATGTTTGAAACCGGACAACCTTTACACGCATTTGATTTAAAAAACTTAAATGGACAACAAATAGTTGTTAGGCGTGCTGTTGGAGGAGAAAAAATTGTTACCTTGGATGAATCAGAATTGAAATTAGATGAAGAAACCCTAGTAATTGCTGATGCCAAGCAACCCGTCGCTTTGGCTGGTGTCATGGGTGGCCAGCTATCAGGTATTAACCAAACTACTACCAGTATTGTAATTGAGTCTGCTTGCTTTAATCCGATTGTTATCCGTCAGGCAGAAAAAAAATACAATTTAAGAACTGACAGTGCTATTCGTTTTGAAAAAGGTATAGAGCCAGAAAGAGCCGAGCAAGCCATGCAAAGAATTTTGTTTTTGTTGAAAAAAATACAACCACAGGCCAAAGTGGGTGAAGTAACCGATGTTTATAAAAAGCAGAATAAACCAATTGATATTAAATTTAGTTTAAACTTTGTTCAAAACCGATTGGGTATAGCTTTAGATCCTAAGCAGGTGGAAAATATTTTGCAACGTTTGGGTATGGAGGTTAAATATAAAACTAATCATTTTACTGTTAAACCGCCAGCATATAGAAGGTTGTCTGATGTTACTAAACCCGAGGATATAGTCGAAGAAATCGCCAGAATTTACGGTTATGATAAATTCAATCCTGTTTGGCCAGAAGTAAAATTGACCGCACCTCAATTTTCAGTTTCCCGTCAGCAGGAGAAAAAAATTAAAAAATTATTGGCCTGGGGAGTTGGTTGGCATGAAGTGGTTAATTATTCTTTTACCAATCAAAAAATAGCCCAACTAGGTTATGATCTGAGCAAAATGGTTAGTATAAAAAATAGTTTATCCAATGAATATACTCATCTCAGACCGGCTCTGTTGCCAGGAATTTTAAACAACGTATCCGCCAACGAACGTTGGCAAAAGCAATTTGGTTTATTTGAGTTAGGACGAGTATTTGTTAGTGATCAGAATAGTGAATTTAGACGAGGGGGAAGTTTATCCGGAGAGTTAGTCTGGCAACCCTATCATTTGGCTGGGGTGGTGACTGGTGATAAAGATAAAGTTTTTTATCAAGCTAAAGGAGTTATAGAAACTTTAAATGAATTTTTAAAAGTCACCAATAGTGAATGGGTTGATGAGTCAAATAATGTGTTAGCTAGCTCAGAGATTTTAACTTGGAAAATAAACGGACAAATAGTTGGTCAAGTGTTTCGGGTAGCTGACGATAAATTAAAATTACTTGATATCAATCAAGCTGTTGGCGCTTGGGAAATTGATTTTGATTTATTAGTTAAAATGGTTACCACTGATTATCATTATTTGCCTTTACCAAAATATCCAGCAGTGATTTTTGATTTGGCGATTGTTTTTCCGCAAACAGTGAAATGGAGCAGGATTCAGCAGATTGTCAGACAAAGTAGTAAACTAGTCAGATCAGTGGAGCTGTTTGATATTTATATCGGTGAGCAAATAGGACAAGGCAATAAATCAATTGCTTTTACTCTAGAGTTTTATCACCCTGATAGAACTTTGACTTCAACCGAGGTAGATGTTGAGGTAGACAAAATATTAAAAAATTTACAACAGCAATTACAAGGAGTTTTAAGAAGTAAAAATTAATTATGCCAAAAACAACAACCAAGAATAAAAAAGAAGTAGCGAAGTCCAGTGGATACGGGGCTGAGCAGATAACTGTATTAGAAGGTTTAGAACCGGTCAGAAAAAGACCGGGTATGTATATTGGCAATACTGCCAAAGAAGGTTTGCACCACATGATTTGGGAAGTAGTAGATAATGCTGTTGATGAAGCCATGGCAGGATTTTGTGATCGAGTAATTGTGACTTTAAATTCAGATGGTAGTGTTTCCGTTGAAGATAATGGACGGGGAATACCTGTAGAAAAACATAAAGTTACAAAATTATCTGCTTTGGAAACCGTACTAACCAAATTACATGCTGGTGGTAAGTTTGGTGAAGGTGGTTATAAAGTTTCTGGTGGTTTACATGGCGTTGGTGTTTCCGTAGTCAACGCATTATCTGTTTATGTGCGAGCAGAAGTGAAACGTGATGGCAAAACTTGGATGCAAGAATACGAGCGAGGTAAAGCTAAGGCTAATGTTAAGCCCATTGGTGCAGCCAAAGATACCGGTACCACTATCACTTTTTTACCTGACAATCAAATATTTACTGTGCTTGATTTTGATTTAAAGTATATTTTAGATCATCTCCGCCAACAATCATATTTGACAAAGAAATTAACCGTCATGGTGGTTGATGCCAGAATTAAAAACAAAAAGTCAATTTATACTTTTTATTTCGAAGGCGGTATTGCTTCTTATGTAAGACATTTAAATCGTAATAAAACAGCCAAACATGATCGTGTGTTTTATGTTGATAAAGAAAAAGATGGTGTACAAACAGAAATTGCTTTGCAATATGTAGACGAATATAACGAAACTGTCATTAGTTTTGCCAATAATATTTATACAGTTGAAGGCGGTATGCACTTACAAGGTTTTCGAACTGCTTTAACCAGAACTTTAAACAAGTACGCGCGGGATAAAGGTTTTTTAAAGGAGAAAGATGATAATTTGACTAGTGATGATACCAAAGAAGGCATTACTGCAGTCGTGTCAGTTAAATTGAAGGAACCACAATTTGAAGGCCAGACCAAAGCTAAATTAGGTAATGCTGAAGTAAAGCCGATTGTAGAAACGGTTTTAAACGACGCTTTGCAAACATTTTTAGAAGAAAATCCTCGTGATGCCGAAGGTATAATTGGCAAGTGTTTATTGGCTCAGAAAGCAAGAACTGCCGCTCGTATCGCCAGAGATTCAGTATTGAGAAAGGGAGCTTTTGACGGTTTGACGCTACCAGGAAAACTTGCTGATTGTTCTAGTCGTGATCCTAAGGATACGGAAATTTATATTGTTGAGGGAGATAGTGCCGGTGGTAGTGCTAAACAGGGCCGGGATCGGAGATTTCAGGCTATATTACCTTTGCGAGGAAAAATTTTAAACGTAGAAAAAGCTCGGATTGATAAAATGTTAGCCAACAATGAAATAAAATCTTTGGTGATTGCTTTAGGAACAAATATTGGTGAGAAGTTCAATTTAGAAGAGTTGAGATATGACAAAATTATTATCATGACTGATGCTGATGTTGATGGGGCTCATATCAGAACCTTGTTACTTACCATGTTTTATCGCTATTTTATTGAACTGATTAATCACGGGCATGTTTATATAGCTCAACCGCCTTTGTATAAAATTCAACGAGGTAAAGAGATGTACTATGCTTACAGCGATGATCAAAAAAATGAAATATTGAAAAAGAATTTAAATATTAAGCAACTTGATGAAGTTAAAGAAGGGGAAGAGGAAGAATTAGAAGAAAAGAATGAAAGTGATAAGAAGACTAAACCAACTGGAGTATCAATTCAGAGATATAAGGGTTTAGGAGAAATGAATCCCCAACAGTTATGGGAAACCACTATGGACCCAGCTAATCGTTTGTTATTGCAGGTGACAATTGAAGATGCCGCTAGAGCTGATGAAACTTTTGCGGTGCTGATGGGTTCGGATGTAGCACCTCGCAAAAAATTTATTTCCACGCACGCCAAATCTGTAAAAAACCTTGATGTCTAATCAGTCTTACCACAGTCGCAAATTAGCTTTAAATAATTTGGATTTTTAGTAATTTTTGTAATAAAAATTTAGCTTTATCGTGGCAAAATGTATCCTTAGTTAAGACTTGCAAAATCTGGTAAAGTTGATATAATATATTTAGTTTTATAAAAGCCCACGACCAAGGGCTTTTAAAAAAGCTTAAATTTATTTAATATTAGCCAATTTATGGCAAATAAACTTATTCAATATTTTATTGATTCTAAGGCCGAACTCAAAAAAGTTACTTGGCCGACCAAACAAGAAACTATTCGTAGTTCAGTTTTGGTAATTGTCATTTCTTTATTAACAGCGGTATTTTTAGGGGCGGTTGATTTGGCATTGAACTATGGTTTAGAAAAAATTCTTAGTATTTAAGTTTTAGGTTATGGCTAAACAACAACTCAATCAAGGAAAACGCTGGTATGTTTTACATACCTATTCTGGTTATGAAGAAAATGTAGCCAGGAATTTAAGACAAAGAATAGAGTCCATGGATATGGAAGATAAAATTTTTGATATTATGATTCCTACTGAAACCAAGATTAAAATCAAAAATGGTAAACGCAAAACTGTACGAGAAAAGATATTTCCAGGTTATGTGATGGTTAGTATGATTGTCACTGATGATTCTTGGTATGTGGTAAGAAATACGCCCAACGTAACTGGTTTTATAGGTGCTGGCAATGTACCAACCCCAATCTCCGAAAAAGAAATTCAAGAATTACAGAAACGAATGGGCGTAGAAGAACCAAAATATAAAATTGATGTTAGTGTTGATACCCCAGTAAGAATAGTTGATGGACCATTTAAAGATTATGAAGGTAAAATTGCGGAAATTGATGAAGCAAGAGGTAAGGTCAAGGTATTAGTGTCAATTTTTGGTCGTGAAACACCGGTTGAGTTAGACTTTTTACAAATCAAGAAAATCTAGTTTAATTCATAATTATTAATTATTAAATAATTTTAAATTTTTAAATACCGCTTCTAATCCCATCATATAGTTGTTAATATTTTTGCTTATACATTTTGGATTTATTTAAAAATTACAAAATTACCAAATTTTAAATTTATATTATATGGCTAAACCAGTTAAAGCAATTATAAAATTACAAATTCAAGCTGGTCAGGCAAATCCAGCGCCACCAGTTGGTCCGGCTTTAGGTCAACACGGTGTGGCAATTCAAGATTTTTGCACCCGTTATAATGAAGCTACCAAAGATAAGATGGGCAGTGTTTTACCGGTAGTTATTACTGTTTATGAAGATAGAAGTTTTGATTTTGTAGTAAAAACGCCACCGGCAGCTGAGTTATTAAAAAAAGCAGCCGGAATTCAAAAAGGTTCTGGTAGTCCCTTGAAAGATAAGATCGGTACTATTACTCAAGCCCAACTAGAAGAAATTGCCAAAACCAAGATGCCTGATCTAAACGCTAAAGATTTGCCAGGTGCCAAGCAAATTATTGCTGGCACTGCCCGGCAAATGGGTATTGTAATTAAAGATTAATCATTAACTAGTGGGAGACTTTAATAGTCGTTATTACCACCAAAAATTTATGAAAACAGGAAAAAAATATTTAGCTGCTGCGCAGCTAATTGAAAAGGGTAAAAACTATTCACTTGATGAAGCTATTGATTTGGTATTAAAAACTGCCGTAACCAAGTTTGAGTCATCAGTCGAATTGCATTTACATTTGAATATTGATCCCAAAAAAGGCGAGCAACAAATAAGAGGTACGGTTGTTCCACCCCACGGCAGTAGTAAAAAGAAATCAATTGCCGTTTTTACCGAAGGCAAAGCGGCAGATGAAGCAAAACAGTTAGGAGCTAAGTTAGTCGGAGGAGCAGAGTTAATCGAAGAAATTAGAAAAACTGGCAAAGTAGATTTTGATATTGCCATTGCTACACCTGATATGATGAAAGAGTTGGCAAAAATCGCCAAAGTTTTAGGTCCTAAAGGTTTAATGCCTAATCCAAAATCAGAAACAGTCACTGCTGATATAGTTAAAACTATGAACGAATTAAATAAAGGTAAAATTTCTTTTAAGAATGATAAAAATGGTAATATTCATTTGGCTTTAGGTAAAGTCGGTATGGGTGCAGAAAAAATAAAAGCCAATTATTTAGTTGTGATGGATGAAATCAAAAGATCTAAACCAGAAGATATTAAAGGTAGTTATATTAAATCTATTACCTTGGCTACCAGTATGGGACCGGGTGTTAGAGTTAAAATTTAATTGATGATAGATAATGATCCCGTTATTTATGGGATCCCATTTATCATTAATTATCGCACATTAAATTATCAAGGAGGTCAGATATGCCAGCTACGCATCGTAAGATGATAATCGTGGCCTATTTTTCGCCACAATGTTTCACTAAAAAATTTCATCATTTGCATATTATTTTGCCCGCTAAAAAAAACTTCCGTCATACCAATCTTATTATTCAAGCAGATTTTACCAATGAAGAAATGCAAGTTTTCTCTGAAACTAGTTTATTGAAAAAAATCAACGGAAATAAAAGCAAAAGAAAGGTGATGAAATTTAGAGAAAAAAATATTCATTTTATTGATTTATCGCAAAATCAACATATTGATTTTCCCCAAGTGGAAGAATTGGAAATTTTTTTTCCGACTAGAACAGGTGATTATAATATCGACAGAGATGAAGTTATGGAACATTTAGAAAGAATTTTTCAGAGAGGTTAAATACCTCTCTTTTAATTTGCTTCAAAATAGATAAACAGTTAAAATAAAGAAAATATTGTGTATAAATATTATGGCTAAACAAAATTTGACCTGGGATGAGTATTTTATGGGGTTGGCTATTTTTACCTCTTTTCGGAGTAAAGATCCATCTTCCAAAGTCGGTGCTGTTATAGTAGATGCTAACAATCATATTATTGGTACTGGTTACAATGGTTTTGTGGCTGGGATTGATGAAACTAAGCTGTCCTGGTCTAGAGAAGGTGATTTTATGAATACTAAATATCCTTATGTAGTTCATGCTGAGGCCAACGCCATATTGAACGCGACCAAATCTGATTTGACCGGTTGTCGTATTTATATAACTCTTAGTAGTTGCAATGAGTGTGCTAAATTGATTGCTCAAAAAGGAATCAAAGAAGTATATTATTTGTTGGATAAGTATCCTGATCTAGATACTTTTAAAGCAGCTAAGAAAATTTTTGCCTTAAAAAATATTGTCAACCAACAGCTGAAGATGGAAAATTTACATGATATTTTAGATACTTTTAAACAATTTTACCCTGATAATATAAAATAATGTTATTCTCACCAAAATTTTGGCAGTTTTATGCTAAGGGAGTGATTTGGAGCGGTCTAGTTTTTTTACCTTTATTTTTATTGCAGAACTTTTTAGATAGTAAAAATCTTGTCGTGCCGTATTTGTCTGAAACCATCGCTACCTTATTTAGTCTCGGTAGTTTGGTGGTTGGAATTGTTTGTGAGTTTTCCAGTATCTGTTTAACTCAGGGTATGTCACGTTGGGAAGCGTCTTTTTTTGCTTATTTTATTTCTATTTTAATTTTTGGTTTTGTGGTGGGTTTGTATTTAACTTGGACCTGGATGCCCAATAAAGAAAAAGCAGAGAAAATTTATAAAAAAGATGATGATACAATCGAATTCGAATAAAATTATAGCCATAGTAGGTATGTGTGGCGCTGGTAAAAGTCAGGTAGCTGATTATTTAGTTGCCCAGGGTTATAGTTATTTGCGTTTTGGTCAAATTACCTTGGATTTAATTAAAACCCAAGGTTTAGAAGTCAATGAAGTAAATGAAAAAAAAATTCGAGAAGGACTCAGAGAACAACACGGTATGGGAGCATATGCCGTAGTTAATATCCCCAAAATTGATGAATTATTGCAAGTGGGACCAGTGGTAGTAGACGGTTTGTATTCTTGGACTGAGTATAAAGTGTTAAAAGAAAAATACTCAGACAATTTACGCGTGTTGGCCGTATATGCTCCTCCCCAAGTGAGATACGATAGATTAACTCAGCGTCAACATAATGCTCAAACCGATCAAGCTGTGCGTTTTAGAGCCATGACTAGAGAGCAGGCTGAAAAAAGAGATTACGCTGAAATAGAAAATATTGAAAAAGGGGGACCAATTGTGATGGCTAACTATACAATTGTCAATGATGGTGATTTTGCTAAACTTTATCAACAAATTGACAATTTTTTAAAACTAAATTAATAATCTATGAATTTTGTTAGTTTAGATATTGTAATTAAATTAGTAGTAGCAATTTTTCTCGCTGGTATTGTTGGTTGGCAGAGAGAAAAAACTAAAACTCCAGCCGGGTTACGTACTCATATGTTGGTAGCCTTGGGTGCTACTGTTTTTACAGTGATTGCTTATGAACTTGGTTTAGGTGCAATTGATACCACTAGAATTACAGCTGGAATTGTTACCGGGGTAGGTTTTTTGGGAGCCGGTACTATAATTCACCAATCAGACACTGTACGCGGACTTTCTACTGCCGCTTCAATCTGGACTGTTGCGGCTGTAGGAATGGCTGTTGGTTATGGAATGTATTTTTTGGCCGTAGTTGGCTCGATTTTGACTTTTTTAATTTTGATGTTAGAAGGAGTAGAAAAGAAATTAATTAAATAATCAATGAAAGTAAAAATAAAATTAGTTGATAAGTCTTTACCTCTACCGCAATACCAAACTTCAGGCGCGGTAGCTTTTGATTTATATGCTCGAGAGCAACTAGTAATTAAGCCTAAAAGTATTTGTAAAATTCCAACAAACTTAATTATTCAAGTTCCAGAAGGCTATATGTTGCAATTAAAAGATCGTTCGTCAACCGCACAAAAAAAAGGTTTAATGATGGTTGGTGGAGTGATAGATCAAGATTTTCATGGGCCTGATGATGAGATATGTTTTCAAGTTTATAATTTTACTGATCAGGCAGTTACCGTTACTAGAGAAGAAAGAATCGGTCAAGCTATGTTTATTAAAATTGATCAAGCTGAATGGGAAGAGGTGACTACAGATATTAAGTCAGCAAGTCGAGGTGGCTTTGGTAGCACAGGTTAGTAAAATTTCTTAATTTTTTATTCGTAACTCGTAATTCCTAATTCTTAATTCTTAATTCTACCATCAATGCAAGCCTATCTTGATATCGTAAAAAATATTTTAGAAAATGGTCAACAAAAAACCGATCGAACTGGTACCGGTACTTTAGCTATTGCTGGAGCTATGTTTCAACACGACATGAGTAAAGGTTTTCCCTTACTGACGACTAAAAAAATCCCTTTTCGTTTAGTAGCATCAGAGCTTGAATTTTTTATCAAAGGAATTACTGATAAAAAATGGTTGCAAGATAGGAATAATCATATTTGGGATGAATGGTGCACACCGCTTAAAGTACCTTATGCTCATGATAAGGAAACCAAAGAAAAAATGTTAGCAGAAAGAGATTTGGGAACTATTTATGGCTGGGAATGGCGTCACTTTGGGGCAAACTATCAGGATTATCAAACCGATTATACCGGACAGGGTGTTGATCAACTCACAAGAGTAGTGGAAACACTTAAGACCAAACCTGATAGCCGGCAAATGGTAGTGGTAGCTTGGAATCCGATGGATATTGATAAAGCGATTCCGCCTTATTGTCATTATGCTTGGCAGGTAACTGTTATTAACAATCGCCTTAATTTATTTTGGAGTCAACGTAGTGTTGATGTGGCCTTGGGATTGCCGTTTAATATTGCCAGTTACGCTACCTTATTGCATTTGTTAGCAAAAGAGACTGGTTTTGCTGAAGGAATATTAACCGGGTTTTTAGCTGATACTCATGTTTATTTAAATCATATTGACGGCTTAAAAGAACAATTGTCTAGAGATCCAAATAAATATAAATTACCACAGATTAAAACCGATAATTTTAATTCCATTTTTGATTGGCAGTATACAGATAGTGAAATTATAGGTTACGAAAGTTATCCAACTATTAAATTTGATATTGCGGTATGATAAATATTATTGCGGCGGTGGCCAAAAACAATGTGATTGGTCAAGGTAATGATTTACCTTGGCATATCCCTGAAGATTTAAAGCATTTCCAAAATTTAACCAATGGTAAAACCGTACTAATGGGGAGCAATACTTTTGAATCAATTGTTAAACGATTAGGAAAACCATTGCCCAATCGTCGTAATATTGTTGTTACTTTAAACAAAGATTATCAAGTACCACCGGGCGTGGAAGTATATTATTCGTTAGTTGAAGCAGTACAAAATTTAAAAAATGAAGAAATTTGGGTTATTGGTGGAGCTAGTATTTATCAACAAATGATGCCTTGGGCAAACAAATTATATATTACCGAGGTTGATATCGAACCTTTAGGAGATACTTACTTTCCCGTGATTAATAAAGATTATTGGCAAGAGATTGCTAGACAAAAAAATCAAGGTTTCGATTTCGTAGAATATGAAAGGATAAATTATGAATAAAGGAAAATTAATAGTTATTGATGGTGGCGATGGATCAGGTAAATCTACCCAGGTTGATTTGTTAATTGAGCGCTTACAAGCTGAAGGTAGGCAAGTGGCAAAAATAGATTTTCCTAGATATTCTCAACCATCAGCCTGGTTTGTTGAGAGTTATTTAAATGGTCAATTTGGTAGTTTAGATGAAATTGGTCCTTATCAGGCATCGGTTTTTTATGCTTTAGATAGATTTGCCATAAAAAAACAGATAGAGCAGATGTTAAAGGAAGGTACTTTGTTAATAGCCAATCGTTATGTTTCTGCAAATATGGGTCACCAGGGAGCTAAAATCAAGGATAAAGAGGAAAGATTAAAATTTTTTAATTGGTTAGATGATTTTGAGTTTAATATTTTAGGAATTCCCCGCCCTGATGCCACAATAATTCTGCACGTTCCCGCTCAAGTTGCCCAAGATTTAGTAGATAAAAAAGGTCATCGCGATTATATTGGTGGAATTAAGAGAGATTTGCATGAAAGTAATTTAGAACACTTGCAAATGGCAGAAAAAGTTTTTTTGGAATTAGCTCGGCAGTTTGAAAATTTTTATACGGTTGAGTGTTATGAAGCGGGGAGTTTATTGACAAAGTCGGAAATAAATCATAAAATTTATCATATTTTAAATAAAATTATTTAACAATTTATTAGGAGGTAATATGTTCTTTGATTTAAATAGTTGTTTTCAGTTTGAGACGGTTGTTGAAAAAGAATTTGATTTAGATCAAGAGATTGATTCCCTGGCTATGGCCATAAAAATTCGTACTTTAGTAGTACCTTTAGGACAAAGATGCCCTGTTATTTTGGAGAATTTTCTTGCCAAAGAGGAAAAATATAGACAAAAATTAAAACAAATATTTTTTTATCGCCATCACCACAAGGGATTCAAGGAAGCCAATCTTTGGCTTAAAAATTTTTTTTATCACCGTTGGCAACTATTGCAGCAATTTTAAATATAGGGTTCAAACAGAACCCTTTTTTTATTATTTTTGATGTGATAAAATAAATAATAATTATTTTATTATGCAATTAGAACCAGTTATAGGTTTGGAAATTCATGTGCAACTGAAGACAAAAACCAAGATGTTTTGCGCTTGCGCTAATGAATTTGATATCAACATCCCCAATAAAAATATTTGTCCAATCTGTACAGGTCACCCGGGTGTTTTGCCTACGGTCAATGAACAGGCAATTAATTTAGCAGTTAAAGCTGCTTTGGCTTTAAATTTGCATGTTAATGAACATTCAAAATTTGATAGAAAAAGTTATTTTTATCCTGATTTACCTAAAGGTTATCAAATATCTCAATACGAGCAACCTTTAGCTGCCAATGGTTATTTAGAAATTTTATTAAATGATGGAGATCGAAAATTTGGTATAGAAAGATTACATTTAGAAGAAGATGCTGCAAAAAATTTTCATCAAGAAGATTATGCGTTAATTGATTTTAATCGTGCTGGCACACCTTTGGCTGAAATCGTCACTCGGCCGGATTTTAAATCTCCCACAGAAGCTAAAATATTTTTACAAGAGTTAAGGTCGATTATGAGATTATTGAACGTATCCGACGCTGATATGGAGAAAGGACAACTTCGTTGTGATGCCAATATTTCTTTACGCCCGGCTGGTGATACAAAACTTTATCCTAAAACGGAAATAAAGAACTTAAACTCATTTCGGTCAGTTGAGCGAGCGTTAGAATACGAAATAGTTAGACAGACAAAATTATGGCAAGACAATAACAGGCCAGACAGCCAAAGTACCAGAGGTTGGGACGAACAAGCAGGTATCACAGTTGAACAACGTGTAAAAGAAGAGGCTAGTGATTATCGTTATTTTCCTGAGCCAGATTTGCCACCCCTGATATTGAATCAGGATTATATCGATAAAATTAAAAAACAATTGCCTGAATTACCAAATTCAAAACGGCATCGTCTAATTGCTGAATATGGCTTTAAATTGGCAGAAGTAAATATTTTTATATCCCTACCGGGTTTTGATTTATATGCAGAACAGGTGCATTCCGAATTTTTAGCTTGGTTGGAGTCTGGTGATGAAGTCATAGGCACTGCGGGAGAAATTCACGATCAGTATAAAGATAAGATTGCTAAATTAGTAGCAAGTTGGTTGCTGAACAATTTGTTACAACTCATGAATAAATCAGGTGAAACAATCGATCAGATAAAAATTACGCCAGAAAATATGGCAGAATTTTTGCGTCTAGTTTTTACTAGGAGGGTTAATTCTACTGCTGCTCAAAAAATTTTAGAAATCATGTATGATACCGGGGGCGACCCTTCAAATATTATGGAAGAGTATGATCTACAGCAAACCAACAGTGCTGATATTGAAGATTTAGTCAAAGAGGCAATAGTTGAAAATGAAAGTCAAGTAATACAATATCAGCAGGGGAAAGTAGCAGTAATTAAGTTTTTAATTGGGGCGGTAATGAAAAAATCCAAAGGGAAGGCTGACCCCCAGGCGGTGGAAGAAATGCTTATTAAATTTTTAAAAACAGACTAATTTTGTTTGACTTTTTATATTGGCAGAGTAAAATATTAACTTAGTTATTTAACAATTAAATTAGGAGGAAATGTGCGCACCCTGGTGCTTTTTTTTATTTACATATTGGTTGATAATATTTATTGTCAACACAACCAGTCATTAACTAGTGGCCAAATTCAAGATTTCTCCCAAAAACTGTATTATAGTATTTGGCAAAAGGATCTTGACTGGCTAGTCATTAATTTGCCGGATTCATTTTTAGTTGGGGAAGCCTATTCAGAGGCTTGTTATTGTCCTAGAGAAAAAGTTTTAAGTTGGTTTAGTGCTGAAAATTCTCATTTACCGTCACCAACAGAAATAAAATTGACTGTTTGTTCAATAAGTGATTTAGAAAAAATATTAATTTTTTCTTACCACAACAATTTATTATTTACTTTTGTAATTCAAAACCAGTCGGCTAATATTATTAGCTTAGGAGTAGGTAAATATTTACTATCACCTTAATCGGCAGTTTAAAAAACTGCCTTTTTTAATACTTGACAAAAGAATAGAAATTAGATATATTTAGCAGTCATTTATTGACTTGAGTTTGTATCTTAAAAATTTATTAATAATCACGGAGGTGTTATGGAACCCATTTTAATACATACCAAAATAAATGGTATTATTGGGTTTGCCATTCAACCTTTTTTAAAATATATTGAGTTAATTGAATTGATTAAATTTATTTTACTCAACGATATTAAAAAGGTTGCACTGGTAGATTTAGGTCCCAGCAATGAAATTGTAAATTTTATCAAGATGTTAATTTTATTTGGTATAGATGTGGTTTATGTTGACCATCATGAAAACCAAGAAAAAAATCTTGATAATTATCAAATCATTTATTCTTTATTAGGAGAAAATACACATATTTTACCTACAAAATATGCGCCCTCGGCTACCAGTATGGTAGCAATTGGTCAATGGTTAAAAGACGATATTGATTTAGTTTTTTTTCATGATGACCTTGATGGTTATCTAGCTTATCTCAAAGGTTGTTTTGAACAAAAGTTATATAATGAGTTAGATAATGATGCCAATAAATTTGAAGGCCAAGCCAATGGTTTGATTTATTCTAAATTGGCACAAATTTATTTACAAGGGATCTATTTAGGTCCTAGTTATTTCATAAATCCACCCCGACGACAAGAGAATAGGCAAGTTCTTTATGATAAGTTAAAAATATGGATTGCAGGCGATCAAAATGATAACTTGATAGCTGATTACTTAACTACTCTGCAAACAGAGTATGTAAAAAATAAAGAACTAACTTTTGGTTTATTTTCTCGTATTGAAAAATTTATCGGTTTAATTTATATCGATATCATCGCTGAATACAAAAAGGAAATTAAACCAAATTTAGGATTATTGAAATCAGAAATGTTCAAACAAGGCAATAACGAATGTGTTATAGCTATCCGGTTAGTCGGAAAATTTGGTGATCAGGTAAGTTTGTTCACCCCAAACAATTTTAAAAAACATTTTAAGTTGTTTGAGCTTCTACCTTTTGAAGAAAAAAACGACTGGCACCGCGAAAGCCGCTTGCATATTAAATATGAAGATTTTGAATTTTTTAAACAAAAAATTCAGAAATTTTATTGAAAAATTTTGGGAGCAAATGTTGCTCCCTTTAATTTTGTAAAAAATTTTTTATTAATTTTTCCGCGGTTTGAAAATTTTTTATCCAAATAATATTTTTATCTCGTCTAAACCAAGTGAGTTGGCGTTTGGCATAATGTCTAGTTTCAGTTTTTATAATTTCAATTGCTTGAGCTTTGTTTATTTGTTTATTTAAATACATTTGTAGCTGTTTGTAGCCAATCCCAGACATTGACGGAAGTGAAGTTGAATAAGTTTTAGTTAATTTTTTAGTTTCTGAAATTAGACCATTTTTTATCATTTTATCAACTCGTTGGTTTATTCGTTGGTAAAGTTTTTCTCGGGGTATATCCAAACCAATTTGTAAAAATTGATAAGATTGTTTTTTATTAGTCTTGGGTTCAAAAACACGTTGATTGGTTAAAATATATTCCAAGGCCCTGATAATTTTTCTTTTATTTTTTTTGTCAATGATTTGGTAAGTATTGGGATCAAGATTTTTTAGTTGACGGTTTAGTTTTGGTAAAGTTTGTTGGGCTAATTTTTTTCTTAAAATCAAATCAAGTTTACCTTGGGGTAAATCATAATTATTAACCAAAGCCGAAATATAAAGTCCAGTACCACCACAGATTATTGGAATTTGAAATTTAGAATTTAGAATTTTTGAGTTTAATATTTTTTTAGTTATTTGCAACCAATCTGCCAAAGTAAACGATTTATTTGGTTTAGAATAGTCCATTAAAAAATGAGGTATGCCTTGGACATAGTAAATATTATTATGCAATTCCTTAATTCTTAAATCTAACTTCTTAATTCTACCCTTAGGTTTGGCAGTGCCAATATTCATACCTTGATAAATCTGTCTTGAATCAGCTGAAATTATGTAACCTTTGAATTTTTTGGCTATTTTTAAAGCCAGTTCAGTTTTACCCGAGGCCGTAGGACCTAAAATAACCACAATTTTTTGTTTAGTCATATTATTTTATTTTAGTACCGGTTAATCCCCAAGCACCAGTTTCTTTTATTTTAACCGTAACAAAACTTCCTATTAATTTTTTGGCACCTATAAATTGTACGGTTTTAAATTCTCTATTTTTTCCGTGGAGTTTTTTATTCTTTATCCCATCAACCAATACTGTAGTAATTTGATCATTAAATTTTTGGTTGTATTCTTTAGCGGTTATTTTTAAAATTTCGTTTAAATATATTTCCCGACGTTTTTTTTCTTCAGCTGGCACGGAGTCCTGATATAAACGATTGGCTGAGGTACCGGGGCGAGGGGAGTATTGGGCAATATAGGCCATATCGTATTTTGCTTGTTGCATTAGTTTAGCTGTATCTAAAAACTGTTTTTCAGTTTCACCAGCAAAACCAACTATTATATCAGTAGAAATGGAAATCCCGGGAATTTTTTTTCGGACACTGGCTAGTCTTTCCAAATAGTGTTCTACCGTATAATAACGGTTCATTTTTTTTAGAATCGAATTATTGCCTGATTGCACCGGAAGATGTAAATATTCGGCTAAATGTTTTTTTTCAGTCATGACACTAATTAAATCATCTGACATATCATAAGGGTGGGAGGTAACAAAACGCAACCAAAAGTCACCCCGCCAGGAGTTCAGTTGATGTAGTAATTCAGCAAAAGATAACATTTTCTTTTTATAATTGGGACTACGAGTGTCTTTATTATCAAGGCCATATGAGTTTACATTCTGGCCCAATAGAGTAATTTCTTTGTAACCATTGTTAATAAGTTGTTTTATTTCCGAAAATATTTCTTCAGCCGGGCGGGATATTTCTGGACCCCTGGTGTAGGGTACGGCACAATAAGTACAAAATTTATTGCAGCCAGTCATTATCGGAACATAGGCTTTAAAATTTGATTCATAACTAGGTTTAATTTGTAAATATGAAGTAGCGGGGATAAAATCACCAAAAGTTGCTTGGCGAATTTTTAGTTCTTGAGGTAGTTTTTGAATATCTTTCATATCCAGCAGAATATCAAAATCATATTTTAGTTTATCTTTATCGTGTTTTAGTACACAGCCGGTTAGTAGGGTAATAAGAGGGCGAGATTCTTTCATCAAATTCCAACGTCTAATTTTTCCATAGATTCTGTCCATAGCTTTTTGTCTAACTGTACAAGAAACCACACCGATAAAATCGGCGTCTTCTTCTTGGTTGGTTTTAATATAGCCAATTGATTGTAAAATAGTTTCTAGTCTTTCCGCATCAGATAAATTCATTTGACAACCAATGACAAATAAGTAATATTTGAGTTTTTTTGTCATAAATTCGTGCTTTGTATTATATAGAATAAAGAAGTAAGAAGCAAGAATTAAGTATTAAGTATTTTGATTGGTGAATAATAATAGTCTTAAGAAAAGATTAATTTAATAAAATGAAAAGGACAGCTTAATTAGCTGTCCTATGTTTTTATCTTACAATCTCTTGGCAAACAATTTTACCAATTGCTTTGCCTTCCAGGCAAATTAAAGGACCGAGGTCCTTATTTTTTGTTGGTTTTTCAGTAATGATTTTTAAATCAAACTTACTTTGTGAAGAAGATTGTGGTTTTATGTCCAATATGAATTGGACACGGCCGTCAGTATAAATTTTTTTAAAAAGAATAACTTTGGCATTAATTGTTTTTCCCAAAAATTCTTGGGAGATGTAGAAGTGACGGTACATAATTAATTTTGTTCCTGGAAACAGGAACCCGTGAACATAATGTCCGGGAATAAAAGTTGTTTTTCCATTTAAGCTGATTTTATGCGCTTGATCATAACGCATATATTTTCCCATTAAAGGGATTTTGACTGCGACGTTGTCGCATTCAAACATGTGACGGTATTCAGCTTCTACCACCTTAGCTAAATTTGTTGAAGATTTTTCAACAGTTGCAACATTTGCGTTCATTACTTATTACTCCATTGATTGTTTAAATAAATTTTTAATATTACGAACTATAAATAATAGCAAATTTTTGTGATTTTGTCAATCATAAAACAAACCTCTAGATTGAGGTTTGTTTTATGAGATTAATTTAATTTATTGTCGTTCGTTTATTTCTAGTAACAAGCGGTCAATAAATTCTTTTTTTCCAATTGTTAGTAGTTTTTCTTGTCCGCGTACCCTGACTATAAGTTGGTCTGATTTTATTTCTTTGTCGCCAATTACCAGAATATAGGGGATTTTGTTGTGACTGGCTTTGCGAATTTTATTACCTACAGTCTCATTGGCATCATCTACTTCAACCCGGATATCGAATTTTTTAAATTCTGCAGCTAATTGGTGACAGAAATCATGATGTTCTTTGCCCACAGAAATAATTGCTACTTGTACGGGCGAAAGCCAGATTGGCCAGACACCAGCGTAGTGTTCGATTAGAAAAGCCATAAATCTTTCGTGGGTTGATAAAGGTGCACGATGAATTACAAAAATTTCTTGGTTATCTTGGCCTTTATCATTAGTATAATTTAGGTTAAATTTAGATTTGGCAACAAAATCAAGTTGAATAGTGGACATAGTTTCTTCTCGGCCGATTACTGATTCAAATTGCACATCAATTTTTGGTCCATAAAACGCTGCTTCATCATCAGCTTCAACAAAATCAACTTTATTGTCTTGTAGAACTTCACGCAAAATATTTTGCGAATACTCCCAATTGCTTGGTTCATCAATATATTTTTCTTTGTGATTTGGATCCCACTTTGAGAGTCTAAACCAAAAATTGTTTAATTGAAATATTTTAAACAACTGTAAATTGAGAGTGATTACTTTATTGACTTCATCTTTGATTTGATCGCGTCGACAATAAATATGGGCATCATTCATCTGTAAAGATCGTACCCGTAATAACCCCGCTAAGGTACCGGAAAGTTCGTTGCGATAAACTGTACCGTATTCAGCAAGTCTGACAGGCAAATCGCGATAGCTTCTGGGTTTGGATTTGAAAACAAGATGATGGTGGGGGCAATTCATGGCTTTTAAGTAATAAGTTCCATCATCCATCGACATAGCTGGATACATCGAATCTTGATAATAAGGTAGGTGACCAGATGTAAGATACAATTCTTCTTTGGCTAAATGCGGTGTAGAAATTCTTTGATAACTGAATTCATTTTCAAGTTTAATCGCCAATTTTTCTATTTCGTTTTTAATAATCGTTCCTTTAGGTAACCACATGGGCAAACCCTTGCCCACTAAGGAATCAAAAAAGAACAACTCTTGTTCCTGACCAATTTTTCTATGATCACGTTTTTTGGCTTCTTCAAGTTTAGCTAAATAATCATTCAATTCTTTTTGAGAAAAGAAGGCCGTGCCGTAAATACGGGTTAGCATATTATTTTTTTCACTACCACGCCAGTAGGCGCCTGCCAAAGATAAAAGTTTAAAATATTTTAGTTCTTTGTTAGGTTTAGCAACATGACCACCTCGGCACAGATCAGTGAATTGGCCCGAATGGTATAAACTCAAAGTTTTACCTTCGGTGGCAAACTGTTCAATTAATTCTAATTTATACTGATTATCTTGATAAGTTTGTTGAGCTTTTTTAAGATCAATTTCTTCACGTTTGAATTCATCCCAAGTAACAATTAATTCTCGCATTTTATTTTCAATTGCGGGTAAGTCATTTTCTGAAATAGGTTGTTTAAATTCAAAATCATAGTAGAAACCATTGGCAATTGCTGGTCCAATAGTATTTTTTGTTCCGGGCCATAATTCTAATACCGCTGCAGCCAAAAGATGGGCAGCAGAATGGCGTAACGCATCAAGTTCATTTTGGTTTGTTTTTTTGAATATTGACATAAGTTTATTATTAATTTATATTATATTGATATTTAAATTAGTAGTTCATTTTTAAAATAAATCGCAAGGAGAAAAGAATGGTAATCGAATCTGTATCTGCAACTGAAAACGGTTGGACATTTGCTTTGGGTGATAATTTACCCACCAGTTTAATGGTATGGGAAGCTATAAAAAAGTGTATAATCACCAATATACCAAATGCAATTGTAAAAGTTTTACCTGGCCCCAATCTGACAACCGACAATGATATAATTGAAATAAGTTTTAACCAAGCTGTGATCCACACTGTTAGTGCTATTCAAAACATCATTGCTGATATTTCCATCAATAAATACTGCCAAGTATTTTATAAAGAACAAATTGTAACCCCTGATTAATTTCAGGGGTTTTTAAAAATAAAAAATCCCCAAAGCACATAGCTTTCGGGGTCCTTTTATAATGATAAGGACGGTTCCACCCGAATTTCTCAAAATTGAGACACTCATTGTTGTTTATTTTTACTGCTGTAAGCAGAACCTAGGTGGTATAGTGTGTTGACCTGGCCTTGTGAAAAAGCTCTCAGCCTCGGCTTTTTCTCTCTGGATAAGGAGTGTCAGACTACATGTCCTAGTAGTTTTATACTAGGACATTTTTTATTATAATGTCAAATCGTTTTATTTTATTATTTTAATATCTACATGATCTTCAAGTGGCGGTACAGATTTTACCCAGCTGGGAAAAAAGTTAACTTGGACGTTGGTGGTATGAAACTTATTTTTGAAATATTCCAAAATATCTTGTTCCGAATAACCCAAGATCTCTTTTTTATTGAAGTCATCTAATATATCAGCTACCGCCGTCCCTTGAATAAAAGCTTTAATAGTTGCAGATGGGGGAGTAAGATTGTAATCGATTAATTCATAATGCAAAGAAGCCGGATCATGATTCAGATAAGATTGTTTATCAGGTAAAGAATTCTTCAAATTATTTACTGCCAAGTTTTCTAAATCATTTTTGGTAAAAGCGATAATATCTACCTTGGCCGTTATTTTCATTTCGTAACTATCAACTTCTGCTCCCACTGGTTGACTGGTGCTGGTAGAAATTAAAGATATATGATTGGTAATAAAATAATCATCACTTTTAATAATTTCATTTTTTACTTTTTGCTCTAATTCGTTTAGTAAATCTTCTTTAGCCAACTCTAAGTCTTGGGGGGTGATAGCCTTGGTTGAGTAGGAAAGTTTTTTAATTGGCTGTTCCGCTACCGCATAAATCTGGTCTTGTAAACCTTCCCATAAACCCGGGATGGTAAAATTGGTCGGACCTAATTCGTAGTTATCACCATCTTGATCAGCAATAATATTTACCGTTACACTGCTGCCAGCAGGGACGACCACTGTTTCAGTAGTTCGATAAAGAAAGTTCTGAGGAGACAGTAATCTGGTTGTAGCCACAAGAGTTTGATTGCGCGAATAGTTGTTGATGATTTTTACTATACCGCCTGCTTTATTTTCAGTAATAGTTTTTTCGGTTGGTGTAAATTTTTTCTGACTACTTAAAATGGTGGAGGTTACTAGGCCAGGTAAGATATTTGAACTTGTCAGAGTAGAAGTAACTTCTGGCAAAATTTGTAATTCAGCACTAGTTTCCAGTGGATATAGTTCCGGAGTTATATAAATTACTACTCGTGATAAAGAAAAATAGGCGATGATTATTACTAAAGTTATGGTAACCAAAACAAAACCGACAGTGATTTGTCGATTAACCTTGGAAATAGAAGGTTTAGATTCTTTTATTCTTTTTGGAGTTTTGTTAGCCATAGGTTTGCCACGCTAGTTCAATTTTTTGTTTAACAGTTTCATTATAACTAATTGAGAAATTAGTGGCAATTTTTCTAGTTTGTTTAGCTTGTTTGACAACCAGCATTACCTGTTTTTCACCGGGATGATTTAAAAATATGTTTTTTAACTCAGTAATCAATTTAGCCTTGGTTTTGATAGGTAATTGTAAAAATATTTTTCCATCTGACTGACTAATTTGTAAAGCTGTCTGGGTTTGCTGGTCGCTAGAAGTTTTTTTATTGATTGGGTAATTTCTTTTTAAATTATCAATATCTAGTTTTCTTATTTCTTCGGCTATAACTTTAATTTCATTGTCTTTATTAGAAACTTTACCTTTGACCAGTATAATTTGACCTTCTAACCAAAGTTCACGAGTAGTTTTATATAAATTTGGGAAAACAATAATTTCAGTAGAAGTGGTATAATCTTCAAGACTAACAAATAACATTGTCTCTCCTTTGCGCGTTATGATTTTTTTGATTTTATCGATCACCCCTACCAATTGGACTGGTTGGTTTAAAAATTTTGGCAATTCTTTACAAGTTATGACTTTAGTTTGTTGGAGATAAGGAGCTAAACTTTTTAATGGATGAGAGGTAATATATAAACCCAGTAATTCTTTTTCCCAGGATAAATTTTTAGCCTCGCTATTTTTTTCGGCTGGTTCTAATTTTAAAGTCGGGGCGGATTTAGTTGTGAGACCAAAAATACTAGTTTGTTTTGAACTTTCTGATTTTTTGGCGTACTTATTATATTGTAATAATAAATCTAGATTGCTAAGTAATTGACCGCGTTCACCTAGGGTATCAAGAGTACCGGATTTGATAAGTGATTCCAATGATTTTTTATTTAAATCCTTATGGTGTACACGAAATAAGAAATCAGCTAAAGACAAGTAGTGTCCATTTTCTTTTCTTTCTTTGATAATTGCTTTAACAATACTCAAACCTACGTTTTTGATAGTAGCTAATCCAAAGCGAATACGAGGAGAGTCTGCGGCAATTGTTTTGGCCACAACAGTAAAAGTAGAAAAACTCTCATTGATATCAGGTGGTAAAACTTCTATACCAATTTTTTTGCATTCCTCAATCTCGGCGGCAACACGATCAAGGTTATTTTGGTTGGCAGTTAGTAGTGCAGCCATAAATTCAGTTGGATAATTGGCTTTGAGGTAGGCGGTTTGATAGGCAATCATGGCATAACAGGCAGCATGAGCGCGATTAAAACCGTAACGAGCAAAAGGTAATATAAATTCCCATATTTTTTTAGCAGTTTTTTCATTGCAACCGTTATTAATTAGACCATCGATCATTTTCTTTTCTTGTGTATCCAATAATGATTTTATTTTTTTACCTACTGCTTTTCTTAATACATCAGCTTCAGCGTATGAAAAACCAGCTAACTCTCTGGCGATTTCCATAATTTGTTCTTGGTAGACAGCAATGCCATACGTTTTACTAAGAATCGGCTCTAAGCGTTTATCTAAGTAGGTAATTTTCTTTTGTCCATGTTTACCCTTGATATAATCATCGATAAATTCCATTGGCCCCGGTCGATACAAAGAAACCATCGCAATAATATCTTCCAATTCAGTCGGACTGAGAGATTTTAAGTAACGTCGCATCCCGCTTGATTCCAATTGAAATACTCCAGTAGTGTCACCGGCTTGTAAAAGTCTGAAGGTTTTTTCGTCACCAATAGGTATTTTTTCAATATCGATTTTATGGTTATGTATTTTTTCAATAATTTCTATCGCCGCTTCAATCAGAGTTAAATTTTTCAAACCCAGAAAATCCATTTTTAAAAGACCCAGATCTTCCACAGCGTGTAGTGAATATTGAGTAACAATTGTTTTGTCATCAGAAGCAGCGTGTTGTAATGGTAAATAATTTACTAGTGGTTTAGGGGTTATTACTACGCCACAGGCATGAGTTGAGGTATGACGGGAAATACCTTCCAATTTCAGAGCCGTATCAATAATTGTTTTAGCATCTTCTTCGTTGTTGTAAATTTCTTTTAGTTCTGAGACTTCTTGTAGAGCTTCAGTTAAAGTAGTAAACATTGGTACCATTTTTGCTAAACGGTCGCAGTAATTGTAAGGAAAACCAAGTACCCGGCCCACATCTCTAATAGCTACCCTGGCAGCCATAGTACCAAAAGTGATTATTTGGGCGACGTGATCATGACCGTATTTATTTTCCACATAACGTAACACCTCATCACGTCTGGTGTCAGTAAAATCAAGATCAATATCAGGCATGGAAATACGATCAGGGTTTAAAAACCTTTCAAATAATAAATTGTAGGCCAGGGGGTCGATATTGGTAATATTGGTCAAATAAGCCACAATTGAACCAGCGGCTGAACCCCGTCCTGGTCCTACGATAATCCCGTTGTTTTTTGCCCAATTTACAAAGTCTTGAACAATCAAGAAATAAGAAGCAAAGCCAGTCTTGTTGATGATAGATAATTCATAATTCATTCTGGCTAGTATTTTTTCATCATTTTCTTTTTGCGGGTAACGTTTACTAAGTCCAGCTAAACATAATTTTTTAAGTTCTGCTTCTGGTGTTATTCCGTTGTCTAAGGCGTAATGGGGGAGTAAGTATTCTCCCATGGGAATTTCCAAATCGCATTGTTCAGCAACCAGTAGAGTATTTGTAATCACCTCGGGATGATCCCTAAAATCCTGTTTCATTTTTTGAGGTGAGCGAAAAGAAAAATCATCATGTAAATATGAGATTCTATTTTGATCAAATTTTTTACTTTTGGTTTGTAAACAAATCAATGTGTCATGAGCTTCAGCATCAGCTGTTTCTAGATAATGAACATCATTGGTAGCCACCGCCCTCAAACCATATTGATTGGCTAGTTTGTATATTATTTGATTGACTTTGGCTTGGTCCGGTAGACCAGGGTGGTGTTGCACCTCTAAATAATAATTTTCTTTTCCAAAAACGTTAATATATTTTTCTACGATGCTGTCAGTCTGGTTGTTTTTTAAAATTGTTTGGGGTAATTCTCCTTTTAAACAACCTGATAAACAAATAATTCCTTCAGCATGTTGACTTAGTAATTCCCAATCAATTCTGGGTTTATAATAATACCCTTCCAAATGTCCGCTGGTTACTAATTTGGTAAGATTTTTGTAGCCGGTTAGATTTTTAGCCAGTAAAGTAAGGTGAAAGTATTTATTTTCCGAATTACTGGTTTTATCAAAACGACTGCCAGGAGCTAAGTAGGCTTCCACACCAATAATTGGTTTAATACCGGCTTTTTTGCATTTTTGATAAAAATCTATAGCACCATACATTACACCGTGATCAGTCAAGGCTACTGCTGGCATATGTAAATCAACGGCTTTTTCCACCAATTTATCTATTTTTGATAAACCATCAAGTAACGAGTAATGACTATGGACATGGAGATGGACAAAACTCATAAGTAAGAAAAATCAATTACTAATAAAAAACAGAGTATTTTAATAGCTGTTCTAGACTCTGTTTTTAACGACAACCAGTAGTTAATTATAAAACAAATTTTCTATAACTACAAAGTTAATAATTTTTTACCAAAATTTTGTTTAATTGCTCATTTAAGAGAGTTTTTTGTTTTTTTTGTTTTGGAATTTTTTTGTTCTTCGAACCAACCGGTGAGTTTTATCACGGTTTCAATAATAGTTTTTAAATACTGTGAAGTATCGGTTATTTTTTCTTTGACAGTAGTGAGAAATTCTTCTAGTAAGTCCAGTTTTCTTTTTAGACTTTTAATAGTTTCGCGTACATCTCTAATTGTCATAATCATATAAAACATTCCCCAGCAGACAAAGAGTGTAAACAGGACAATGGAGAGGCCGAATAATAACCAAAATAAGTCTTTAGTTGTTTCAATCATCATAAAAATTTATTAATATTTTATTTATTATATCATATTTTTGTGTTAAGGCCAGTATATTTACTACTTTAAAAATAATACTAAATCAGGTAAAATATTGATATGACTGATGAATTTGGACAACTTACAGAAAAAGAGTTAGCCGTTGGTTATTGGTGGGTAACTCATCGTTTAAAAATAAAAGCAGCATTGATAATTTTATCAATTGTTTTTATAGTTGGTATTTATGCGAATGCAGGTTGGGAATTGTATAAATATTTAATGCAAACACCTCTGCATCAGGCAATGCTTACTGAGTTAACTAACAATCTGAGTGATTACGATCAAATCAAGTCCAGTAGTGCACCCAGTCCCTTGTTGTTAGGAAATACTTTGGCCATCGGCAATAAAAATGATGGTTACGATTTGATAACTGAAGTAGAAAATGTTAATCCTCGTTGGTGGTTGAAGGAAATTGAATATTATTATGTTATCGATGGCAAAACGACAAATACGATGATTACCAATGTTTTACCAGCTGATAAAAAATATTTAGTTATTTTCAATTACCCCGGGACAGCTTCAGCCAGTAATGCCAAGTTGTTTATTAAAAGACAGTTATGGACGAGAGTTAAAGATCAGTCGCAATTAGATAGCCGTAACCGTTGGTTAAAACCAAAAATAACTGTCGGAGATATTTTAACAAATGTTAGTTCCGGACTGTTGGATACTCGTACCAATTTTACAATCATCAATGATTCTCCTTATAGTTTTTGGGAATTGGAATTACAAATAATATTATGGCAGGGCAACCGTATTGTTGGTGTTAATGCTTTGACTATCAATGATTTAAGTGCTGGTGAAAATAGGGTAGTTGAGGTATTGTGGCCGACCAGTTATAGTGGAGATATAAAAACTGAGGTATTAGTTTATCCCAACTCTCTGAATAGTCAAAATATTCGTTTATTTCCTGATAATTCACCCAGTTTAATACGTTAGTCATAAATGAAAAAATGGTGGCAAAAAACATTACAGTCAGATTGGTTGCTGTCAGCAGCCATTTTTATATTGATTGTATTTAGTTTAGTCATTTTGTTTAGTTTGGACGACTCACCAGCCAAAACAGCTTTCTTTTTTAAACAGTTGATTGCATTTTTTGTAGGATTGACTTTTTATTTATTTTTAATCAATAAAAATTATAAAATTTGGCAACACTACGGTTGGTTGTCGTATGTAGTTGCTTTTTTATTGTTGTTAGCGGTTTTATTTTTTGGTCAAGAAATAAGAAACATAAAAGCCTGGTTCATTTTAGGACCGGTTAGTATCCAACCAGTTGAATTTGTAAAAATTTTATTTATCATATTCTTAGCCAGGTTTTTTTCAACAATATCTAATGTACACACATTATTACGTACTATTTTTTTAGCCGGTATATTGACTGCCGGGTTGATGTTCTTAATTGTTCGTCAACCTGATCTTGGTTCAGCCATGATCTTATTTTTTATTTTTTTGGTGTCAATATTTTATTTACCTTTACGGCGCTGGCACTACGGATTGATTATTTTGTTGGTAGCTAGCGGCATGGTTGTAAGCTGGAATTTTTTATTACAGGATTATCAAAAAACACGTATCATGACTTTTATCAATGCCGATTCTGACCCGTTAGTTGAAGGTTACAATATTACTCAGGCCAAGGTGGCGGTTGGCTCGGGCGGTTTATGGGGTAGGGGTTTGGGATTTGGGACTCAGTCGCAATTAGATTTTCTACCTGAAGCACAAACCGATTTTATTTTTGCGGTGATAGCAGAAAATTTTGGTTTTTTTGGAAGTTTGGTTTTTTTGTTAGTTTATTTATTTTTTTTCTATCGTTTATTACGTATTCTAAAATTGGCACGTACCGATTTTGGTAAGTTTATTACCCTAGGGGTTATAGTTTATATATTTTTCCAACTGATGATTAATATTGGTATGAACGTTGGTTTATTGCCAGTAGCGGGAGTGCCACTGCCGTTGGTATCGGCTGGAGGTTCTTCTTTAGTATCAGTTTTATTAGCTTTGGGATTGGTACAAAGTATCTATGTACACGATCATTAACCGGGTGTTGACTATTTATAGTTTTTTGCTAAAATAGATAGCACGTAATTGTTAAGTTTATATAATATGTATGAAATTAAAGTTAAAACCAGACCCAATGATGTGAGTCCTACAGATTTACGTCAGCAAGGTTTTATTTTGGGTGAAGTCTATGGACACAATAAGTCAAATGTTCATGTAATTATCCCTAAAGTAAGTTTTGAAAAATTATTTAATCAAGCTGGGGAAAGCAATTTAATCATGTTAACTGTTGATGAACATAAGCCGTTTAATGTTTTGATTAAGGATATTCAACTTGATGCGGTGAATGATCAAGTAATGCATGTTGATTTTTATATTGTCAAAATGGATGAAAAATTGACTACTGATTTACCTTTAGAATTTATTGGTACAGCCAAAGCTATCAAGGAGTTAGGTGGTATTTTAGTTAAAAGTTTAAGTCACGTACCAATAACTTGTCTACCTAAGGATTTAGTGGCCAAAGTTGAAATTGACATTTCTCCGTTAGATGATTTTGATAAAGTAATTACCGTAGGAGAAATCACTTGGCCAAGTGGCATCGAGGTTTTGGTGGAAAAAGATGTACCGATTTGTTTGGTGCAACAACCTAGAGTTGAAGCTCAACCAGAAACCACAGCCGAAACCACAGCTGGTGAGGCTGGTAAAACCGAGGATAAGGCCGGTGAGGCTGGTAAAACCGAGGATAAGGCCGGTGACACCAAACCAGATAATAAATAATCTTGTTATTAGAAATTAAATCCCGCAAAAACTTGCGGGATTTAATTTTTTAGTAATCTGTTATAAAATATATTTAGCTATATGATACAGACTAAAAGTACAAGTAAGTTGAGAAAAAGTTTTGCCCTTATTATTGGTGCCTGTATTTTAATTATATTTTTTGTGGGCTTTGATGATATCAGGGCCAAAGTCAGAGACACTAAACGAAAGGCAGATTTCAATGAAATTGTAAAAGCTTTGGACATTTATTACGATCGTCATGGTCATTATCCCCAAGCAGCCGATGATTGGCAGGGTTGGGATATGACTATTGCACCGGGTGGGGGAGATTCAAGTTTTTTACAACCATTATTTGATGAAAATATATTGGCAAGTCAAGTTAGAGATCCTTTAAATACCAACAATTATTTTTATCGCTACCAAAAATTTTCTTTTGGTAGTTTTGATTGTTTAAGTGATTACTATGTTTTACAAATAGTAAATTTTGAAACTATTCAAGAAGATCACGGTCGGGGAAATTGTCCCAAAAATAACTTCGTTGATGAAGTTCCTAACGGATTCACTATTATGAAAAATGACTAATAACAAGAAAAAACAAAAAGATTTGTTTTTTATTCATCAGGAAAAAATAGTTGCTATTTTGGTTTTATGTTTGTTTGTCTGGATGTTATTTGGCAGTTTTGTTTTGTTTGAAAATATCGACAATAGTTTAGCTAAAGTAGAACCGCAATTTGCTTATTCAGTTGATAAAGTAGATAACTTAGCAAAACCAACGGTAGTCATTCAGTCTTACCAAATTACCACCTCTTCCTATCCAGTGGCGGTTATGATTGATAATAATTCTTCAGCCAGACCACAAAGCGGATTGACAGCAGCTGATTTTATTTATGAAGCCCCAGTCGAAGGAGGGGCTACTAGATTGATGGCAGTTTATAATTTATTTGCTAAAGATACTGAAATTGGTCCAGTTAGATCAGCACGGCCATACTTTGTTGAATGGGCGAGTGAATTTAAGTCATTATATGTTCATGCCGGTGGTAGTCCTGATGCTTTAGCTCTTATTAACCGTAGTCCAGTAACTGATTTAAATGAAATTTCTGGTTACGGTCAATATTACTTTTATCGAAAAAATCAGAAATCAGCTCCTCATAATTTATATACCAACACAAACCAGCTATCCCTGGCGCTAGAAGATTTTTCTTTAAGTGAAAAACAGGAGGGCGTTTATGATAATTTTATTTATACAGCACAGTTAGATAATGTATCAACTTCTTCTACTACCAAGGTAAGTATTGATATTAGCGAAGGTTCAATTTATGACGCCAAATTTGTTTTTTCCCCAAGTGACAACTTTTACAATCGTTATGAAAATAACCAGATTAAAATTGATCAAGAGTCACAATTACCAATCAATATTAGTAATATTATAATTCAACTAATTCCCCCAGAAATTGTTTTAGATAATGCTGGTCGTCTCTCATTGGCTATTATCGGTCAAGGTAATGGTTATTTGCTACAAGCTGGACAATTAAGAAATATTACTTGGCAAAAGAATTCAGAGTTTAGCTTAACTCAATATATAAATGATGGAGAGAAAATAAAATTATTGCCGGGTTTAACTTGGGTGTTGGTAGTACCAACTAACCGAGAAATAATTTTTCAATAATTTTTTTTAAAAAACTGGTTTTTAAAAAGCCTGTTTGATATTTTGTAAACAGGCTTTTAGATATATTTTTTTAAAATACTAGGAATGGTATTGCTTTGGATAGAGACGAGATTGTAAATTGGAATTTTTATTTTTTGTTCGATATATATTTTTTTGAATATTCTTTTACCCCTGCTTATTTTTTTGATTTTTTTCCAAATTCTAATCTCGCCAGTTACATAGCTATTAACCAATTTGTTACCCACTAGTAAATTAATATAAGAACAGACGCCAGTGATGGACTTGAGTTGGTTGAGTTTATAAAAATCTAATTTGATAATTAGAGGTTTGTTTTCTTTGCGATTTAGATTGCGAATGATATCGCTAGCGGAAATTAATAAATTGATATTTAGATTTTTTTTGTCGAGCCACTGTTGACGTAGTTCACTTAAAAGATTATTGAGTTCAATCATAATACCTCCTCTGAGCATAGATTTTTATATAGTGAATGGTTTATCCAAGGCCTGATTGTATTTGACTTACCTAAATACTTAATATTTTTTACCCTACTCAAGGGAATTTCGTAATAGACAATCATTACCTTAGTCGCTTGATATTCTTCAAAATAGTATTTTATTTTGTACCCATGAGTACAAATATACCAGGCTAGACCCTGGTGGATATTATTATCTATTGTACTTATTTGCAGACCAAAACCAGGTCCAGTTTTATTCCATTGTTGGCAAGTATTTTTAATCAAGTCAATGATCTGATCATCAGGTAATTGGAATTTTTTTAGATTATCTCGGTAATCATCAAAAATTTTTGGCGTTAATTCCCATTCCATGGTTGTTCTCCTTTCTGCCAGGATGGCTTTAGTATGTGATTGTTAATGTACGATCAAGTTTTTGCAGGTCTTTAGTAATAGTAACTTGATAGTTTAATTTATTTAATTTTTTTTTCAATTTTTTACTTTGACTAGGGTCAATCTCAAGTAACAAAAATTTTGCTCGGATATTCAGTTTGACAATTTGTTTAATGGTATTTTCAATATACTCAAGACCTTGTTTTTTGGCAAAAAGGGCAGTTTTTGGTTCGTGTTTAATGGTCTTCGCTGAATTATATATTTCCTGGCTAAGGTAAGGTAAATTTGCCACCAAAATATCAATTTTGAGATGTTTATAGGGTGTTAATAAGTCACCTTTTTTAAATTGTATCCGAACCTTATTAAGTCGAGCGTTTTTTTTGGCTACCGCTAAAGCCGGTAAGCTGATATCACTAGCCAATACTTTAAGTTTAGGAAATAATTTTTTTAAGGTAATTGCTATGCAGCCACTGCCAGTACCAATATCAGCCAGTGATTTTAATTTATATTTTTTTATCAATTCGCTTGCTTGTTCAACAATAATTTCAGTTTCTGGACGGGGGATTAAAACTCGTTTATCAACGTAAAAATTTAAGCCAAAAAATTCTTTTTGCTTGGTTAAGTAAGCACTGGGAATATTTTTTGCTCTTTGCTTGATTAAAATTTTGAATTTATCAGTTTGTGGTTTGCTTAATTTTTTTTCAGGATAGGTGTAAAGGAAAGTTTTATTTTTTTTCAAAACAAAACTTAAAAGTACCTCAGCGTCAAGCTGAGGGGAGTCAATGTTTGATAATTTATTTTTTGCCCACCTTAAAGCTTCTGTGATAATCATGGAAATATTTTATTGATTTCTGTGAGATGGTTAATTTTTTCAAGCCACCCAATAATTATGCATTAACAGTAAAGTAAAAAAACTAAACAAGATCAACAAGATTGAATAAATAGTAAATTGCCATAATTTATTTTTTTCAGACCACATAGCCAACATAATATAAATCGGAAAAGCTACCAGTAAGTAACGTGACATCGAAACAAAAATACCAATCAGCGCTGGTATCAGACAAGTTAAAAAGGTATAAAGACCGTAAGATTTTCTAATTTTAATAAAAATATAAATACTAGCCAATAACCCTATTATAAAAAATATAAGATCCAAACTAATAGCCGCTTGATAAGCGGTATTGTCAGAAATAAAAACAAAAATATTATTGAAATAATTTTTAAAAGTTAACCAAAAGTTGTAGGTATTGTCAGCGTGCCATATTTTTTGACCACTCATAAAAATAAAATATGAACCGAATTTTATTTTTAAAAATTGCATAAACAACAGTAAGCCCAAAGGTAGTAAAAATAAATAACCTATGTCGGCTTGTGTTTTTTTGATAGTTAGATTTTTACTCTGATAATATTCCACTAGTAAAGGAAGTAGCAGGGCAATGCCCCAAGGTTTAGTCAGTGAAATAAAAAATCCCAAAATTCCGACCAGTGCCCATTTATTTTGTCTGGCATAATAAAAAGCAGTAATCACCAGACAGATAAATAAAGCTTCGGTATAAACAAAATTAAAAAAAATAGCCGTAGGGAAAATCAGTAAAAAGATAACACTAGTAAAGGCAATGTTGGCTGAATAATCCAATTTGACCAACTTATATAAATAGATAATGGCTATAATCAGCGCTAGTTGTGAAATAATAATTCCTGCCATTAAATAATCCCAACCAGTAAGTAAGGCTACATATCTCATTAATAACGGGTAAACAGGGAAAAAGACAGCGTTAGTTGTTTGGTCAATAAAATAATAACCATTTTGAGCAATTGATAAATACCAGCCCGAGTCCCAGTTGGCAAACGCTTTTAGTGCCGCCGGCAGAGTATTGGACCAGGGATTGGTATTAGCAAAACCATAAGCCAAATCAGGTAATAAATTTACCCGATATTGAGCTAGAGTAATAAAGAGTTGTACTAGAACTCGCCAAATTAATACCAGTCCCAAAATATTAATAATTTCTTTACTGGTATTTTTCATAAAAAATTGAGGTTAATTATTTTTTTCTTTTTCAGCATTTTTCAGCGAGTGGATTATGTCATCAAGATCGCCTTCTAAAATTAAATCCAAATTATGTAAAGTGAGGTTAATGCGGTGGTCAGTCAATCGATTTTGTGGCCAATTGTAAGTTCTAATTTTTTCACTGCGATCACCAGAACCAACTTGTGATTTACGTAAGGCCGACTCTTCTTGTTGTCGTTTTTCTTCTTCTAAAGCAAGTAATCTAGATCGTAATACTTGCATGGCTTTGGCTTTATTTTGTTGTTGACTTCTTTCGTCTTGGCATTTTACTACGATTCCGGTTGGTTTGTGAGTTATTCTTATTGCCGAATAAGTTGTATTTACCGATTGACCGCCATGCCCAGTAGAGGTGGAAGCTTCAATATCCAAATCTTTGGGATCAATTTTTAAATCAATTTCGTCGGCTTCCGGCATAACCGCCACAGTAGCAGCTGAAGTATGAACTCGCCCTGATTTTTCAGTAGTTGGTACTCTTTGAACTCGATGAACACCAGATTCGTATTTTAAATTACTGTAAACATTTTTACCCGTAATGGTAAAAATAATTTCTTTAAAACCACCAATGCCAGTACGGTTGGCTGATAAGAGGGTGGTTTTCCAACCCTTTTTTTCCGCCCAACGTGAATACATGCGAAATAAATCACCAGCAAACAAGGCCGCTTCATCACCACCAGTACCGGCTCGGATTTCCATAATAATATCTTTTTTATCAAAAGGTGAGGCCGGGTGTTCAAATTCGTGGATTTTTTCCTCCAGTTCAATTTTTTTTGGGGTTAGTTGAGCCAATTCTTCTTCTGCCAAGGTTCTTAATTCCGGATCAGTTTCGTTGATAGTGGTTTCAGCTTCGTTGATGGCTTTTTGGGTTTGATCTAGTTTTTCGTATAAACCCAACAATTCTTTGGTTTCATTGTAAGCTTGGGAATGTAATTTTAAAGCCGTTGGATCTTGACTGGAGCTAGCTAGTTTTTTTTCCAATTCCTGACAAGCTTTTTTTAGTTGTTCAATAGTTTGTTTCATATAAAAATCATAACAAAAACCCTGCGATTATTAAAGCAGGGTTAATTGTATAAAAAAATATTTATTTTTCTTTTTTGCCACGTCGCGAAATAGCCTTGGCTTTTTTTTGGGATGAGGAAAGTGTTTTTTTCACCTTTTCTTCTGCCTTAGCTTGTCTTTTTTTGAAGCGGTCAACGCGACCAGCTGTATCAATAATGGTTGATTTGCCGGTATAAAAAGGATGACAGTTGGAACAAATTTCTACATTGATTTTCTCCACGGTTGATCCCACTTTAAAAGTTTGTCCGCAGGCACAGCTGATAGTTGCCTCAGGATAATATTTAGGATGAATGTCTGGTTTCATAATATCGTTTAGATCATTAATTAGAGTAGAAATATACTAACACATTTATAAAAAATTAGCAAGTTTATCTTTTTTTTAATTTTTTTGAATTTAAACTGATAGCAAAGATACCCAAGATAGTTATATAAGTAGTATAAAAGGTTGAGGGAATAATAAATTTATTTGGCAAACTGGCCGATAAAGTTATGAAGAAGAATAGTAGCAGAGTCCAAAGAACAATAAATTTCTCACCAGCATATTGTGATATAAAATTGTTTTTATGCCAACGATGATATTCTTTGTTAGAAACATAAATGACCAATATCGCTGTGTAGATTATGGCTACTCCAGTGGCCTCAACTCTAAGTTGTTCAGGCTGAAAAAAGTCCCAAGTAAAAACTACCATGGTGATATAACCCCAAATATCAGATAACCACTTCCAAGGGCGTTTGCCATTAGCTAAAAGTTTATTGGCCATAATTATTATATTTATCTAATTTTAGCATATTATTTAATAATTGCTAATAAAGCTTGTCAAAAAATCTAAGTTTGTTTATAATATATAGGATCTCAAGTAGAGGTCTTTTATTAACTATTAAATCACTCATACTTTTTGATTGGTCTTAATTCCTCCCAGTATTGGGCTTATAGACTAAGTAGATAAAAGTAGAGGTTCCTCCTAGTGAGGAAAGAAAGGAAAAATATGGAAAAAATTAAACTACCATCTCTAATGGAGATGTTAAAAGCTGGGGTTCATTTTGGTCACCAAAAGTCAAGGTGGCATCCAAAAATGAAGCCTTTTATTTTTACCCAGAGAAGCGATGTTCATATTATTGATTTAGAAAAAACTTATGAACAGCTTAATCGGGTAGTCGATGTAATTATCCAAGAAACAGCGGTTGGTGGAGATGTTTTATTTGTAGGTACTAAAAGACAAGTGCGGGATATTGTAAAACAAGCGGCTCAAACCGCCAATAGCCCCTATGTTATTGAAAAATGGGTGGGGGGAACTTTTACTAACTTCAGCACCATTATTAAGTTAATCAGGAAGTTGGAAAAACTCGAAAAACAGAAAGAAAAAGGCGAGTGGAACAAATATACCAAAAAAGAGCAGTTAGAACTGGAAAAACAATATCAGAATTTAGTAAAGAAAGTTGGTGGTATTAGACAAATGGTAAAATTACCAACTTTGGTTTTTGTAGTTGATATCCGTGAAGAAAAAACTGCCATCACCGAAGCGAGAAAAAAAGGTGTACCAATTATTGCTATGTGTGATACCAATGTTGATCCTAGTAAAGTAGATTGGCCAATCCCGGCCAACGATGACGCAGTTAAATCTGTAGAAATTATTACCAACGCCATTGCTGCTGCTGTTGTCTTTGGCAAGAATGAATATGCCAAGAAACCAAAAACAGAAGAGAAAGCAACTGAGAAAAAATTTTTAGGTATTAAGAAAAACCTAAAAAAGTAGATTATTAAATTTATTAATATGACTATTTCAGCTGACAATGTAAAACAATTAAGAGAACAAACTGGTGCCGGTATGATGGATGCCAAATCAGCTTTGACCGAAGCTGGTGGTGATATGAATAAAGCTTTGGAAGTATTAAGAAAACGAGGTCAAAAAATTGCCACCAAAAAATCAGACCGCCAAGTAAAGGAAGGTTATGTGGGAATTTATTTACATACAAATGGTAAAGTTGCGGCTATGGTTGAATTATTATGTGAAACCGACTTTGTTGCCAGGAATCAAGAGTTTCAACAATTGGCCAAGGAACTGGCTATGCAAGTAGCAGCGATGAATCCACTTTATTTATCATCCGCTGATGTACCTGAGGATATTAAAGAAAAAGAAAAAGAAATTTATCGAGAGGAAATGTCTGGGGCCGGTAAGCCGGTTGAAGTAATTGAAAAAATAGTTGAAGGTAAGTTAGAAAAGTTTTATGCGCAGAATTGTTTGCTTAAACAGTATTATATCAAAGATGATAAGTTAACTATTGAAAAATTATTGACTGAAGCTATTGCTAAAATAGGTGAAAATATAAAAATCGGTAAATTTTCACGTCTCAGTATTTAATTAAAATCCCGCAGTAGCGGGATTTTATTTTTTAAGGTAAAATTATTTACATGAATAAAATATTATTGAAATTTTCAGGTGAATTTTTTGCTTCGGGAAACCAACCAATTGCTGTCAGGCAAGCGCTAACCTTGGCCAACGACATCAAAAAACTTTATCAAAAAAATATTAAAGTAGCAGTAGTAGTGGGAGCTGGCAATATTATCAGAGGTGCTCAAATTGCCGAATTATCAAGAATTAAAGGCGATTATGCTGGTATGTGTGCAGCGTTAATCAACGGTTTAATTTTACAAGCGGCCTTAGAGAAAATAAAAGTCCCAGCAGTTTTGGATAGTACTTTAAATTTAGTTCAGGCCAGTCAGCCTTTCAGTCCCGATCGAGCTAAAAATGATTTTAATGCTGGCAAAGTTTTGATTTTTGGTGGCACGGGTTTGCCTTATGTTACCACCGATACCGCCGCCGTAATTTTTGGTGCTAGTTTAGAAGTAGATCAAGTTATAAAATTGACTAAAGTCAATGGCGTTTATGATTCTGATCCTAAACAAAATAAAAAGGCTAAAAAATTTCTTACTCTAACTCATGACCGAGTCTTAGCCGATAAATTAAAAGTCATGGATATGGCCGCTTTGGCTCTAGCTAGGGAACTTAATTTGTCTATCAGGGTCTGTAAGTGGCAACCAGGTAAGTTGTTGACTATCTGTCAAAATAAAAATTACGGCACAATTATTAAGTAATTATGCGTTTATTGGAAATTCAATATATAAATTGGGATAAAAACTATTTTTTAGTTGGCAGTGAAAACGATCCGGTAAAAATTCATGACAAATTGATTGTCGGGTTTGAGTGGGGAGAAGAGGTAGCTCGCGTAATAGGTATTACGGAAACCGCCACCAACCAAGAACCAAGCAGCTTAAAGTTTATCAGATTAGCAAGTCAGGCAGATTTAGATTTGCAGGCCGAACTTTATCAAGAAAGTAGGGAAGCCTTAGAATTTTGTCACGATCAAGCGCGTTTATTGAATTTACCAATGAAATTGGTTGATGCCCATTTTTCTTTTGATAAAAAACGATTAGTTTTTGCTTTTATTGCTCAGGGAAGAGTTGATTTTAGAGACTTGATCAAAGAAATAACCAAACGTTATCGAGGAAGTATTAGGTTACAACAGATTGGTGTTAGAGACGAAGCCAAAATTAGCGGTGATATTGGTCATTGTGGTTATCGTTTGTGTTGTCAAACTCATTTAAAAAATCTTGGTAATATATCATCAGAAATGGCTAATAATCAAAAAATATCTCAACGTGGTATTGAGAGATTAAGTGGAATTTGTGGTCGTTTAAAGTGTTGTTTGGCTTACGAGGACGAGAATTATAAAAATAATATAAAAATTAACTAATATATTTATGTCAAAAAAGAAAATTGCCATAAACGGTTTTGGTCGTATTGGCCGAGCGGCTTTTAAAATAATTTTACCACGTCAGGATATGGAGATTTTAGCGATTAATGATTTAACCGATACCGCCACTTTGGCTCATTTATTAAGATATGATTCGGTTTATGGTCGTTTTAAATCCGAGGTCAAATATGATGAACACAATTTATATATTGACGGAAAAAAGATAATGGTTTTTTCTGAAAAAGATCCAGCGGCGTTATCCTGGCGTAATCTGGAAATTGATGTAGTGCTTGAATGCACTGGTATTTTTCGTACTCAGGAGTTAGCGGGTTTACATTTAAAAGCTGGGGCTAAGGCAGTAATAATTTCTGCACCAGCTAAAGACCATTCCACCCCCACTTATGTTTTGGGAGTTAATACAGAAAAAAAAGTAACTAATAATATAATTTCCAATGCTTCTTGTACCACCAATTGTATAGCCCCGGTTGCCCAAATTATGGCGGAAAATTTTGGTGTCAAAAAGGCTACGATGACAACTATTCATTCCTATACTGCTGATCAAAATTTGGTTGATGGTCCTCATAAAGATTTACGTCGGGCGCGTGCTGCTGCGTTAAATATAGTACCAACAACCACTGGCGCAGCTAGTGCAGTTAGTCAAACAGTCCCAGAGATGGCCGGAATTTTTGATGGCTTAGCCGTTAGGGTACCTACGCCTTGTGGTTCATTGTCTGATTTTACTTTTTTACTTAAGAAAAAAACCACAGTGGAAAAAATAAATGAAGTATTAACCGCAGCTGCAAATAATCCACGTTACCAAGGAATTTTAGAAGTATCAACCGACCCCTTGGTTTCTAGTGATATTGTTGGTAACCCAGCTTCGTCTATAATTGATTTAACTTTAACCAAGGTTATCGATGATGATTTAGTAAAAATAATTGCTTGGTATGATAATGAGTGGGGATACGCCAACCGTTTGGTCGAGATGGCCAATTTTGTTTTATAATAATTTTTAAAAGCGGCTATTTAGCCGCTTTTTTTATTGACCAATAAATTAAATTGGTAAAAATAAATAACAGAGTTGAGGTCAAAGCTGATAACATGCAATACATACAAATTGACCCAATTTCCCAAATTTGCAAATAAACAAAATATCCTGACAAAAAAAATCCACTCAGAGTAGATAATCCCAGTAGTGACAGCCACCAGGATTTTTTATTTTTGGTGATTAAAACCAGTAAAATAAAAATTGTTAAATAATAAAGTAATCCCAAATAAGCTAAAGGGATGCCGAAAAGGCTAGCGTAAACACTGTTGATAACCGTATTACAGCCACCAAAAGTTGAGCAAGCTACTTCTTGATTATTTAATTTTTGCCAGGTTAGATAAAAACTGTCGGCCAACCCCAACAAAGCCAAAATAAACAGCAGTAGTATAGTATTTTTTTGCCATTTTTTGTATAGATAAATCATGTTCTAAATTATACCATATTTGTTAATAAACTATTTAAAAATATTAGTTTTTTTGCTAAAATTAAGCTGATGGCTAGGACTAATAAAAATAATGCTAGTAATATTATGGAGATAAATCCCTGGGATATTAAATTGTCCGAGTTTCCAAAATCAGGTAGTTTGACTGAAAAAATCCAATTTATTTTGTCATTGGCAATTTTAGCACCATCAACTCACAATAGTCAGCCCTGGTTATTTCGTCTGCAAGGCGATATTTGTCAGGTTGAGGTCGATACGAGTATTAAGTTGCCCAACTCAGACCCAACGGGAAGGGATTTGTATATCAGCCATGGCTGTTTAGCTGAGGCTATCGAGCAGGTGGCAAATTATTTTGGCTTTAGCTGTGTTTTTCAGTTTATTGATAATAATAATCTTATTTTTCAAGTCCAGTTTATCCCTAGTGAAGCTGAGGTTAGTAAAAAAAGTATGATTGAAGCTTTGCTTAGCAGGGTAAATGTAAGAGGTATGTTTGACAAAAAAGAAATACCGGCTCAACTTAATGAACAACTAACAATTTATTCAGATGAACAAGTCAAATTTGTTTTATTGTCAGGTAAAGACAAAACAAAATATTTAGCCCAACTGACTGCTCAAGCAATTGCTGAAGCTCACAATAATAAAAATTTTCGTTACGAGCTATCTCAGTGGATGCGACCTAGTCTAACTAAAAAATTAGATGGCCTAGTTGGCTACAATTTACGTATTCCGTTTTTACTGTCGTTTATCTTTCCACCTTTAATCAAATTATTAAACCTGGGTAAATTATTTGCTCAACTTAACCGTCAAGCCATAGCCAGTGCTCCAGCGGCTGGGATTATGTTATCACCAGAGGATACACCTATTAGTTGGTGGCAAGTTGGTCGACGTTTTTTTAGACTAAATTTATATCTTAATTCAATCGGATTAAGAACCTCAATTTATGTCGGAGCGATTGAAATAGGTAATCATCGTGCAGAGTTAAAAAAATTTATCAACACTGATTGGCTGCCGCAATTTTCTTTTGTAGTTGGTTATATGTCAGGCAATTTCCGTCATAGCCCCCGCTATAATTTAAAGTCAAGATTAATCCATGACTAAACTTAAGTTCACCAACCAAACAAAACCTTACCTATTTAATTTGTCTAACCAAAAACAGACCGGTTTGTTTGCTAAACTCTGGCGAGATAGATCGATTAAAAAAGTTGATGAATATTCCAACCAAACGGAAGAATATCAAATCGTATTAGACCCAGCGGGTAGAAAAAATATAAAATCATTACCGCAGGCAATATGGGTGTATTACCCTTGGTTGAAAACTATGGTTAAAATTTTAGCTAAGCCGGCTTTTAGAAGTTTACGCTTGTCCAGAAATAATGGTTTTTTAAATACTAACCAACAGCAAAAATTTTTAAATATGAAGGTAGGGATTGCGGGTATGAATGTTGGTTATCATGCTGCTCTTTGTTTGGCTTTAGCCGGGGGTGCAGAAACCATGAAATTTGCCGATCCTGATATTTTGACCGTTTCCAGTTTAAATAGATTCCGTGCAAGTTTAAAGGATTTGGGTGGCAATAAAACAAATTTAACAGCTGAACAAGTGTATGAAATTGATCCATTTTATAAAATTGATTTATATTCTGAAGGTATTACCACCAAAAATATTGATAAATTTTTATTAAAACCAAAAATTGATGTTTTAATTGAAGAGATGGATAATTTACCCTTAAAAGTTATGATAAGAAAAAAAGCACGTCAACATGGTATACCAGTCATTATGGTTACTGGCAATGGAGTAAATTTGGTTTTAGATATTGAAAGATATGATATAAATAAGAGACAGAAGATACTAAATGGTTTTTTACCTGAAAAATTTTTGACAGATAATATTGTTTTATCCCAGCTAACCAAAACAGAAAAAATTAATCTGGCGAGGGATTTTATAGGTAAAAAATTTTTAGCGCCAGAACTAGTTTCGGCTTTTGCTAAGGTTGGTAAAACTTTAGCAGCTATTCCGCAGTTAGCAGAAACATCTTATTTAAGAGGGTTGGTTTTAGGGCAAGTTGTGAAAAAATTGGCCCTGGGTCAATCAGTACCAGCTGGTCGTTATCAAATAAAAATGGATAATATATTTTCCAATGAAATTAGAAAAAATTGACGTAAAAAATTTTGCCGAATATAAAAATCACGAAGTGGTTTATCATTTTATTGATCCCACGGTGAAGTTGGAGGGCTATATAGGTATTCATAATACCACCAGGGGACCAGCTACTGGTGGCACGAGGTGGTGGTATTATCAAGATAAAAACGATGCAATTAGAGATGTTTTGGATTTATCTCAAGCCATGACTAACAAGTGCTTAATGGCTGATTTAAATTTTGGCGGTGGTAAGGCAGTTATCTTAAAACAAGGAGAAAAAACACCAGCCTTACTTACTGCTTATGCGCAGGTAATTGATAGTTTAGCTGGTATTTTTACTACTGGTCCTGATGTAGGTATTGATGAAGAAGATACTTTGTTTATGTCAAAATTTAGTAAATATATTTTAGGTCATAAGCCAGTTCAGGGAGAACGTTATAGTACATCTGATATGGCTGCTAGAGGTGTGTATGTCGCAATTAAGTCAACTATAAAAAAAGTTACTGGTCAGACAAATTTAAATAATATATCCGTAGCCATAAAAGGTTTAGGTAAAGTAGGAGGTGAGTTGGCTAGATTGTTATTGGCTGATGGTAGTGAAGTTTATGGTTCCGAAATTGATCAACCGCGACTCGATTATATTGTGGCCAATTTACCAGGAATAAAGATCGTAGCTCCAGATAAAATTTCTACTCTACCCGTAACTATTTATTCACCTTGTGCAGTAGGTCATGAGTTCAATGAAGAAAATATAAAAAATATCACCGCTCAATATATTATTGGTGGTGCCAATAATCAGTTGACTTCGGACAAAGTGGGTGATTATTTTCATAATCAGGGTATTTTATACGCACCAGATTATGTTGTTAACGCCGGTGGCCTCATCAATATAACCGATGAATTAGCTGAAGATGGTTATTCGGCTGATCGAGTGTTGACCAGAGTCAATAATATTGGACAAACCTTAGTAGCTATTATTGATAGATCAAAACGCGACAATTTACCCACTTACAAAGTAGCTGATCTTTTAGCAACTGATAAATTAAATTTTTCTTATGCCCAATAAGTTACTTAATTATTTTAAAGAAGTCCATCAAGATTTTTCTCACAACTATTTAATTGATTATCTTAATTTGGATTTTCCCACTGAGAGCAAAGATTTTTTAGCCATTTCTTTTGATCAGCTCCTGAAAGCAAGTCAGGAAAAACAGCTGAATTTATTTCAACAGATGGCAGCTAAAGTTCCAGCGTATAAAGATTTTTTACAAAAAAATAGTATTAAACCAGAAAAAATAGTAACTCACCAAGATTTATCAGCCGTTCCTTTTATTGATAAGAATAATTATCTCCGGCAGTACTCTATACCTGAGCTTTGTTGGCCAGGCAGTTTTCATCAACAAAATATGGTCAGTGTTAGTTCCGGATCATCCGGTGATCCTTTTTTTTGGTTTCGTTCTAGTTGGCAAGAGTTTGAAGCCACTTTGAATCATGAAATGCTATTGCGAGATTTTTTTGCTTGTGATAATCAGCGTACGTTATTGATTGTTAGTTTTGCCATGGGCATGTATGTAGCTGGAGTTTTAACACAAAATTGTGGTCAACACATATCACAAAAAGGCTTACCTCTGACAGTAATTAGTCCCGGCATCAGTATCACCGAAAACGTAAGAATTATTAAAGAATTAGCTAAGTATTATGATCAAATAATTATTGCTGGTTATCCGCCTCTGGTTAAGGATGTAATTGATTTTGGTCAGCAGCAAGGAATTGATTGGTCCAGTTTTAAAATTAAATTTATTTTTGCCGGCGAGGGTTTTAGTGAGAAATGGCGCCAAACTTTACTGCACAAAGCGGGAGTAACTGATTTAGTCAAAGATAGTTTTAGTATTTATGGCTCGGCTGATGCAAATATGTTGGCCTTTGAAACAATTTTGTCAATCAAAATTAGACAGTTAGTTGATGCTGATAGTAAGAAATATTCTGACTTTTACGATCAACAAAATAGATTACCTGGTATATTCCAATTCAATCCATTGAGTCGTTACTTTGAACAGTTGGCGGATGAACTGATTTTTTCCGCTGATAGTGGTATACCGTTGTTGAGATACAACATTCATGATGTGGGCAAGGTTATTGGTTTTACTGATATGCAAGCTAAAATAGGTAATGAACATTTTGCGGGCAATAATTATTCTTGGCCATTTGTATTGCTGTACGGCAAAGATAAAACCATAAGTTTTTACGGTTTATTAATTTACCCTGATAATATTAGAATTGCTTTAGAAAACGATGTTCTAAAAGAAAAAGTTTCGGGGCGGGTTTTATTTGCTAGAAAAGAGGATGTTGAGGGCAATCATTATCTGCAAGCAGAGATAGAATTGGCACCAAAAGTTGAACCAAATAATGATTTAGCTAGTTTAATCCAACAAGAAATTACCAAGTCTTTAAGTCAAGCCAATATGGAATATAACAAATTAAGATCTTATTTGGGTGAGCGAGCTTTGCCAAAAATTAATTTATATCCTTATGGTTCTTCAGAAATATTTTCTCGTACTAATAAACAAAATTGGTTAACCAGCTAATGTATGTCTGACTTAGTTTTTCTTAGTTTAATTTTTACCGTACTAGCCAATTTAACTTTGATTATTGTTGTATATTTCTACGGTAAAAAAAATATCAATCAAATTTTCTTTGTCCTACTGGTTTTGTCACTTACTTTTTGGGGAGTAAATAATTTTTTTTCAGTAACCGCTAAACCCGAGCAGTCATTGTTTTGGATTCGGTCGGTAATGTTTTTTGCTGCTCCTCAGACTTTTTTGTTGTATTTATTTATATCCACTTTTGCTTATAAAGCCTGGGATTTTTCGAAATGGGGCAAATATTTTCTAGTTAGTTTGTGTTTTTTGATGATGTTGTTGACGCACACTCCTTTTATTTTTTCTTCCATCGTAATTGCAGGCAATGGACAAGTTTCGCCACAGCCGGGTTTACTCATGCCCCTGCTCGGTGGTTATATATTTATTTTTGCTTTGTTATCAGTTTATAAATTGGTTAAAAGATACAGAAAGTCTTCAGGACAAGAAAGGAAACAGTGGCAGTATTTATCTTTTGGTTTGTTTTGGACTTTTTTATTGATGCTCAGTTTAAATTATTTGGCGGTTATAGTTTTCAATAACACCAATTTTGTTCGTTATGGTCACTTATATCATCTACCGTTGATTGTTTTGTTTTCTTATAGTTTGGTAAAGCATAAATTGATGGATGTAAAATTAATAGCTTCGCAATCTTTAACCATTTTACTTTCTTTGTTTTTATTATTTAAAGTACTGACTTCGGAAGATACGGTGAATTTAGTGATTAATATGGTGATTTTTACAGTAGTGGTGATAATTAGTATTTGGTTGGTGCGCAATATTAATAAAGAAATAAAACAAAGAGAAAAACTTGAAATATTAACAAAAGATTTGCAAGTTGCTAATGAACGACTAAAAAAATTAGACGAAGCCAAAACAGAATTTTTATCAATAACCTCGCACCAATTACGCACTCCTTTATCGGCTATTAAGGGTTATTTATCTATGTTGCAAGAGGGTGATTTTGGTAAGATGTCCAAAAAACAAGCGGATATCGTGGGTATTTTACTGAGGAATTCAGAGCGTTTAATTCGATTAATCAATATCTTTTTAAATATTTCCCGTATAGAATCTGGAAGATTGAAAATAAATAAAAGTTTAAATGATATCAGTCGTTTACTTGATGATATTATCAAGTCATTGGCTATTGAGGCCGGTACTAAGCATATTAAGATTGAGTTTGAAGAAAACGACGTTCCCTTGTTTCAGTTTGATATGGACAAAATGGCTGACGTACTTATCAATTTGATTGACAATGCTATTAAATATACTCCTATCGGTGGTTGGGTTAGGGTGTCTGTAAAAAATATGGAAAAATATGTATTAGTCAAAGTCCAGGACAACGGCAAAGGTATTTCTTATGAAGAATTGGATCAATTGTTCCAAAAATTTAAACGAGGTAAGGATATTAATCGAGTTGACACAACTGGAGTGGGATTGGGTTTATATATTGCTAAAAAAATTATTGAAGGACACGGGGGAAATATTTGGGCAGAAAGCGAAGGCGAAAATAAAGGCACTACTTTTAAATTTACCTTGCCTCTAGAATGACCACGACTTGTGGATATCTTTGCAGTAGGCAATTTTTTAACTTTTGCTATAATTTTGTTAAGTAGTAAATTAGTTAATTTAATTATTAATATTTAAATATGTCCAATGACGACTTTATGAAGGAAGATGACAATGAAGAAGAGGGTTATGAAGATGATTTCGAAGATGAAGACGAAGATGATATGTCGGATGATATGAACGAAGATGAAGACGAAGATATGTAGATCTAATATTGCCCCGGCTTAGGCCGGGGTTTATTTTTTGACCAATGCTGGTTTATTTGTTATATTGTCGGAAAATACTTTAACATAATAAGGAGAGATAAATGAATAATCTGTATGATGTTACTACTTTACCACAAGATTTTGTGGAAATAATCACTAATTTTTTAACCAAATTAAACCAAACCGGGGCAGTATTTTTTTATCCTGATGAACAAAAATTGATGTTAGGCGAAGCTTACGGTGATAAGCACATGTATAATTTGGCTGATTTTTTTAGCGAGCTGCTCGATCTCAATGATTTAGTATATTTAATCAGAGTGGCTATATGTCAGCAACATTTTACAGTTTATACCGTAGCTGCCGAAGCAAATATTGAGCGGCACGAAAATTACCGCACCATTTTTATTAGGGCATATTAATGCCCTTTTTTTATTTTATAAAAACGATATGATTATAGATATGCTACCCACAATTTTTTTAATTTTAATTATTTTGGTAACATTCGGTTTTGTTAGAGGCAGTACCTCTTTGGCCCCCTGGGTGCCAACTAAAACCAAAGATTATCAGCGTATAAATAACCTAATCAGACAGCAACAAACGAAAAAATTTGTTGATTTAGGTTGTGGTAGTGCAGGTTTGATTGTGTATTTAGCTAAACAAAATCCTGCAATCCAATTTGTCGGTGTAGAGATTGCCTGGCCATTATTTTTGTTTGCTTGGTGTCGAGTTAAGTTATTGGGTCTAAAAAATATAAAAATTTATTATCAAGATTTATTTAGTTTAAATTTATCTGAATACGATACAATATTTGTTTATGGTTATCCGCGCAGTATTAAAAAAAGATTATCAGACAAGATTAAACTGGAGTTGAAGTCAGATGCAATTTTACTGTCTTATGTTTTTAAGTTTCATGAACTAAATTTATTTAGGCTTGATAAACCCGGACAGGAATTTTTGCCAATTTATATTTATAAAAACTAGTGAAAATATCAAATTTGTGTTAATATTCATAATATTATGAAACTAAAAACTTTAAATAAGACGACAAAGTTATGCGGGAAAAAAGTTTTACTCAGGGTAGATTTGAACGTCAAGTTAGGATCAGACAAAAAGGTTGATCAAAAGGAAGATTTTAAATTGCAAAGAATATTACCGACTATAAAATATTTACAAACCCAAGGGGCTAAAATAATTTTACTGTCCCATTTAGGTCGTCCCAATGGTCGGGTGGTGCCAACTTTGTCATTACAACCGGTAGTTGATAGGTTAATTACTTTATTGGCGCAAAATATCAAGTTAATAAAAAAACAGCCTTGGTTAGATATAAAAAAGCAAATCGACCAGTTAGTAAATGGTCAGATTGTTGTTTTAGAAAACTTACGCTTTTTTAAAGGAGAAGATACCAACGATAATATTTTGGCAAAACAGTTAGCGAGTTTGGGTGATATTTATGTCAATGATGCTTTTGCTGCTTGTCATCGTGAGGCAGCTTCAATGGTAGCAATTACCAAATTTTTACCGACCTATGCCGGTTGGTTAATGGCCAGCGAAGTTCAACAGTTGAGTAGCTTAATAAATAAGAAAACTAAACCCTATCTGACAATTTTGGGTGGAGCCAAAATTAGTACCAAAATTGATTTGGTGGCCAAATTTGTCAAAATATCTGACTATGTTTTAGTAGGTGGGGGATTGGCCAATAATTTTTTATTAGCTGATGGTAAATCAATAGGCAAATCAATTGTAGAAAAAAAATATTTAAGTAAACTAAAAAAAGTTTTACGGCAAAATCGTAAAAAAATCTTATTACCAATTGACGTGACGGTTGATAAGACAACTACCAAGTTGGTGGAAGCAACACAAAAACTAGTTGGTGATATAAAAAAAGACGAAAAAATCATTGATATTGGAACAAACACAGTTAGATCCTGGTCACAAATAATCAAGCGAGCAAAATTGATAGTTTGGAATGGTCCTTTAGGAATCGTCGAAGATAGGAAAGCTAGTCATGCTTCACGAGCCTTAGCTGAGTTGATTGCTGCTAGGTCAAAGCGAGCGTGTTTCAGTGTCGTTGGTGGGGGAGAAACTGTTTGGTTAATTCAGGACATGAATATTTTTGATAGTTTTGATTACGTATCAACTGGCGGGGGAGCAATGATAGAATTTTTAGAAGGCAAAACTTTGCCAGGGATTAAACCTTTATTAAAAAAATGATCAAAAAAGGTTTTACTTTGATTGAAGTTTTAGTAGTCATAGCTATTATCGGAGTTTTGAGTACTCTGACAGTAGTGGCTGTAAGATCTGCTAGAGAAAAAGCAAAAATTGCTAAAGCCCAACACGATATTGATACTATTTATACCGCTATGTCACAGTTGATGATTGATACTGGTGAATGGCCCAACCACCAAACTCCTGAAGAAATAAATACCGGTGGTAATAACGAAATTTGGGATTTAACAGCAGCCGTAGCTGGTATTGTAGTCACTGATGGCGGTTATTTAAAATGGGCCGGACCTTATATGGGCAGTATACCGCTTGATCCTTGGGGTAATAATTATTTTTTTGACACTGACTATTCTTTAAATTCCGATGAAAAACCTTGTGCTGGCGGAAGCGGTTGTCACAACGGGGCGGTAGTTGGTTCTTTTGGGCCTGATGGTGTTGGGCAAAATGTCTATAATCAAGATGATATAATTAAAATTCTAAAATAAATATGGTTAAAATTAAAAAGATCAAAGCTTTGGAAATTCTTGACTCTAGAGGCAACCCGACGATTGCCACTTTTTTAGAATTGAGTTCAGGGGTGAAAGCATCGGCTTTGGTGCCTTCTGGGGCATCAACCGGCCGCCACGAAGCTTATGAATTACGCGATGGTGGTAAGCGTTATCACGGTTTAGGTGTAACTAAAGCCATAAAAAATATTACCAAGGAAATTGTTCCGGCTGTTGTTAATAAAAATATTACTGATCCCATTGATCTTGATTATACTTTATGCTCTTTGGATGGAACTATCAATAAACATCGTTTAGGTGCCAATGCTATTTTGGGAGTATCTTTGGCTTATGCTCGAGCCTGTGCTTACCATTATCGTTTACCGTTATTTGCCTATTTAAGAAAAATTTATGGTTATAAGTATCACTGGCAAATACCTTATCCGATGATGAATGTATTGAATGGCGGTCGACATGCTGATAATGGTCTATCAATTCAGGAATTTATGATTGTACCAAAACAGAAGAAATTTGCCGATCGGTTGAGAGCCGGTTCGGAAATTTATCACAGTTTGAAAAAAATTTTACAAACAAAAAAATTATCTACAGGACTTGGTGATGAAGGAGGATTTGCTCCCAGATTAGCGAGTAATGAACAAGCCTTACAGTTATTGATTCAAGCAATTAAAAAAGCCAACTATAAGCCTGGTCAGGATGTTTGGTTGGCATTGGATGTTGCCGCTTCTGAATTTTTTAACGGACAGACTTATCAATTTGAAGATAAATCAATCGTTGCGGATAAATTAATATCAATTTATAAAAAATGGATTGCCAAATATAATTTACTTGGTATTGAAGATGGCTTAGCAGAAGATGATTGGGGAGGTTGGCAAACACTCACCAAAGCTTTGGGACAAAAAACTTTGTTAGTCGGCGATGATTTATTTGTTACCAATCAATCCAGATTGAAACAAGGAATTGAAAAATCAGTGGCCAATGCTATTTTGATTAAATTGAATCAAATTGGTACTTTGACTGAAACCATGCAAACGATTATAGCGGCCCAGAAAAACAATTATAAAGTAATTATTTCTCACCGTAGTGGAGAAACACCTGATGACTTTATTGCTGATTTAGCCGTGGCGGTAAGCGCAGATTATATAAAAAGTGGTGCGCCAGCGAGATCAGAAAGACTGGCAAAATACAATCGTTTATTGAAGATAGAACAACACTAATGATTTTTGGCAAAATATGATAAGATAAAAACGAGGTTTTAAAACCTTATTTTTACTATTTATGAACAACACTACTACCAACCGAAAACCTAATGTTTTAATTGTGATTGATGGTTTAGGTATAGCCAATGATCAACCTGACAACCCTGTGGAAATGGCCAATACCCCCACCTTTAAATTGTTGTGGGAAAAATATTACCACACCTCATTAGCTGCTGCCGGTGAAGACGTTGGCCTAATGCCCAATCAAGATGGTAACAGCGAAGCTGGTCATATGAATATTGGTGCTGGTAGAGTTGTTGGTCAAGATGTTTCCCTTATTAATCACAGCATAGCTGACGGTACTTTTTTTAAAAATTCTGCATTTATCGCAGCTATTTCTCATGTCCAAAAAAACAATAGTAATTTACATCTCATGGGTTTATTGTCAGATCGACACTCGGGCCATGTTAACCCCAAGCATTTAGAAGCATTACTAACTCTGATACGCCAGCACAATTTAAAAAACAATGTGTATTTACATTTATTTACCGACGGTAGAGATACGCCCAAACACGCCGGACTTGGTTTTTTACGAACTTTGGAAGAACAACTTCAGCCCCATGAACGGATCGCCACTATTATGGGTCGGGTTTTATTGGATCGCAAAAAAAACTGGCTCAAGACCAAGGTAGCCTATGAAGCTCTGACCATGGGAATCGGTAAAATTGTTTCTAAACCAGAAAAAGCCATTCGCGAAGCTTATGCCTGCGGTGAAACTGATGAATTTATCAGTCCGACCATTATCAGTTTGGATAACGATCCCAGTTATGGTCGAATTAATGATAATGATGCGATAATTTTTTATAATTTACGTTCTGATCGTGCTAGACAATTGACTAAACCTTTTGTTCAAGTAGAATTTGAAACCAAAAATAAAGATTCTTTTACGCGAAAAAAACTCTTGAAAAATTTGGTTTTTGTGGCCATGACTGATTTTGGACCTGATCTTGATCATGTTTTAACTGCCTATCCGTCAGCTGATATTTCTGGTACCCTGCCTAACGCTTTGCGCAATCTAAAACAACTTTATATTGCTGAGGGTGAAAAGTATGCTCATATTACTTATTTTTTCAATGGTGGACACGATCGACCGGTTGCAGGAGAAGACAGGATTTTTGTACCTTCTCCAAATGTAGATTCCTATGATCAAACCCCGGAAATGTCGGCCAATAAAATTACCGAAATTGTAATTGATAATATTAAACAAAATCAATATGACTTTTATGCCATCAATTTTGCCAATCCAGATATGATTGGTCATACCGGTAATTTAGGAGCAGCTATCAAAGCTATTGAGTGTGTTGATAAAAATATTGGTCTTATTTTACAAGAGGTAATAGCGCGTGATGGTCTTTTATTTATTACAGCTGATCACGGCAACGTTGAGGAGATAATAAATGTTCAAACTGGCGAAATTGATACCGAGCACTCTAGTAACCCCGTACCTTTTTTTATTGCCACCAATCATCAGATTTATCCGACACACAAGTTACCGAACGGGCGCTTGGCTGATGTAGCACCGACAATTTTGTCAGCTATGAATATACCTAAAACCAGAGAAATGACAGGTAAAAATTTATTAGCACCGTCGAGTATATGAAAGCACACACCCCCGTAGTATTAGTAGTACTTGATGGTTGGGGAATAGCCCCACCTTCCATCGGTAATGCCATCACCTTAGCACAAACCCCGAACTACGACAGTTTTTTATTGAACTATCCTTCTTTTAATATTCAAGCCTCAGGCGAATCAGTAGGTCTACCTTGGGGAGAAATGGGTAATTCGGAAGTAGGTCATTTATCCTTAGGGTCAGGTAAAATTTTATATCAAAATTTACCTCGTATTACTAGAGCAATTTCCGATGGTAGTTTTGTAACCAATGCAGCTTTTGAGCAAGCCTTTGAACACGTTAAACAAAACAATTCCAAATTACACATTATCGGTTTGGTTTCTGATGGTGGTGTGCATAGTTATAATGAACATCTATATGCACTTATTGAAACCGCCAAATTAAATAAAGTGAAACAACTTTATATTCATGCTTTTTTGGACGGCAGAGATACAGCTAAAAATAGCGGTTTAGGTTATATTGTTGCTTTACAAAAAGTTTTACATAATGTTGGTTTGGGTAGAATCGCCACAATTTCTGGTAGGTTTTATGCCATGGATCGAGATAATCGTTGGGATAGAATTGCCGCTACTTATAATGCCATGGTATTGGGTCAAGCCGCGGCAAGTTATCAAGATCCAATAGAAGCAGTTAATCAATCTTATCAGCAAGGTGTATTTGATGAAGAGTTTGTGCCCACGATAATTTTAGATACACAGAACCAACCAACAGTAGTTGGTGACAATGATGCCATTATTTACTTTAATTTCCGTAGCGACCGAGCTAGGGAACTAACTAAAGCGTTGGTATTAAGTGATTTTAATGGATTTGCCAGGGAGAAAGTGTGTCAAAATGTATTTTTTGTAACTATGACCGAATATGAAAAAGATTTGCCAGTAACCATAGCTTTTCCTCCTGAGGTTGTTTCTATGCCCTTGGCTAAGGTGATAGCTGAAAATGGTGGCAAACAGGTTCATATAGCCGAAACTGAAAAATATGCTCACGTTACTTTTTTCTTCAACGGAGGTATTGAGAAACCATTTACTGGTGAGGAACATATCATGGTGCCGTCTCCTAAAATTTCTAGTTATGATAAAAAACCGGAAATGTCTGCTTATGATGCCACCAAAAAATTATTAGCAGCCATCAATCAAGGTGATTATATGTTTTTATTGATCAATTATGCCGCGCCGGATATGGTGGCTCATACCGGAAATTTAGCAGCCACAATTAAAGGCATTGAAGCGGTTGATGATTGTTTAGGAAAAATCGCTGAAGCCGTATTGGGGCGAGATGGAGTTTTGTTAATTACCGCTGATCACGGCAATGCTGAAGAATTAATCAAACTTCGTAGCGGCGAAATCGACAAAGAGCACTCGTCATCACCCGTACCATTTTTGATCATTGGTAATCAATGGTTAGGGCAAGGAAGGTTAGCCAATAAGAACGAACTTTATGCTAGCACTCCGGTGGGAGTTTTAGCTGATGTAGCTCCCACAATTTTAACACTGTTGAATTTACCCATCCCTCCAGAAATGACTGGTAAATCATTATTATAAAAAACACCCAAATTTAATGGGTGTTTTTTGGTGAGAGTTAATTTATAAAAAATAGTAGAGAAGATAGGTTAGTACTATACCCAGTATTGCTCCTACTAAAACTTGGGCATAAGTATGACCCAGTCTTTCCGGAGAGTAAGGATAAGAAAATTCTTTTTCATCAGGTAATTCTTTGATTAATCGGTTTAAGATTTTTGCGTGAGCAGATAATTGCATCCTAAATCCTAAAGCATCTCTGACTACTAAGATAGCCAATATTAGACTGATTAAAAATACCGGTGAAGTAAAACCAGAGTATAATCCTACGGTGGTAGCGGCTGAAGTTACTAAAGCCGTATGGCCAGAAGGCATCCCGCCATAACTAATAAATACATTCCAATTGAAGTGCCCCTTTTTTAAGTCATAGATTGATTTAAAGATTTGAACTATAACTACAACTGCCAAAGGAATAAATAAGATTTTATAAGTCATAGATTTATTTAGTTGGTTGTCCAAAAATTTGTACTACCAGGTAGGTTGATTTTCCTTGATAGTAACCTTGTTTAACAGCTAAACCTGTTTCCGTATAATAAGGATTTAAGATATTTTTGCGGTGAGCCTCGGATGCTAACCAAGCATTGACAATTGCTTGGTTGTCGGTAAAAAAGATTGCTAAATTTTCTCCGACACGTAGATAGTTATAGTCATATTGTTTTATCCAAGTGGAGAAAGGTTCACCATTTTTTCCGCTGTGAGAAAATAATTGTTCAGTCAACAAATAATCTGCTTTAGCTTGAGCTGCCATTTGCAATTTTTCATTTTCTACCAGTCTGTCTAAATTATATTGTACTCTTGTCTGATTGACAATATTTAATATTTCCGTAGTCTGCAAGGTTGGGGTAGGGGCAACCAAATTGTTTTGATTAAATATTTGAGCGTTAGCAGGCGCAAAAAAAAGCACTCCCATCAAGAATGCTTGCAAAATAAATACCAAAGCTACATTGACCGCAAGGTATATTAATAAATATTTTTTTGATGATAAAGAAATCTTATTGTTCCAGTCAATGGCTGGATTAGCAAAAATTTCCGACATATTTTTATTTTTATTTTTGGCGGGAATTTACCCCACTATCTATAGTATAGCATATTTTTATAGAAAAATCAAGAGGTTTTATTTTTATTTATAAATAAAATTTGGTAAAATAAATCCATGTCATATCAATACCAGAATCTAATTGATCAGTTAGAAAAAGAACAATATTTACAAACCCCAGAAATTATTGCCGCTTTCAGACAGATTAGGCGTGGTGATTTTGTTATGCGGGGATTAGAAAACGAATCACATTATAATTACCCATTAATCATCGGTTACGGACAAACTATTTCTCAGCCCGCTACCGTAGCTTTTATGTTGGAATTATTACAACCTAAAGTAGGGGAGAAGATTTTAGATATCGGCGCTGGATCTGGTTGGCAGACTGGTTTATTAGCACAGTTGGTGGGGAGAAACGGTCAAGTTATTGGCGTAGAAAGAATTCCTGAATTGGTTGAATTTGCCAAAAAGAATTTAGCTAAATATGATTTTGCAAATATTGAATTGGTGAGTGTTAATGGTTATGAAGGTTATGTCAATTACGAACCCTATGATGCTATAATTGCCGGGGCGGCTGCGCCAAAATTACCCAAAGCGATTTTGAGTCAACTAAAAATTGGCGGGCGGTTGGTTATACCGATTGGTGAGGATAAACAAAGTATCTATTACATAAAACGAGAATCAGAAAAAAATTTTAAATATAAAGAGTACCCAGGATTTATTTTTGTCCCCTTGGTACCAGAAATTAAATAACCATGAAGGCGTTAATTTTAGCCGGTGGTAGTGGCACAAGATTGTGGCCGCTTTCGCGTAATAATAACCCCAAGCAGTTTTTAAAACTCTATCAAGACAAAACTTTATTGCAGCACACTTATGATAGATTGCGGGGTGTTTTTGCCAATCAGGATATTTGGTTAGCAACTGCAGCTGATCATAAATTACGTTGTCAAAAAGAAGTACCGGCTATTAAAAATTATTCTTTAGAACCATTTAGTGCCAATACCGCTCCGGCTATTGGTTTAGCTTTATTACATATTTTAAAATCCCAACCAACTAGTATAGTGGTGACAGTTAATTCTGATCATTATATTGCTAATCGTCAGGAATATTTACGCATTATTAACCAAGCTAAAAAAATAGTTGCTAAACAACCGGATAAAATAGTTTTAGTGGGTGTTAAAACACAATATCCAGAAACTGGTTATGGTTATATAAAGTTGGGTAAATTGGCTAGCAAACTAAATGCTGATAAGATTTATCAAGTAGATAGTTTTGTTGAAAAACCAAATTTGCTGAAGGCTAAGAAATATCACCGGAGTAATAAATACTTATGGAATCCAGCCATCTTTGTTTTTTCCGCCCAGTTTATGTGGCAGTTATACAGTCAGTATTTACCTGAACATTTTCAAGTTTTACAAAAGATGGCTAAAGTTTACCCTCACCAGCAAAAAATTTTTAAACTCTATCAACAATTCACTAAAGAATCCATTGACTATGGTATTTTAGAAAAAGCTACTAAACAGCTATTGGTTATTCCCGCGTCTTTTGGTTGGAGTGATATTGGTAGTTGGCAATCAATTAGTGATTTATTTTCTCAGCAAAACAAAAATCGAGTTAGAGGAAATTTTTTAAGTATTGACAGTCAGAACAACATTGTTTATGGACCTCCAGATAAATTGGTAACTACTATTGGTATAAAAAACAGTTTGATTATTTATACTACTGATGCCATATTGGTTGCAGACAAATTTCGTTCTCAAGACGTAAAAAAAATAGTATCGTTACTAGCAGCCAAAGGTTTAACTAAATTTTTATGAAATTTAAATATTTTATAATTAGTTTTGTCTTCGTTTTGGTTATTGGTTTATTAGCACTGGGCTTATTTGGTTTTTATTTATTGACTTCTGCTGAAAAAAATAACCAACAAGAATTTGTAATCAATACTGGTGATGGCGTCCATCAAATAAGTCAAAATTTATACCAGCAAGGTTTAATTAAGAACCAATTTGTATTTGAAACTTATGTTTGGTATAAAAATTTAGAAAAAAAATTTATTGCCGGTAGTTTTTCTCTTCCCCCTAACACCAATAATATTGATTTAGTAAAAATATTAACTTCACCACAAGCAGTCAATCAGCTAACCTTACGTTTTATTGAAGGTTGGAACAACGATGATATAGCTGATTATTTATTGAGTAAAGGGATCATCCAATCATCGGCTGAATTTAATGATCTTACCAAAGTTAATTTGTGGCAAAAAAATTATGACTTTTTATCAGATTTAGATGCGCAGACAAGTTTGGAGGGTTATTTATTTCCTGATACTTATAATTTTTTTGTAAATGTATCACCCCCAGAAGTTATTGAGAAAATGTTAGATAATTTTGCTACCAAGTTTTCTCTAGAGATGAGACAAGCAGCTCAACAACAGGGGAGATCTATTCATGATGTGGTGAAATTGGCATCACTTTTGGAAAAAGAAGTGAAAACTGAAGCCGATATGAAATTGGTAGCAGATATTTTTTTACGACGTTTAGCTCTAGGTATGTTATTGCAAGCCGATAGTACTTTGAATTATGCTACTGGTGGCAAAAATCCAAGTTTAAGCACTAGTGAATTATCTATTGATAGTCCTTATAATTCCTATAAATATTCCGGTTTGCCACCCACGCCAATTTCTAATCCAGGCCTCAAAGCTTTACAAGCGGCATTGTATCCCACCCCCAATGATTATTTATTTTTTTTAACTTCCCCTGATGGCACCGTTTATTATGCTAAAACTTTTGAAGAACATATAAATAATAGGCAGTTTTTGAAGTAATTTAGTTATATTCTCCTAATTAATCATCCCTTAGTAAAATCTAGGGGTTTTTTGTCTTGACAAATTAGATTTAATTATGTTAAGGTAAGCGGAATTGTTTTTTTAAAAATCAAATAAAGAGGTAAAAAATGAAAGTAATTCAATTTTGTTGGTTGCTCCTTTTTTTGTTGTTTTTGGCTCAGCCAATAATGGCACAACAGGAGATAGAGATTGTAGATAATATTACTTTTAAAAAAGGTAAAATTGAAAAAGTAGATATTATCTATCGTGATAACAGTTGTATTGATATCTGGTTAAAATATAGTGGTGATTGTGCTGACCAGCTTGATATTTATATTGATTCAACTTTTTATGAATCAAAATATATACCCAATGGTTCACACATTGATGAACCCTATATTTTTTCTATAACCGGACTTAAAGGTGATGAATTGATTGATGTTTTGGTACATTTTATCGATTGTACCGAACCAGCACCAGTTTTACCACCACCAGTGGTACTACAGTCACGCGATCCTTGTGAACCTTGTTTAGTAAATTGTGATACTAGTGGTATTTATGCTTTTTACGATCAGTTTCATCATGGTTGGTTTAAGGCAACAACTTTACCACTTAATGAAGTTAGGTCAGGTTTTGGTTGGCGGAATAATTGGTATAAATCCTTATTTATACTAGATACAGATTTAAGAATAGGTATCTTAGATTTTAAATGGATTGAAGATTTTGATGTCAATCAATATTATTATGGTGCTTTTTATTCTGGTTTATTTATTAATAGCGGGTTTGATTTAGGTTTTGTAAAAGTTCTGGGTGGAGTCAATTTAGGATTTTCTTACGATTATGAAAATTCAGAAGTTGATTATATTTACTACCAATATAAAGCATCAATATTTTTTTGGCGATTGTTTTTATCGGGTGAGCAGGAAAAATACAATTTAATAGAATTGTACCGTGTTAGACCATCAAATGGTTATTATAATAGAGCTAAATTTCGAGCCGGTTACTTAGATAAAATATCAAATCAATTTACGTTTTCCCTTGGTTATCAATCCAGTATAAGTAAATATGATGATGAATATTATACCCGTAAACATAATCCCCAGTGGGTTGGTGGATTTATAAATCTAAATTTTTGTCAATTTCCTTTTGACTTATCTTTAGATGTTTCCTATGAAGCAGGTGATGAAATTGAGTTTTATAAAATAGATCAAATTTTAGTTGATCCACCGATTGATATTTTCGATGTCAGTATCTCAGTTAAATACTTTTTGTTCTAAATAAATCACATGTTCAACAAAATAAAGGAGTTCAGTAATGAACAGATTCAAAATCTTTTTCGTTCACGCAGTAATATTTATTTTTACTGTTATTTTATTCAATTTTCCATTTCAAGGTTGTAATGACAACTATTCGGATCCGATTTCACCACTTGGTGGTGGTCAAGATATAACCTTCGATGGTAAGGATATAACCATAACTGGTGTCGGCTTAGGTTACGCTCCTGATTACAATGGTCAAAATAAATTAATGAAAGGTTCTAGTGAGGACGATATACCATTGTATAAAGATGGTGATAAAGTATATATTGTTTTAACTAATCAGCAAGGGGCTGCAATATATGTTCAAGAGGTAGGTACTTGGCCAGGAAATAATGGCTTTTATACTTGCCCACCATTTAAAGTAACTTGGGGTGATTATCGAGCCTTTATGGTTATAGGTGGTGAAACCCAAGCATATCCCATGTATATTGAAGTAAATTCTTCTGGTTATGTACAACTGACGCAAGTTGTTCACGGTACTACACCTAAGGGTAATGAATATGATTATTTTGTTTTTAGTTTAGTATCAAAATGTAGTGGTTCTTGTACCAGTATTAAACAAACATATGATAATTTAAATACCCTAATGCCAATTGCACCTTTTGTATCAAATCAAGATGAATTAACTAAAAATTTACACAATACTTGGAGTACTGATTTTCCCAATGTAAATCCCCCTTATCCCGAAATGGATTTTTATTGGCAGGGCGCTAATTGTTGTGACGAAGATGTAAGATATGTATCTAATTTAAGTGAAGCTGGTGAAGAGTATGTAGGTGGGGAAGGTACGAGATATGTAAACATGACCGAATCTATTTGGAACGGATTATGTTTTCACTATCGAGGTATAATGGTTAAAAAAACTGACAAAAATAACAGTTATACCTTAACTGCTTTTAGAACCAGAGAACCACAAAATCCACCATTAGGTGTAAGGTTATTAGTTAATAAATTTTTACCCGGTTTACCGCAAAATAATAAATCATTGATTCATCTTTATGATCAAGCCTGGGGTGTAAATGGCACCTTTTACTATGTTTTTCAGTTTGGCTTGAATCAAACAGGTGGTTTGTTACAAGGTGATGACAATCGTGTTGAAACAATCACATTACATGGTGGCATGTAATTTGATCTTAACCAGCCTCAACGTAGGCTGGTTTTTTATTTATCCACAATTCAAATATTGAATTTTTGAATAAGTTTGTTATTATTTTGCTATGACTACAGTAAAGAGTAAATTGTATAGCTTAGTAAATAGCGGACAAATTGCTTTATTTGTCATTATTATTATTATTCTGGCGCGGTAGTCAGCATTTTTTTGATAATTTATAATAGCTGGCTACAACTTAGCCAGATTTTTTGTTTTTGTCCCTTAACAAACAATCATTTACCAATCAATCATTTAAGGAGGTTCTTATGAATAACCCAACCACTAACCAATTGTCTAAGCATGTTTTTTTAGAAACAAAACCCAAGGAGGAAGTAACAAAAGAAAAGGAAGAATACCGACAGTATTTAGAAAAGCACAATTTTACGGAAATGAATTTTCCTTTCACATCTTTTTTAAGAAAAAATGAACCAAATGTTGGTTTTGAAGGAGGAGCGATATGAGTAAAGATAAATTGAATGCTGATGAATCAGCGGAAACCAAAGAGAGTGACTTTATTGCTCATTATATTGAAAAACAATTTATTTTTACCCCCCAAAAACCCCTTGATAAAAAAGAAGAACATTTACAGATGTTACTCAATAAAGAACCTGAAAAAAAGCAGTATTTTGCTTAAACACCAACCCCGTTTAAATAAACGGGGTTTTTCTTTTGCTTGACATCGTATTTTAATGTGTTACAATATTTTTACACCGCAGACAATAGGTTCTATATTGATTAATGCAAGTTTTTGCGCCTATCGAGGTCACAATCCTTTTTTTGGATCTAGGTCGAGTACCAAGTAAAAGTCTGCGTTTTAACGCAGTTTTTTGTTTATATTTATGGCTAAAACTAAACAACAAAAAGAACAAGAAGTAAAAGATTTAACTGATAAATTAGCTCAGGCTAAAGCAGTTGTTTTTGCTTCTTACAATAGTTTAACAGTAAGTCAAACTGAAGATTTACGTAAAAGTCTACGCCAGACCGGATCAGAGTTGAAAATGGCCAAGAAAAACCTGTTAAAGTTGGCATTACAAAACAATAAATTTACCGACGATATAGTTGATAATTTTACTGGTTCAGTTACTGTGGCCTTTGGTTTTGATGATGAAATTGCTCCGGCTAAAATTTTGGCTAAATTTTCTAAAACCAATGAAGCCATGCAGATATTTGGTGGTATTTTAGAAAATAAATTTATTGAGTCAAACCGGGTTCAAGCCTTAGCTACTTTGCCAAGTAAAGAAGAATTACTGGCCAAATTAGTAGGTAGTATTAATGCGCCGGTTTCCGGAGTAGTTAATGTTTTGGCAGGTAATTTACGTAATTTAGTTTTTGTACTAAACGCAATTAAAACAACTAAAAATTAATATTAATAATATGAGTGAAGAAAAAAAAGTAGAAGTACCAGAAAAATTTAAAAAACTGGTAGAGGAAATAGAAAAAATGTCAGTTCTTGACCTATCAGAATTGGTCAAAGTATTGGAAGATAAATTTGGCGTTTCTGCTGCTGCCCCTATAGCTGTTGCTGCTGCTGGAGCAGCCGGAGCTGGTGAAGCAGCTGAAGAAAAAACTGATTTTACAGTTGAGTTGACTGCAGCGGGTGAAAATAAAATTGGTGTAATCAAGGTTGTTAGAGAAGTTACTCAGTTAGGTTTGAAAGAAGCCAAAGATTTAGTAGATGGCGCACCTAAAGTTTTGAAAGAAGGTGTTAAAAAAGAAGAGGCAGAAGAAATGAAAAAGAAATTAGAGGAAGCTGGTGCCAGTGTCAATTTAAAATAAGTCTAAAAAAAAATTACCCTGCTTGTGCAGGGTAATTTTTTATTCTTCAACTAATAGTTCATAAATATTATTTTGATCTATCAGATATATCAAGCGTTTATTATTTTCTTTGGTTTGGCTAACTGCTAGACCAGTTATTTGTTTTAATTGATCAGCTTGGTACTGTTTTACCAATTTACCATCTTTATTTAGGATTACAATTCTTTTATTATCATTATCTAATAAATATAAAGCCGGTAAATCATTTTTTGTTAATAATTGGTTAACAGTTCTAATCATTGGGTCAATTGTTTCAACTGAAAATTCCTGTTTTTGTCCGCGGATAAATTTATTTAATTGACCCTGATCGTGCCAGGTGTAAATGGCACCATCAATTGCTAATTTAGTAATCCTACCAAAATCATTGTCACCTAACCAGACTTGTCCAGATAAATAATTGTTGTTACTGCGATTATAGCGGACAATATGATTGTTTTCTCCTGATACTAAATAAAGATTATTATTATAACTGGCAGCAGTAACCGGGGGGTTGGTGGCGTTCCAATTAAAATTTATTTGTTCCCACTGGTTATCAGTTACGGTGTACTGATAAATAGTATTGTTGTTAAAATATACCAGTAAATTATTCTGCTCAGGAATCAAATATAAAGGGGATGATTCGGGTAGGTTGGTGGCAGCAATATCGCGATTAGTTAGATTGAGTCGAAATAAAGATTTGTTAGTTAAAATAAATAAATTATTTTCAATAATATCTAAGCCACCGTTTACTAAGTTTTCGCTAGTAATATTGGCTACATTGATAAGTGTGGTTAGGTTGTTTAGGTTGACCAATTTATTTGCCTCTGACATTAATTCATTATTTTTATCCAACAATTGTTGGTTTATTGTTTCTCGATCAGTATTATTTTTAGGCAGACTATAAATTGTATTTAGTGCTTCGCCCAGTAATTTTCTAGCTTTTTGATTGTCGCCATATATTATGGAAGCTTGTGCCTCACTGTGTAGGTTGTTGATTTTCACCACCGTTTCGTCATAATATTCTGTGCTAATTTGGGTATTCTTACTAAAGCCCATAATAGAAAGATTAACCAGTAATGCGAGAATAAGAACCAATGCTATGGCTAACAAAAATTTACTCAAACCAGACAGCAATTTAATTTTTGTTTGAAACTGTTTCAATGAAAATATAAAATTGTTGGGGAGATTTTTTAAAATAGAGAATACGTTTTCTTTTTTGTGTTTAATTTTACGGTTAATATTTACAATATCAGAAGGTAAATCCTTAAATTTTTTCACATAGTTATTGAAATAACTAACCTTTTGGTTGTCATTATTGTAGACCAGCTTTTTTTTGTTGGGAGAGTAGATGTTTTTAATTTTGTTGGTCCAACCAGAAAAATCAGGTAAATATTTGGGATGAAGATATTTTTGAGTTTCTGCAGATTTAACTTCTAAACTTTTAATAGTGTCATTGGCTGAAAGATTTATTTTTTTGTTATCAATATCATTTTTAATCGTATCAATTACCGGATTGGTGAGTACCAGACCAGACAAATTTTGATTGATTAGTTGATTATTAATTAGTTGTTCAATCTGACTAGCAATATTTTGTATAGGCAATAAATTAAATATATTTTTTATATTGTCTGTACTTAAATAATCAAAAACAGCCTGGTTGACCAGGGCAATACGACTAAATTTATCAATCGGGCCAGAGTAGATTTGATCAAAAAATTTTTTGCCAGGAATATATAAATTTGCAGAGACTTGTTTAACAACATCAACGTAATTTTTTTGTCTCAATAAAAGTAGATGATTGCTACCGTAGTTGGCAAAATGCAATTGCTGATCAAAAATTAAGCCGACGGTAAGATTTATTTTTTTTGACCAAATATTTTGTTCTTTAAAAATAACCGTAAATTCTAAATTGAATTCATTTAATACCTTTTCAAAACAACCTAAAGGATCAGCAATATCTTGTCTTAAAAAATAGTTATCACTTAAGTTGTTGAATAATTGTTGAATTTTTTGTTGCCAATGAGCGGGTAGGGTACTATCAATACCAAATATTAAATAACCTAACTCTGTCAGTTCTGGCTGGTTTTTATAAAAAAAGCTACAGGTATTATTTGCCTTTGCAGTGGTAATTTGTATAGTATCGCTTTGAAAAATCATAAAATTAAAGTCGTTTTATATTTTAGCTAATATTGACAGTTGTGGCAATGTAAGTTAGGATAAAAATATCTAAAATTATATTGATTATCTTTATACTATTCAATATGCTTGAACAACTATTTAGTTCAAGAACTAGAGTTAAACTTCTAAAAAAATTCTTATTAAACCCCGAGAGTAAATTTTTTGTTCGCGAATTAACTAGAGAAATAGACGAAAGAATCAATTCAGTCAGGCGAGAATTAGAAAATCTGGTTAGTATTGGTTTTTTAATTACCTTTAATCAGGAACAAAAAAAGTATTATCAGGTAAATAAAGATTTTTTATTGTACTCTGAAATTGAAGCATTGATTTTAAAATCCCAAGGTTTAATTGAAGATAAAATTATTGATAAAATCAAAAATTTAAAACCAGTCAAATACTGTGTTCTAACGGGAAAATTTGTCAATCGTATTGATACCTTAACTGATATTTTGGTAGTCGGGGAAAGAGTGCCATTGGAAAAGTTAAAAAATATTATCAAAATTTTAGAAAAAAACTTTGATCAAGAAATAAATTATACTATCCTTTCGCCACTTGAATTTCAAGCTCGCAGTCAGATGACTGATAGATTTATCTACAATATTTTAAATGGACCAAAGATTATAGTAGTTGATAAAATATTTCGGGTAAAAAAATGATTAGATTGAATCGTTTTATCGCCTCAGCCACCGCCTTATCGCGTCGTCAGGCTGATAGTTTTATTAAACGAGGTGATATCAGCGTCAATGGTCAAATAATTAAAGATTTAGGTACTCGGATTGGTCCCACTGACCAGGTAAGGTTGAATGGTGAATTATTAAATCCGTTGAAGAAAGTTTACTATGTTTTAAATAAACCGGTTGGGACAGTGTGTAGTAATCTCAGGCAGTCAAAGCAGAAAATTGTTACTGATTTAGTTCCACCGTTTCCGCCCGTTTTTACGGTAGGCAGACTTGATAAAGATACTAGTGGTTTATTGATACTTACCAACGATGGTAATTTAGCTCAACAACTTACCCATCCTAGTTACCAACAAGAGAAAGAATATCAAGTTACCATCGATAAAAAACTAAAAACCAAAGACAGTGTCAGACTTTTACAAGGTGTAAAAATCGCCGAACACATAATGAAGTTTGACTCTCTGAGTAATTTCAATTTAACTACTTATCAAGTTATTTTGCACCAAGGTTATAATCGTCAAATCCGTAAAATGTTCAATTATCTTGGTTATCAGGTTTTGGCACTTAATCGTATTAGGATAGGTAAATTTATTCTCAAGGATTTACCCGTTGGTCATTACCTTAATCTTAGTACCAAAGATGTTAATAAGTATTTTTCTAAAGTATGATCCTACTAATCAATACCAGTAAATTTGACCAAATAGAGTTAGCTTTAGTACAAGCTGATCAGGTTATAAATGAGTTAACCGTTGAGGCTAGATTTGCTCATCAAGAAAAACTTATTAAATCAATAGCGGAATTATTTAAACAAAGTAAAGTACAACCCACCAAGCTAATAGGGATAATTGTGGTTAGGGGAGAGGGTAGTTTTTCCGCCTTGCGTATTGGCCTAGCTGTAGCTAATACCATGGCTTGGCAGTTAGCCATTCCAATTGTTGGGGTAACCAATGACAAATTTAAAAATTGTTCAGAGTTATATCAACTAGGCAAAAAGTTATTAGCAAAACAAACCAGTTTTAATTTGGTTTTACCAGTTTACGGTCAGGCGCCCAATATTAATATAAAGAAATGAAATTTAAAAATAGTTTAACCGGTCAAAAAATTAAATTACAATTTCCCAAACCCGGAGATGCAAAATTAGTAGTTAAAAAAATTAATTTTAAAACCATTGCCCGTTGGACAAGTAATATTCCATATCCCTATAAATTGGCTGATGCTAAAAAGTTTATTATTAAACAAAAGATAAATCGAAAAAAAGGCAGTGATCTGGTGTATTTTATTTTTGATAAAAACAATTCTGATTTAATTGGTGGTATTGGCTTGCATCATTTGGACAAAAAAAATCATAAAGCTGAACTTGGTTATTGGTTAACGCCACAGCGCTGGGGCGAGGGACTAACCAGTGAGGCGGTTAGTTTGTTGGTAGATTATGGTTTTAAAAGTCTGGCTTTAGTTCGTATTTATGCTGTTTGTTTTTCAGTCAATTTAGCCTCCAAGAAAGTACTGGAGAAAAATGGTTTTATATTTGAAGGTGTTGAACTAAAATCTTTATATAAAGATGGTAAATGACATGATTTGTTACGCTTTGCTATTATAAAAAATAAACAAAGATAATTAGGATTGCTAAGTTGATTGATAAAAAGAAATGTTTTGACATTTCTTTTTTGTTGTGATTAAGTGAGTAAATTCGAAATTTTACAAATTAATACGGAGGAAATAATGGAAAAATTAGTATTGCCTAAAATTGATCTGTTGGCAGATTTTTTTGCTGACATAGAAGTTGGTATGAAAAGATCAATTAGGTGGAAAAAATTTTATCAACAAGGTTTGTTTCGTAAACAAACTTCATGGGATCACGCTGGTTGTGATATAAATTTATTGACCCTAATAGTTGGTCAGCATCTGCAACAATATTATCCAGGTTTAAATCTGTTTGCTTTACTGGCTTGCGCTACTTTGCACGATTTGGGTGAAGCAATGTTACAGCCTGGAGATATTGGCGATATTGCTTGGCCGGAAAAACAAAAAAATAATGGCCATCAAAAAAAAGAATGGCAAATATTCAAAAGACATTTTAATCATTTTTCTGATTATCAGGATATATTATTGGCTTTTTTAGCACCCTATTATTTATTGCAATACAGTAATAAAGAATTAGTAGATTTATTAACTACTGATCAAAAAATTAGCGGTTTAGTTTTCAGAGGTGATGAAATGTATTTAGAAAAGAAAATTTTTGTGGCGATTGAAAGGTTGCTTTATATAATTGATGCTGCCAGGGAATATCATCAACATCCGATTAAATCTTTACCTGTTTATTTAACTATCTTAAAACAACAGGATCAATATTTATTGAATTTTGCCAAAGAAATTAAGGGATTTGATTTTTTTTATTCAAAATCTGACCATGATAAATTCCAAAATTTTTTAACAAAATATCATAAGACCAGAAAAATAAAAGTCTAAATTACAATTTATTTTTTCCACATATTATGCACCGTAAAACGGTGCATTTTTATTTTTCTTAATATTTATTTATTTTTTTTGCTTAATATTAGGGTAGAGCAGTGGTTGATTTTTTCGTCTAGGTGGGGTATAATGTTTATAGAGGGTGAAAAGTGGATAAAAGTGGGGATAAGTCACCAGAATAGTGGATAACCCACCTTTAAATTTTATATATTATTATATTTTTTAATGTTTATCGGCGAATTTCATCATAGTATCGATGATAAAGGCAGGTTAGCAATACCGGTTAAATTTCGCAGTGCTTTTAAAAGCGGAGCAGTTGTTACTCGAGGATTAGATAAGTCTTTGTTTTTATACACCAATCAAGAATGGAAAAAGTATGCAGTAAAATTAGCTAATTTACCGATTTCACAAAGCAAATCCAGAGCCTTTGCTAGATTGATGTTAGCTGGAGCTATGGATGTTGCTTTAGATAAGCAGGGTAGAATCGTTTTACCTGACTATTTACGAGCTTACAGTACTTTAAATAAAAAAGCAGTGGTGGCTGGTTTGGGTGATCGAGTAGAAATTTGGTCTGAGGAAGAATGGGAAAGGTATAAATTGCAAACCGAGAGTTCAAGTAATGATATTGCTGAAGCCTTGGGTGAACTTGGGGTTTGAGTTTTATGACACCAGGTAAACATATACCCGTTCTTTTAGAGGAAGTAATTAATTTTATTCAACCGCAGTCCAATGCCAATTATATTGATGCTACTTTAGGTGGCGGGGGATATACCGAGCGATTATTGCAAGAAAATAAACCCCAAGGACAAGTAATGTGTTTTGATCTGGATCAGTCTGCCATTTTGTTAGGCCAAAAAAAGTTTATAAAAGATCAAAACAGAATAATATTTATCAATGATAATTTTTCCAAAATTAAAACAAAAATAAATGAATATAAATTTTTTAAAATTGGCGGTATTGTATGTGACCTGGGCTATTCCACTTTACAGATCGAAGATGATCGAAGGGGGTTTAGCTTTAAAAGCGAAGGAGAACTTGATCTTAGGTTTAGTACACAAACAGCACTAACTGCTACAGAAATTTTGCAGGAGTGGTCAGGAGAAAAGATTGCCGATATTTTAAAAAGATATGGCGAAGAACCTCTAGCTAAGAAAATTGCTCAATTAATTGTTACTACTAGACAAAAAACAAAAATTACCGGGCGAGTGCTAAGAGAGATAGTTGAGAGGGTGTATGTCAAAAAATGGTCTACACCCTCAAGAATCCATCCGGCTACTCGAACTTGGCAAGCATTACGTATAGAAGTTAATCAAGAATTAATACATCTGCAGAATTTCTTAGTAGACGCAGTTGCGGTTATGCCTCCAGGTAGTAGGTTAGCAATAGTCAGTTTCCATTCTTTAGAGGATAAAATTGTTAAGCATTATTTTCAGCAAGAAGCCAAAGATTGTATCTGTCCAAAAGAATTGGCTAAATGTATTTGTCAGCACCGAGCTCAGTTGAAAATATTGACTAAAAAGCCAGTAGTCGCTAGTGAGCAAGAAGTGAGTAACAATCCCAGATCGCGCTCAGCTAAATTGAGAGTTATAGAAAAATTAAATAATTAATAAATTTTTAAACTAAAAACCCATGCTTTGTCGCCCCCATAACAAAAATAAAAACAATAAGATTAATTTAATTTCTTTCCGTTTAGGATTATTTGTTTTGTTGATAATAATTGGTTTAGCTTACGTTTGGCAAATTAGCCAAGTATCTACCCAGGGTTATTATCTTAAAGATTTGGAAAGAACCATAAGTATCTTAGAACAACAAAACGAAAGATTTAATTTAGAGGCGTCACAGTTGAGTGCTTTATCTAGAATCGATAGTGAAATAAGTAGGTTAGGATTGGTAAAAAATGACGCAGTGGTTTATTTGACAGAAACTACTGAAGTAGTAGCGCGTAATAAATAATTTTTTCGCCTATGATGGTCAAGGCGAACAGAAGAAAAGTAAAAAAGTTTGCTGATTTAAGGCTAACTTTTTTTATTGTATTTATATCCTTAGTGATTTTATTTATTTTTAGTCGTTTATTTTGGTTGCAAGTAAAAGAAAGAGATTTTTATAAAAAATTAGCTTCTGGTCAACATCAGATATTAAGCGAACTCATCCCCGAAAGAGGTGAAATATACATGCAAGATAAAGATGGTAATTTACAGCCATTAGCACAAAATCGGGTTTTATATATGTTATATGCGGTACCAAAAGATTTTGACAAAAATGTTTTGGATATTATCAACCCTTTAAAAGATTTTTTTCAATGGGATGATGAAACAACACAATTTTTTTTAAATCGTTTGTCGGTCCAGGATGATCCTTTCGAACAAATTAAAAAGGGATTAGATGAAGGTCAAAAAAAACAAATAGAAAGTTGGCAAATAAAAGGTTTAAATTTTATCGAGGAAAAATCAAGATATTATCCCAATCAAGCAATTGGTGCCAATCTGTCGGGTTTTTATAGTTTCAAATCCGATCAACCCACCGGTCAGTATGGGTTAGAAGGTTATTTTGAAAAGGAATTAGCTGGAAGGGGTGGAATTATTGATTCAGAAAGAGATGCTGCCGGTCGTTTAATTACAGTCGGAGCTAGAAACTTTACTTCAGCAGTCAATGGCTCAGATTTGGTCTTAACTATTGATCCCAGCATCGAATACATCGCCTGCCAAAAATTAGATGAATATGTTTCCCAGCTAGGAGCTAAGGGGGGAGAAGTAATTATTTTAGATCCCAAGACCGGTGGATTATTGGCAATGTGTTCGTATCCTAGTTTTGATCCTAACAATTATTTTAATACAACTAATATCGAAGATTTTAAAAATCCAGCCGTTAGTGACCAATACGAACCCGGGTCAATTTTTAAACCGATTACTATGGCGGCTGCATTGGATTTAAAAAAAGTAACGCCGAATTTTACTTATCGTGATGAAGGTTGCCGCTTAATTTCCGGTTGGCCTAAACCAATTTGTAATTCCGATGTCAGTATTTTACCCCAAGGACACGGGATAGTTTCAATGACCGATGTCTTAATCAATTCTTTGAATACGGGAGCGATGTATTTGATTGATCAAATCGGTGAACAGACTTTTAAAAAATATCTCCAAGCATTTGGTTTTGGTGATCTTACCAATATTACCTTACCCGGTGAGGCCAGCGGTAATATTGCCAACATTGGTGATCGTCCTATTTATGCTTATACGGCATCATTTGGACAAGGAATTACTGTAACTCCATTGCAAATGGTCGCTGCCTATGCGGCTATTGCCAATGGTGGCGAATTATTAAAACCATATGTTGTGGCAGAAATTAGAAAATCAGACGGAACAATTGAAAAAAATGAAAAAAAAGTGATAAGGCAAGTCGTGTCTCCAGAAGTATCGGTTTTACTTTCCGGAATGTTAGTTTCAGTGATTGAAGATGGTCATGGTTGGCGGGCTGGCGTGCCTGGTTATTATTTAGCTGGAAAAACAGGAACCGCCCAAGTGCCCTCACCACAAGGAGGTTACTCTGACGAAACAATCCATTCCTTTATTGGCTTTGGTCCCATAGACGATCCTCAATTTGTTATGATAACTAAACTAGATAATCCGGGAACTCGTTTTGCCGAATCATCAGCCGCACCTCTGTTTGGTGATATCGCAAAATTTATTTTGCAGTATTATCAAATACCGCCCAGTCGCTAATTGTATTTATTTTTATTAGGTTTAAAATTAAGATAGCTATGAAAAAAACAATAATTTGGTTATTGAAAGTAATTGCTAAGTTGATATTAAAAAAATATCAACCCTTGGTAGTGGGGATTACTGGTTCGGTTGGTAAAACTTCAACTAAAGAAGCAATTTATTCCGTTTTACAAAAAAAGTATACTGTCCGCAGAAGTCAAGGAAATTTCAATAATGAAATTGGTGTTCCTTTGACTATTATCGGTTTTACCAGTCCAGGCAAAAACATTATTGCCTGGTTAAAAGTGTTTTGGAAATCATTTAGTTTGTTGTTATTTAAACACAGTTATCCAGAAGTTTTAGTTTTGGAAATGGGAGCTGATCATCCGGGAGATATTTATTATTTAACTTCATTTGTACCAATTGATGTAGGTGTTTTGACGGCTATTGCCCCTGTTCATTTAGAATTTTTTAAAAAAATTGAAAATATTTTAAAAGAGAAACAAATTCTTATTGAACGCGTGAAGAAAAATGGTGCGGCTATTTTAAATGGAGATGATTGGCTGGTAAAACAAGTTAGTCAAAAAACCAAAGCCAAAGTTTTTACTTTTGGATTACAGACTGACAACTCAGTGCAAGCAGTGGAAATAAAATTATCTACTGGTACAGAAAATTCTGAACAAGAAATGAAAGGCTTATCATTTAAATTGGTCTATGGTGGCAATAGTATCCCGATTTTTTTACCTGGTGTATTAGGAAGACACCAAGTTTATGCTGCTCTGTCAGCTGCTGCTGTTGGACTTGCTTTAGATTGTAACTTAGTTGATATTGCCGATGCTTTGCAACGCTTTCAATCACCAAAGGGTAGGATGAATCTAATTATTGGAGTAAAAAATTCAATAATTATTGACGATACTTACAATTCATCACCAGCGGCAGCCAAAGCAGCTTTGGCGGTGCTTGATGAGATTCCCACTAAACCAACTAGCAGAAAACTGGCAGTTTTTGGTGACATGTTAGAATTGGGAAATTACACCGAACAAGGTCACCGCGAAGTTGGTCATAAAGCTGCAGAAATAAATATTGATTTTTTATTGTGCGTCGGTGAAAGATCAAGAGATATTGGTTATGGAGCAAAAGAAGCTGGTATGGGAGAAGAAAGGATATATTATTTTTCTGATAACGCCAAGGCGATTGACTTTTTACAAAGATTGATGAAAACCGATGATTTAATATTGGTTAAAGGATCGCAAGGCGCTAGAATGGAGCAAGTGGTAAAGGCGGTAATGGCCTATCCAGAAAATGCTAAACAATTGTTGGTCAGACAAGATAAACCCTGGGTAAATTAAAAAAACGTTCGCACTAGACCAACGTTTAAATGGTACCGGTACGGGGAATCGAACCCCGATTACCAGGATGAGAACCTGGCGTCCTAACCGTTAGACGATACCGGCAAAATCTATTATATTAATAATATAAAAAAGTAGATAAAAATCAATGTCGCAGCGAGAAAATATCGATAAATTTTTAAAACCTAAACCCGTTGGCCTGGGTTCTTATGAAGTAAATAAACAGGGTAAAATAAATAAGCGTAAAATCAGTGTCGATGAAGAGATAAAAAATGAGTTGTCATATTTTAAAAGTTCTAGTCGCGAAAAGTCACTCAATGATTTGGATAAAAAAATTTATGAAGATTCTGGTATTGCCGATTTGTTAACAGATGAGTTGGTCAATTCGGTATTGACTTCTTCTGGTTACGCACAAAGATATGTCGAATATTTAGAAAATTCTTTATCAACTGAAGAATTAATAGTTTATTTAGATGATTTAGATTTAAAATTGATTACTATTTTATCTGGGTTAGAGAACTTAAAAAGTCAGGCAATAGAAAAACGTTTAGATTACCAAAATTTTGGTGATTATGCTGTTGATAAAGATATTAAATCCGAATATGAAAAATTAATTGATTATTTTGAGGTAATTATTGAACAAGGAAAGTCAGTCAGAGATTATCTGCAAACTAAAAAAATTAATCTATAAAAAAGCGACTCATAATGAGTCGCTGTTTGTTTGGTACAATTTCAATTCGTTAAATCATTAGCTTTTGCTAGCCAGGTTCTATGGTAAGGTCATAGCGATTAAGGGATTCAACGCATTGCTTAGTTTGTGTACAAATTTTTGTACACTCATTGGTTGTACCAAAACAGAAGGGGATTAAAAAAGAACAAATACGGTTAAATATAACTTTTAGTTGATCTATCATCAGACCCTCCTGTTTGATAGGATTTAACTATATTATCAGAAATTTGTTTTGTCAATTTGTCCTTGGGGAAAAAATGTGTATAATAATGACATGCCGTTACCAAAATTTATTAGTGAATTAATTTCTTGGTCAGCATTTAGAATCCCAGCTGATAGACAAACTAAAGTCTATGAACAAATTAAGGAAAACGCCAAAGGTGATTTTGATTTTTATACTTTAAGTTTTTTTTCGGCAGTTATTATAACCCTGGGATTAATTATTGATTCAGCCGCCGTAGTTATTGGCGGCATGTTGATCGCGCCATTAGTTTGGCCGATTTTTTTAATGTCTTTGTCCATATTAATGGGAAGAGGTAAAATTTTTGAAAACTCTCTTTTTACTTTTATAAAAGCCGTATTGATAATATTTTTAGTGGCTTTAGCAATTGGTTTTTTCTTACCACATATCAATAATGGAAAGGAAATTATTTCTCGAACACACCCCACTTTATACGAATTATTTATTGCCCTAGCTTCAGGTTTTGTGGGGGCTTTTGTTATTTCTTATCCCAAATTAGGCAACGCTATGGCTGGGGTTGTAGTAGCTGCGGCATTAGTTCCGCCCCTTGCTGTTACTGGTTTAGCGGTTTCACAAAATAATGTCGCTGCTGCTGGCGGCAGTTTATTGTTGTTTTTATCCAACTTGGTGGCGATTATTTTTGCAGCTGGAGTATTATTTTTATTGGCTAAATTTAGGGGTCCGTCAACAAGTGAAGGTAAAGAGGTAAGACGTTCTAATATTCGTTGGTTTGCTTTACTTTTTTTAGTTGTATTGATTCCGTTGTATTTTATTACTACGCGGACAATTGTGCAGGAAAAAAGGTTAAAAATTGTGAGACAAGTTTTAGAAACTGAATTGCCAGCCAGCAAAATTTCTGAACTGGACATTAAAGAAATTGATAAAATATTACAGGTAACAGTTACAGTACGCAGTGAACAAACCATCAATAAATTACAAGTTACCGAACTTACCAATTTCTTGTCCGATAATTTCAATCGTTCTGTGATTTTGAAAATAGTAATAGTGCCTGTGGTGGAAGCGGGTAAACTGATACCATCAACACTTATTGCTACTTCGACATCTACAGTTGTGCCGGAGTAAATTTTTTGCTATTCTTATTTTAGTTTTTATAATTAATAAAATAAAAAATATATGGATAAAAAACCGGGTTTGTTTGAGTATTTGGGTCCAGGAAAGTCTTTTGTTTTTGGTATTATTGCTACCTTACTAATAATTTTTAGTATTGGTTTTTGGTGGTTGTTATTAACTGGTGGAACTACGGAAACCGCCAAGAGTAATGATAAAGCTTTAGCTGATTTTAATCAGCCCAGCAACAATGCTCCCAGCGCTGCTGATGCTACCGGCACGGTAGGACAAATAAATATGGCTCCAGTGACCAGTGATGATCATATTAGAGGGGATATTGAAACAGCCAAAGTGGTGATAGTAGAATTTTCTGATATTGATTGTCCGTTCTGTCAAAGATTTCATCCGACTATGCAACAAGTTCTGGCAGATTATCAAGGACAAGTGGCTTGGGTATACCGACACTTTCCGCTGGATTCTTTACATCCTGATGCCAGAAAAAAAGCTGAGGCTTCTGAATGCGTAGCAGCTTTGGGTGGCGAAGACGCCTTTTGGACATTCTTAGATAGATTATATGAAGAGAGTGTTGATGATTTACCTGGTTTTGCTAAAGCCGTGGGAGTAAATGAAGCTAATTTCAATGATTGTTTAACTAAAGGAACATATAAAGATAAAGTACAAAGTCAGTATCAGGATGCAATTAGTAGTGGAGGACAGGGGACGCCATATTCAGTAGCTTTAACTCGTGATGGACAAAAGGTACCAATTAGCGGAGCTCTGCCGATAGCCAACATAAAGTCTGTTATTGATCCCTTATTGCAAAATTAAATTTACTAAAACCCCAGACTTGAGCTGGGGTTTTTTGTTGTAACATATTTTTAGTAATATTTAGAGTTTTTTGCTATAATAGCACTATGGTAAGTGACAATCAGATTGATAAAAATAATTTAACACCTGTTAAACCAAACAGTAAAAGAAAGTTTTATCAGTATTGGCGGTTTTGGATTACTTTGTTTGTGGTAATAGTAGTTTTGATTTGGGTGGCAGTGTCAATTTTATTGGCTTATTTAAATTCTCGTAGTGATAATTCTGCAAATGATACTACTATTTCAATGTATAGCACAAAAATTTATAGTACCACTGATCCCAGTTTAGGTAATAAATCAGCTGCTTTACAAGTGGTAGAATTTTCTGATTTTCAGTGTCCGTATTGTGCCCAAGCACACAGTATCGTGCGTGAGTTAGTAAAAAATTTTCCTGACGATATTTATTTTATTTATCGTGATTTTCCCATTGATGATATACATCCCCAGGCGAGATTGGCGGCTGAAGCTGCTCAGTGTGCCTATGATCAAGGTAAGTTTTGGGAATATCATGATTTATTGTTTCAAAATCAAGCTAAACTCGATTTGGGTTACTTATTGGTTTACGGACAAAGGTTAAATCTTGATTTAACCAAATTTACTACTTGTTTAGAGGAAAATAAATATAGCAACGAAGTTAGTCAAGATTTAAGTGACGGCTATGATGTTGGCGTTAGAGCTACACCAACCTTTTTTATTAACGGAGAAAAAATCGAAGGAGTAATTCCTTATGAATCCTGGGTGAATTTAATTAATCTATCAAAAAACAATTTATGATGGAAGAAGCAATAAAAAATTTTCCTCAGCAATTTTCTTTTCAGCCAAAATATTCATCCCCAGCAAACTTTTCAAGTTTAAAAAAATTTATAGTTTGTGGTATGGGTGGTTCACATTTGGCTGCTGATTTATTAAAAACTATAGATCCGACCACTGATCTATTGATTCATAGTGATTATGGTTTACCAAATTTATCACCAACCGACATAAAAAGTAGTTTATTTATTTTTAGCTCTTATAGCGGTAATACCGAAGAAACAATCGATGCTTATCATCAAGCCAAAAAACTTAATTTACCAAGTGTAGTCATAGCAGTTGGTGGAGTATTATTGGAATTAGCTAAAAAAGATCAAGTGCCTTATATTCAGTTACCAGCAACCGGTATTCAACCCAGAAGCGCTTTAGGTTATAGTTTTTTAGCTCTTTTAACCATCGTGGGTAACCATCATTTAATTGAACAAGCCAAACAGACAGCGCAAATATTGGAGAAAAAAATGACCGATCTAAAAATACAAGGGTTTGATTTAGCTGATGAAATTGTCGGTTTTGTACCGGTGATAATCAGTAGTCAAACAAATTTTAGTTTGGGTTATAATTGGAAAATTAAATTCAATGAAACCGGTAAAATACCCGCTTTCAACAATGTAGTACCAGAGTTAAATCACAATGAAATGACCGGCTTTGATTTGAATAATCGTAGCATTTATTTGGCCGATCGTTTTTATTTTTTGTTTTTGGTGGATGACAATGACCATCCCAGAATTCGTCGTCGGATGGAAGTGTTATTTCAAATCTATCATGAAAAAGGCTTGCCGGTTAAAAACATATCTATCTCAGGATCAAATATAACTGACAAAGTTTTTTCTTGTTTGTTGTTGGCCGATTGGGCAGCTCTTAAAATTGCTCAACACTTTGATCATGAAGCCGAACAGGTACCGATGGTCGAAGATTTTAAAAAAAGAATCAATCATTAAATATGTGGATACTATTTGCCTTACTGGCAGCAATAAGCGCTGCTCTAGTAGCTATCTTTGGTAAAATCGGTTTAAAAAATATTGACTCAACTTTAGCTACAACTATCCGTTCATTTGTTATGGCAACATTTTTATTGGTGGTCAGTTGGTTATTGGGTAAATGGCGTAATTTCGATTGGCAGAATATACAAAACCGAGATTGGTGGTTAATTGTGTTAGCTGGTATTGCCGGTGCTTTATCTTGGTTGTTTTATTTTTATGCTCTTAAAACTGGGGCTGCCACTAAAGTGGCTGCTATTGATCGACTAAGTATAGTATTTGTTGTTTTATTGGCCGGGATTTTTCTAAGCGAAGGTTTTAGTTGGAAAAGTATTTTTGGCAGTCTGTTGATGGCTGTGGGGGCAATTTTAATAAGTTGGAAATAAATGAATTTAACAATCGGAAAATTAGCACCAAATTTTACTTTAACTGACTATCAAGGCAGAAAATATTTACTAAGTGACTACCATGGTCAGTGGGTGGTATTGTATTTTTATCCCAAAGACAATACACCTGGCTGTACTATTGAAGCTTGTGCATTTCGAGACAACTTTTCTTTATATAAAAAAAATAAAATAAATTTATTTGGAATTAGCGCTGATAATAGTAATTCCCATGAAAAGTTTATCAATAAATTTTCCTTACCTTTTATTTTATTGTCAGATGTCAGTAGGGAAGTAATAAAAAAATATCAGGTTCATAAAGTTAAAAATTTATTTGGTAAAAAAGTACCATCTATTGTTAGGCGAACCTACGTGATTGACCCCCAAGGTAAAATTTTTAAAATTTATGAAAATTTTGATTTAACTAAACACCCCTTAGCTATTATTTCGGATATTAAGTCTAATCAGTAATCAATAAAACTCGTTTTTTGGTCATAATTATAATTAGCTTATAAAAAGTTTATATAGTTACACATATTTGACAGAATAGCAAAAATTTGGTATACTTATAATAAGTAGATAAAAGTTTAAAGTATGCCAGATAATGAATCAATTTTAGAAAAAGTCATTGCCACTCAAATTAAGGAGGAAAAAGAGGTGTTTAACCCCAAGTTAATTGTGGAAAAATTAGCTGCTGGTTTACCTGATCGAGAAAAAAATGTTATTTATTTACGTCATGGTCTCCAGGAGAATTCTGATAAATATACCTTGGAAGACATAGGTAAAATTTATAATATCACCAGAGAAAGGGTCAGACAGATTGAAGTTTCTACAATTAAACTGATGAAAAAAAATTTAAAGGCTAACAATGACCTAAATCAATCTTTGTCAGTAGTAGAACAAATTATTAAAGATAGTGGCGGAGTTATTGAAAATAGTGAGTTAATTGACTTAGTTAAAGGTTCAATTTTAGAAAAAATCGAAACTAATTTTGTAGTTTTTTTCCTGGAGTTAATAAAAGACCAGTTTTTACAAGTTAAAGATACTAAAAATATTAAAGCTGGCTGGCAGTTGCCTGGTTTTAATTTAGAAATATTGGAAAATATAATCAGTCAAACCGAAGAAATTGTCAAAAAAGCTGATAAATTATTTTCTGCTCACGAACTTTGGTTGGCTTTTAAAAATGGTGTTGATATTAAACAGTGGCCTCTAGATTTAAGTGAAGAAATATTTTTATCTTTTATCAGATTGTCTAAAAAGTTAAAAGTGAATCCTTTCAATGATTGGGGACTTAAACATTGGAATTTGATCACCCCCCGGAGAATGAATGATAAAATATATTTAGTTTTGAAACACAATGAGCATCCTTTACACTTTAGAGAGATTGCCAAAAAAATAAATGAAGCCAACTTTGATGGTAAAAAAGCTCACGCAGCAACAATTCACAATGAACTAATTTTAGACCATAACCGTTACGTACTAATCGGCAGGGGAATTTATGCTCTTAAGGAATGGGGTTATAAACCTGGTGTAGTAGCAGATGTGATCGAAGATATAATTAAACAATCTGACCAACCCCTTAATAAAAATGAAATAATTGCAGAAGTTTTAAAGAAAAGATTGGTCAAAGATAGTACTATTGTTTTGGCTTTAATGAATAAAAAAAGATTTACCAAAAATCATGATGGCACTTATAAATTAGCACAGGATCAATAACTATGGTGATTGACCTATCATTTTTAAATTTAAATCCCAAAATGATTTACTGGATGGTATTAGTGGTGCTGAGTATCTTGGCTCTATTTTTTTTGTATTTTATTTTTAAATTCTTTATTCAATTTTTTTGGTTACCAGCCAGAAAAGCCAAATATTTACAAGCAACTAAGTTTATCTTGTTGGCAATTGACATTCCCAAAAACAACGAACAGTCACCCAAGGCGGTTGAGCAAGTTTTTGCCACTCTAGCTGGTACATTAAGCGGACCAAATTTATACGAAAGGTATTGGTTAGGCAATCACCAGTTATCATTTAGTTTGGAATTGGTCAGTCTGGAAGGCTATATCCAGTATATAATTCATTCTCCGGAAAAATATCGTGATGTAGTGGAAGCAGCTTTTTTTGCACAATATCCTGATGCAGAGATTATGGAAATTCCTGATTATGTGAAAAATTTTCCAGATGATTTTCCCAACGATACTTATGATTTATGGGGGACAGATCTAAAATTGGGCAATAAAAATCCTTATCCGATTAGAACCTATCCCAGATTTGAACATACATTATCACAAGAAATAAAAGATCCTTTAGCTTCGTTGTTGGAAGTAATGTCACACTTGAGACGGGGTGAATACGCCTGTTTACAATGGGTTATTACCCCCACTGGAGATAGTTGGAAATTACAATGTGAAAAAGAGGTAAAAAAAATAATCGGCGAAAAAGCCCCAGAAAAAAAAGATATTGGCTATTATATGACTTATCCGTTTTTATCTTTTATGAAATTTTTAGGTGATACCTTGGTTGTAAATGCTGAAGGTACCGCTGATAATCAGGCAAAGCGTGAGGATGCACCCAATAAAATGTTGTATTTAACCAGTGGACAAAGAGATGTTCTGCAAGGCATTGAAGAAAAGATGTCAAAAATAGGTTTTTTAGCCAAGGGACGGTTTGTTTATTTGTCACGACGTGAATTATTTGATAAAAACCGAGGCGTAGCACCAATTATGGGTGGTTTAAATCAGTTCAATACTCTAAATATGAATTATTTTACCAAAGTGAAAACTACCACTACTACCGCAGATTATTGGCGTGTTGAAAAAAGAATCGCCAAAAAACAAACTAAGATAATCAAAGCTTATAAACAGAGAATTGGTGATAGTAAATTTGGCAACAATCCTTTTGTATTGAATATTGAGGAATTAGCTACGGTTTATCATTTTCCCGCTATGACCGTAAAAGCACCCTTAGTGAAAAAGGTAGAAAGTAAACGTTCCGAGCCCCCCGCTGCTTTGCCAGTTGATTTTTCTGCAGTAGAAGCAGATGAAGTCACAGTAGTTTTACCAGCTGAGAAGACTGAGAAAAAAAATGCAGAACCGATTAAAAATGATTCTGCTATGAATGATATTGTAGAAGTACAAGTCGTAACTGGAGCTGATCATAAAATTTCTTCTCAGGAAGAAGTTTCTTTGCCCGTTGATGAGCAAGTCAGCAAAGGTCAACCACCAACTAACTTGCCATTTTAATTTATGAAATTTAATCCCGAAGTAACCTATTTTGGAAAAACAAATTTTCGTAACCAAACACGAGAGTTTGGTATTAAGCGTGACGATCGCAGGCGTCATATGTATGTGATTGGGAAAACTGGTATGGGCAAATCAGAGATGTTAAAAAACATGGCCATTCAAGACATTAACAACGGTAACGGTCTGGCAGTAGTTGATCCACATGGAGAATTGGTTGAAGATTTATTAAACGCTATACCAGCCCAGCGGATAAATGATGTAGTTTATTTTAATCCAGCTGATGTTGATTATCCCTTGGCTTTCAATATTTTAGAATCAATTGATGAGCCACATCAGAAAAATTTAGTGGCCTCAGGTTTGATTGGTATTTTCAAAAAATTATGGGCTGATTCTTGGGGGCCACGTTTGGAATACCTATTACGCAATGCCATTTTGGCATTACTTGATTATCCGGGAGCTACTTTGTTGGGAGTGACAAGAATTTTGGTAGATAAAGATTATCGTAAAAAAGTTGTAATGAAAATTAAAGATCCGGTGGTGAAAAGTTTTTGGACTCAAGAGTATCCCAAATACAACCAACAGTTCCAGGTTGAGGCTATTTCGCCAATCCAAAATAAAGTTGGACAATTTTTATCTCTATCTTTAATAAGAAATATTGTTGGACAAGTAAAATCAACTATTGATTTACGTGAAATTATGGATAATAAAAAGATTTTATTGTTAAATTTATCTAAAGGTAGAATTGGTGAAGATGCCTCGGCATTATTGGGCGCGATGATGATAACAAAAATTCAAATGGCAGCCATGGCCAGAGTTGATATTCCTGAGAATCAACGTAAAGATTTTTATCTTTATGTAGATGAATTTCAAAATTTTGTTACTAATTCATTTGCTGATATTTTATCAGAAGCGAGAAAATATAGATTAAATTTAATAATCGCCCACCAATATATTGCTCAGCTGGTGACCAGTGATTCAACTCGAGTAAGGGATGCTGTATTTGGTAATGTCGGTACTTTAGTGACTTTTCGCGTCGGCGCAGATGATGCTGAATTTTTGGCCAAAGAATTTACTCCTACTTTTGATGAAACTGATTTAGTAAATTTAGCTAAATACGATGTTTATTTGAAACTGATGATTGATGGTATTGCTTCCACTCCATTTTCGGCAACTACTTTACCCCCGTTGCCTAAAGACCAAATGAATGAAGATAAAATTATTAAAGTTACCAGAGAAAGATACGCCACCAAACGAGAAATTATTGAAGATAAAATTGCTCGTTGGGCAGGATTTGGTGATGAAGAAGAACCTGTTGAAAAAAAAGTACCTATAGAGAAAGAACGTGAACCTAAAAAGAAATTAGTTAAAACTGTGGACACTACATCTATTCAAACTTATCCGGCCATTTGTAGTAATTGTCAAAAACCAATTAATCTAAAATTCAAACCAGATGGTATTAGACCGGTTTTTTGTCCTGACTGTTTAAAGTTGTATAAACAACAAAAAATTTCCTTACCGAAAAACAATCAACCTTATAAAGAAGGTGATATAAAAAACTCTCAGTTAGTTAAAGCTGCTTTTACGCCAGTAAAAAATAAACCCAACAAAGAAATAATCATTGAGGAAGTTATTAAAGACACTCCAGCAGAAATTTCCTTGGCTGAAGCATTGGGTAAACTACAAATAAGTGAAAAAGTAGTAAATCCAAAAAAAACAAAAGATAACTCTACTGATTTTAAAGTAGCAGCTGATAAGATTAAACCCCAAACTAATAAACAGACTTTACAACCAGGTCAAAAAATAAAATTTTAAATTATGCACCAACTTACTAAACAGACCATAGCCGATATAAAAAATTTAAAAATCCAAGGAGCTACCAATGTAGTCTTAGCTATAATCACCACTTTGGATAAATTGATAAAAGAAGTATCTTTTGAAAATTTTTTAGTACTAAAAAAATTTATTTTAGCTGAAACTTGGTTATTGGTTACTGCTCGACCAACCGAACCGTATGCTCAGAATTTGTACTATTTTTTGAATAAGAATATAAAAAATTTTAATCAACCAAAGGATAATAAAAAATTTAAAAGTAGTTTAAAAAAGTGGTTACAAGATTACCAAAATTATATTTTAAAAAACGATCTTAAAATTATAAGGTATGGCGTAAAAACATTGCGTCCCTATAAAAATATATTAACTCATTGCCATTCTTCTACAGTGGTAAAAATAATCAAGTCGCTCCACCACACCAACAAAAAAATCCATGTGTTTGCAGATGAGACCAGGCCACTTTTTCAAGGTAGAGTGACTGCGAAAGAGTTACATCAGGCCGGTATCAAGGTAACTCAAATAGCTGATAGTGCAAGTGGTTTTTTGATTTCATCATTCTCAGGTCGGGATTTAATGATGGAGGCAATAGTGGTCGGAGCTGATGCAATCAAAACTAATGGCAGTATTATCAATAAAATTGGTACTTATGATATTGCTGCCAGTGCTTTTTTGAATAAAATACCTTTTTACGTAGCGACTAGTCTCTTGAAATTTGATTTTAAAAATCAAGTAAAAATCGAACAAAGATCTGATCGTGAACTATGGCCAAATAAACCTGCCAATTTAAATATTCTTAATTTTGCTTTTGATTATGTACCGGCCCAGTTTATTACTGGTTTAATTACTGAGGTAGGTACTGTCAAACCTAAGCAAGTCAAATCTTTGGTAAACAAACATTACCCATGGCTAAAATAAAAGATGATATCCAGTATGTAGTCTTTGATATTTATGGGGTAATCATAACTGCTGGCCACAATATTAGGGATATATTATTTCCGATATTTCCTAAACACAAAAGTCATCGTTTTAGTCGTCGTATCTATCACTATTATGCAGAAAATAAACTAAAACGAGCCAACTTTTGGTCACTACTGGGAAATTTTGATAGTTCTTTGGAAAATAAATTTTATGAACGACATCGTTTGGATAAAGATTTTTATCAAGTTATTGAGCAGTTAAAAAAGCAAAGTAAAAAATTGTATATTTTATCCAATATTCCTCAGGAATGGTCAGAATATTTAAATAAAAAGTTTAAGTTTGATAAGTATTTTTCTGGTACTGTTTTTTCTTGGCAAGTTGGTAAACGTAAGCCCGATCCAAAAATTTTTAACTATTTAGTTAAAAAATATACTTTACCAGTAGGTAAAACTTTGTTTATTGATGATAATATTGATAATATTAGAATGGCTAAACGTTTGGGTTTTAGGACTTGTTGGTTCAATCGAGATAAGATCGACCTTAAACCCACTAGTGCCGATTTTATAATCAATGAATTAAAAAAATTAATAGAAATTATATGAAAAAATTTACCACTTCATATCAGGGTTTTATAGATCAAAAATACAAACCCAATTTAGACAAAGAATTTTTAGTTACTTATCATGTTAAACCTACTCCGGGGCAAACATTTGAAACGGTTGCCGAGGCCATAGCTGGTGAATCATCAATAGGTACTTGGACTCATTTGGAAACTCTCTCGGTTGCTACTAAAACAAAATTAACACCTCATGTCTATGTAGTTGATAAAAATCGTGGTTTTATAAAAATTGCTTATCCTTTAGCATTGTCTGAAATTGGTAATCTACCCCAGTTATTGTCCTTTTTAGGTGGTAATATATTTAGCATGAAAATAGTCGACCGTTTACGTTTGGAAGATATTGAGTTTCCCAAAAAATATATTAATGCTTGCTTAGGTCCTTATCATGGCATAGCCGGTATCAGAAAAATAATGAATGTTAAACAAAGAGCCTTAGTTGGCAGTATAATCAAGCCCAAAGTTGGTTTGGATGTAACTGAAACCGCTGCGGTTGCTTATGAAACCTGGCGGGGTGGGGTAGATGTAATTAAAGATGATGAAAATTTAACTTCACTGGTTTTCAATAATTTTAATGATCGCGTTGATCAATTAATAGCTACTAGAAAAAAGGTTGAAAAAGAAACTGGCGAAAAAAAAGTTTTTGTTTTCAATATAACCGCTCCTTATGATGTTGCGCTACAAAGAGCTCGTTATGTAAAAAAAAGAGGAGGACGAGTGGTTATGGTTGATATTGTCGCTATGGGTTGGTCAGCTATTCAAACCATCAGAAAACAAAATTTAGGCCTAATCTTACATGGTCACCGGGCGGGACATAGTATGTTTACCAAAGATCCTAGTCACGGGATGAGTATGTTGGTGCTGGCAAAGTTATCCAGACTTGCCGGTATTGATCAATTACATACCGGTACAGTGGTTGGTAAAATGGAAGGCACGGCTCATGAGGTTGATTCTTTGAATGATTTTTTGCGAGAGGATGGCGGAGAAATTGATTATTTAAGAGAGAATTGGTCAAAATTAAAACCAGTAATGCCAATTGCCTCAGGCGGGCTACATCCCGGCTTGGCCGCGGAACTGATAAAAATTTTGGGTCGTAATTTAATTATTAATTTCGGTGGTGGTATTCATGGTCATCCCAACGGTTCTTTTGCTGGTGCTGTTGCTGCTCGTGACGCGGTTGAAGCAGCTTCTCTGGGAGCAAATTTACATACCTATGCCAAAAATAGACCAGAGTTAAAAACAGCTCTTGAGTATTGGTCTAATGTAAAAAATTAATAATTAATAAAAATGTCCTTTTTCTTAAAATCAAAAAAATTGGATTTTTCCACGGGAAATGAACCGGTGGTAGTCATAAACGATCAAGAAGCCGAATTTTATGGGGTAATAGCCGGTGATAGAATTCAGTTGACTTGGGATAAGCGTACCAAAAGAATTGCTGAAGTCAGAACAACTACCAGTAAAGTTAAACCAGGGGAGTTGGGTTTGTTTAAAGAGTTATGGAATAAAAAAGATGTACCAGCCAATGGTGATATAGTTGAGGTGGAAATTGTTTCCCGACCACCGTCAATTCAAGCCATTAGAAAAAAGTTATTTGGCAAAAAATTGAACTATGAAGAAATTTACTCAATTATCAAGGACATAGTTGATGATCGTTTATCTGAAATCGAGACGACTTACTATGTAGCTTCTAGCTATTTGCGTGATTATACTTTAAACGAACTTTATTACACTTCCAAAGCAGTAGCTGAGACTGGCGAAATGCTCAATTTAAATGTACCGGCAGTTGATAAACACTCAGTTGGAGGGTTACCGGGAAATCGAACTACTATGGTAGTTGTGCCAATAGTTTCTTCATTGGGATTATATATACCCAAAACATCTAGTCGGGCAATTACTTCACCTTCTGGTACAGCGGATACCATGGAAGTTTTAGCACCAGTAACCTTTACCATGTCGGAGATTAAGAAAATTGTAAAAAAAGTTAATGCTTGTATGGTATGGGGTGGAGGGGTCAATTTAGCGCCTGCTGATGATAAAATTGTCCGTCTTACCAGGCCATTAGGAATCGAACCATATGATAAAATGATTGTTTCTATTATGGCTAAAAAGGTAGCCATGGGTGTTGATTATTTGGTACTTGATTTACCGATTGGTCCCACTACAAAAATTCCGCAAAAAAAATTTGCAGATGAGATTGAAAAAAAATTTATGTTTTTAGGAAAAAAATTTGGTATGAAGGTTAAGGTTATTAGGACGCCATCTTTTGAACCAGTGGGTAGAGGTATAGGTCCAGCTCTTGAGGCTAGGGATGTATTGCGAGTTTTGCAACAAAAAGAATTGCGACCGATTGATTTGGAAAAAAAGGCTATTAGATTGTCAGGTTATTTATTGGAATTAGCTGGTTACTGTAAGGTTGGTCAAGGTGCTGCCATAGCTCAACGTCAATTAATTAGTGGCGAGGCAGATAAACAGATGAAAAAGATAATATCGGCTCAAGGAGGTAAGGCAGATATTGATTCCGATGAGGTAGCTTTGGGCGCTTTAAATTATGAAATTCATGCTAAGAAGAGCGGTCAGATTAATTTTATAAACAACCGTGCCATCAATGAAATTTGTGTAAATCTAGGAGCACCAGGTGATAAGATTGCCGGTATTCATATGCATGTTCATTATCTTGACAAAGTAAGAGTGAAAGATAAACTTTTTACTCTTTATGCTCAGAGTCAAGATCGTATCAAGCTAGCGCTCAAAGCTTTAGAAAAAAACGTAATTGTTGAAATTAAATAAAATTTGACTATTTAAATTTATCTATCAATCGTATGGTGAGTTTATTTTTTAAAAATTAAAAATTACAAAATTAAAAATTTTAATATATGTGGTGGCAAACAGCAATTTTAGGTATTGTTCAGGGTTTAACAGAATTTTTACCTATCTCTTCATCTGGACATTTATTGTTGTTGGAAAAATTTACTAAACTACCTGATTTCGGTTTGACTTTTGATGCTTTTTTACACCTGGGTACTTTGTTGGCAGTAATAATTTATTTTCGTCAAGATATTTATTTATTGATAAAAGCTTTATTTGATCGGCAAGATCAGATTAATAAGCGGTTTATTGGCATTATATTAATTAGCATAGTTCCGGCTGGTTTGGTTGGTTATTTGTTAAAAGATATAATTAGTGAAGATTTAAGATTACCAGGTTTGGTTTTATTTAATTTAATATTTTGGGCACTGGTAATGTGGTGGGCAGATAATTATATTGAGAAACAAAAAGTTAGCTTAAATGATTTAAAAAAAATATCTTGGAAACAAGGTTTAATTATTGGCTTAGCTCAAGTCTTAAGTTTATTACCCGGTACTTCACGTAGCGGTATCACCATAACCGCAGGTTTATTTCAATCTTTATCTCGACAAGTCGCAGCTCGTTTTAGTTTTATTATGAGTATTCCTTTGATTGCTGCCGCTGGTTTTTTAAATTTAATTACTTTAATTAATCAGCCAGAAGATATAGTAATAACCAATTTAATTGTCGGTTTTTTAGCCAGTTTTATCACTGGTTTTTTGGCGATAGCTTGGTTACTAAAAATATTAGCTACTAAAAATTTAAAAATATTTGTCTGGTACAGATTGTTTTTAGGATTAGTTTTGTTTATTTTTGTATATTTACTTAAGTAGTTTTAATCATGATAAAAAGGACAGAAAAAGTTGTAGTAGGTATGTCAGGGGGGGTTGATTCATCGGTAGCTGCGGCACTACTAAAAAAACAGGGTTACCAAGTAATTGGCGTGTTTATGAAAAATTGGTCTGATAATTTTGCAGTTATTGATGATTGTCCTTGGCAGCAAGATTTAGCTGATGCCCAAGCGGTAGCAAAAAAATTATCTATACCACTGGAAGTTTTTAATTTTGAACAGCAGTATAAACGCAGAGTAATTGATTATTTTTTTTCTGAATACCAAGCCGGTCGCACACCCAATCCTGATATTTTGTGCAACTCAGAAATAAAGTTTAAACTTTTTTTTGACCAAGCACTTGAGTTGGGAGCAGATTATATCGCCACCGGACACTATGCTCGCACACGAGCAATTCCAAATTCAAAAATCCCAGAAACAACAAATACACATTATCAACAATTACTAAAAGGTAAAGATCAAAATAAGGATCAATCTTATTTTTTGTATGGCATTAATCCTAAAGTTTTAAAAAAAGTTTTATTTCCCATAGGTGAATATTTAAAATCAGAAGTTAGAGCCATGGCCAAAAAAATGAAACTGCCCACCAAAGATAAAAAGGATTCCCAAGGAATTTGTTTTATTGGTGAAGTTGATTTACGTAAATTTTTATCTCAATATATCAAGCCAACGGCCGGAGATATAATTGATGCTGATAATCAAAAAGTAATTGGTCGTCATGAAGGATTAGCCTGGTACACTGTTGGCCAACGCCGGGGAATTAAAATTGGTGGTACTGGGCTACCTTTGTATGTGGTAGATAAAGATATGAAAAAAAATATTCTTTATGTGGTTAAAGGCGCTCATCATCCCAAACTTTATAAACAATCATTAATTGCTGAAAAAATAAATTGGTTAATACCCCAACCAAAATTACCATTAAATATTAAAGCTAAAATCAGATATCGTCAGGTTGATCAAGAGGCAGAAATTGATCATGCAAATAATAAAAAGGATAAATTGATAGTTGATTTTAAACAACCACAACGTGCTGTAACTAGTGGACAAAGCGTAGTATTTTACCAAGGCGAGGTTTGTTTGGGCGGAGGGATTATTCAGTAGAATTTGCCAAGCAATAAATTTATCTTTATAATCACAAGTACTATATGATAACTACTAAAGAATTAAGGCAAAAATATTTAGATTTTTTTGTGAGTAAAAATCACGCTGTTATTGATGGCGCGTCTTTGTTGCCAGAAAATGACCCAACTGTGCTTTTTACTACTGCTGGGATGCATCCGTTGGTGCCTTATTTAATGGGTGAAAAACACCCAGCCGGCAATAGGCTGGTAAATTACCAAAAATGTATCAGAACTGGTGATATTGATGAAGTCGGTGATAATACTCATCTAACTTTTTTTGAAATGTTAGGTAATTGGTCATTGGGCGGCTATTTTAAAAAGGAAGCTATTGAATATTCTTGGGAGTTTTTAACTTCTCCTAAGTGGCTAGGTCTGGATAAAGACAAGTTAGCCGTATCAGTTTTTGCAGGTGATGAGGATGCCCCACGTGATGATGAATCTGCCGCCATGTGGTTGTCACTGGGTGTTTCAGAACATAAAATTGCTTATCTACCAAAGAAAAATAATTGGTGGGGGCCAGCTGGTAAAACCGGACCGTGTGGACCTGATACAGAGATGTTTTATTGGGTTGGTGAAGGTTTGCCGCCAGAAGATTCCAATCCCGGTAATGATGAAGCCAAATGGATAGAAATTTGGAATGACGTTTTTATGCAATATTACAAAGACGAAACAGGAAAATATATACCCGCTAAGCAGAAAAATGTTGATACTGGTATGGGATTAGAACGGACGGTAGCTATACTAAATGGATATAAAAGTGTTTATGAGGTTGATACTTTAAAACCGATTTATGATTACATTTTAAAATTAGCTGTTGATAAAAGTAATAACAAGGCTGTCAGAATTATTTCTGATCACGTGAGAGCTGCAGTAATGATAATGGGTGATGACCAAGGCGTAGTGCCAGCAAATGTTGATCAGGGTTATGTAGTAAGAAGATTGTTACGAACCTCGATTCGTCAGGGTAGGGAATTGGGAATTGAAAATAATTTTTTACAAGATATTGCCCTTGTGGTTATTGCAACCCTAAGTGGTATTTATCAAGAACTTTCAAGAAATCAACAAAAGATTATTTCGGAAATTTCTATTGAAGAAGAAAAATTTAATAAAGTATTAAATGAAGGTGAAAAAAAGGTCCAGCAATTTATTAGTGACGGAAAAATAACAGGTGAAGAGGCTTTTCAACTTTTTACAACCTATGGTTATCCGATTGATGAAATAAAACGTTTGGGAGTTGAGGTTGATATGGAGTCATTCTCAGAAAAATTAAAAGCTCACCAAGAACTTTCCCGAGCTGGAGGGGAACAAAAATTTGCTGGAGGACTGGCTGATCATAGTGAAGAAGTAAAAAGATTACATACGGCTACCCATTTATTACACGCAGCTCTAAGGAAAGTATTAGGCGAGCACGTTGCCCAAAAAGGTTCAAATATAACTAAAGATCGGCTACGGTTTGATTTTTCCCATCCTGAAAAAATGACAACAGAACAAATTAAACAAGTGGAAGATATTGTTAATGAACAAATCAATAAAAAATTAAAAGTTTGGTGGATGGAAATGACCGTTGCCGAAGCCAAACAAAAAGGTGCGTTGGGACTTTTTACTCAAAAGTACGGTGATAAAGTAAAAGTTTATACAGTTGGTGAAGATGACAGTTGGTTTAGTCGTGAACTTTGTGGCGGTCCCCATGTGGAAAATACGTCCGAGCTTGGACATTTTAAAATTATCAAAGAAGAAGCTTCATCGTCCGGAGTAAGACGGATTAAAGCAGTAATAGGTAGTTAAATAAACCCCCAAAGTTTGGGGGTTTTTGTTAAATATATTTTAAAATTTACTTGATTGTAAAAATCTTTAAGAGCAAGTAGATAGTAAACGTAGGTTGAGAAAGTAAAATATTTATTTTTTTGTAAAGATCTTTGTTTATTATTGTAGTGTACACTTATTGTGTCGCCCCGTTCGTCAATATAACGGTAAAGAGAGTTTATATTTTGACTTGAAAAGTCATTATCTAAAATAAAAAAGTAAAAATTTTTTCCGTAAACTGTCATTTTAAAATAACCACTGTCTATTTGATTGGTAGGACTACTTTTAATAAAACCACTGAATTCGAAAAAAATTGTGTCTAAATCTGCTTCGTAGTAAAACAATAAACCTGATTTATCACTGACAAATCCTCCGGAACTTGATTTTCTGTTTTTATCACTCAAAACATCTACGATGGTGTGACGTACCAATTTGGCCATTTCGGTATCAGTTAGGGGTGTTTGAAAAGATAGATAACGAACAGTACAACCGTTAGATAGTAAATAAATAAACGAAATATAAACAAATAGAGCTTTCATCTTCCCTCCTTAAATAAATTGTTAATGTTTGCTATTATTTAAATAGAATAATTATTATTTGTAAAGGTCTATGGTAAAAAAAACCACCAAAAAGCCAGTTGCCAATAAAGACCAAGATCTAACCAAACAGGTAGATAAGGTTTTAGCTGAAATTAAAGAATTTACGACTACAGCCAACCGTCGCTATCAATCGTTGGATGATACTACAAAAAAGAAGTTAGCTGTGGGAGTAGGTTTACTTGCAACTATGGCAGCTGGAGCTTTACTGATTAAAAAAAAGAAAAAGTAAAATTAATCAGTTATGGGAACAAAAATAAATAAACTGATTTTATTTGTCGGTTTGTTTGCTGTTTTTGGATTTTTGTTTATATTTAAATTTAATTTAATCAAGATAAACAAAAAAATATATCTACCCCCGCCACTTAATTATCAGGAAATCACATCTGATTCAAATTATGCCACCAGTAGTCATCAATTGGTAGATAAAAATATCCCACCAGAAATAACTGACAATCCTGATCCACAAACAGTACTTAAAGATAAAATAAATTTACTTGTTCCTTTTGCTGTGCAAGCACCTCAAGCAAATTGGGAGATGCCTTATAAAGAAGCTTGCGAAGAGGCATCTATTCTGATGGTGTACGGTTTTTTAAAAAATAAAAATAGTTTTACTCCTGATTATATAAAAAATCAAATAGATGAATTGGTTGATTATCAACTGCAAGTATTAGGAGAACATAAAGATTTGAATTTAGCTGAAACCGCTCAATTGGCTGCTGATTATTATAAGTTAAACTATCGTCTAATAAGTCAACTTGATGCCGATAAAATAAAAATTGAATTATCTAAAGGAAATCCAGTTATAATCCCCACTGCTGGCAGGTTATTGGCAAATCCCAATTTTCGTAGTCCTGGACCGCTATACCATATGTTAGTAGTCAAAGGTTATCAAGATGATTATTTTATTACTAATGATCCGGGTACAAAAAATGGCGAAAATTATCTTTATAAAACTAACCAACTTATAAACGCTATTGCTGATTGGACTGGCAGTGAGCCGGATGGGGAAAAAGTAGGTTTGATTTTATTTTAATAATTTTGGCTAATATTAAATAAAATTTTAAAATAATTTAATAATACATAAATTTCTTGACACTTTTTTCTTTTCTGTTATAATATTTACTACGGACTAAATAGTGTGTATAAAAGAAAACACCTTAAGTCAATGTAAAAATTCTAGTAAATATTTTTTACTAAGAATTTTATTTTGCTTAATTTTAAATGGAAGAAAATAACACAGTAGAACAAAATAGCCAGCAATCAAATAAACAAGTAGAAGCAAACGTAAGTCAAAATAGTAAAGGTTTTATTGAGATTGAGGGCGAAGTAATTGAAATGCTACCCGCAGGTAGTTTTAAAGTTTTATTGGACAACGATCATGAGGTCTTAGCCCATCTTTCTGGAAAAATGAGAATGTTTAAAATCAGATTGGTTATGGGTGATAGAGTTAAATTGGAAATGAGTCCTTATGATTTGACCAAAGGACGTATTACTAGAAGATTATAATTTATGAAAGTTAGAGCATCAGTAAAAAAAATGTGTAAAGATTGTCGCGTTATTCGTCGGGAAGGACGCGTTTGGGTAATATGTAAAAATCCTCGTCACAAACAAAGACAAGGTTAATTAATATATTAATTTATGGCACGTATTGCTGGTATCAATATACCTGATAAAAAAAGAATAGAAATCGCCTTAACTTATATTTATGGAGTTGGCAAGGCGAGATCAAACCTAATTTTACGAGAATTAGGTATTGATAAAAATATTAAAGTAAAGGACATTACCGAAAAACAATTAAATGATATCAAAATTTTTTTGGATAAAAATTTTAAAATTGAAGGTGATTTAAAAAGAGAAGTTTTATCCAATATTAAGCGTTTAAAAGAAATAACTAGTTATCGAGGCAGTCGTCATAGTCGTAGTTTACCGGCAAGAGGCCAACGTACCAAAACCAATAGTCGCACCGTTAGAGGAAATGTACGTAAAACTATGGGTTCTGGTAGAGCTAAAGCTGCCCAAAAAACCTAATTGAAATAATATGACTGATCAAGCAAAAACAACCGCACCAACAAATCAAACTGTTGAATCAAGTGAAAAAAAGTTTCAGAAAAGCCGCAAAAAGAGACAGGTGAGAAGAGGGAATGCTTATATCCAAGCTACTTATAATAACACCATCGTGTCTTTTGCTGATATGAATGGAAATGTTTTGATTACCGTAAGTGCTGGGCAATGTGGTTTTAAAGGTCCTAAAAAAGCTACTCCTTATGCTGCTGGTATTATTGTTAGAACTGCTGCTGAAAAAATCAAAGATTATGGTTTGAAAGAAGTAAGTGTTATGGTTAAAGGCATTGGTGGAGGACGTGAGGGAGCAATTAGAGCTTTACAAGCCAATAATATTGAAGTGGTGAGTATTCGTGACATTACGCCTTTACCCCACAATGGTTGTCGTAAGAAAAAACCAAGACGGGTTTAATATTAATTAATTTTACATGGGAAGATATTTAGGACCAAAAGATAAGTTATCTAGACGAGAAGGTGTTAATCTTTTTGGCAAAGCCAAAAGCCCTTTGCAAAAAAGAAATTATCCACCGGGAGTGCACGGGCCGAGTCAACGCGTGAGATTATCTACTTATGGTCAACAATTGAGAGAAAAACAAAAAGCTAAGAGAATTTATGGTTTGCTGGAAAAGCAGTTTGTTAATTATTATGAAAAAGCTTTAACTAGAAAAGGTGATACTGGTGAAATTTTAGTGCAGTTATTGGAATCAAGATTGGATAATTTGGTTTATCGTTCGGGCTTGGCTGAAACTAGAGCTCAAGCCAGACAGTTAGTAACCCATGGTTTTTTTGAAGTAAACGGTAAAAAAGTTGACATACCTTCCTTTAATTGTAAAGTAGGCGATGTTATAAAAGTTAAAGACAATAAAGCCAATAAAAACTTCATTAAAGAGGCAGTCAAGAAATGGCCCAATAAGCAAGAAATTGCCAATTGGTTAGCTGTCGATTTTAAGGCTTTATCTTTTAAGGTAGTGACCGTTCCGGTAATTGATCAACAGGCTTTGTTGTTTGATACCAGAGCAATAATTGAGTTTTATTCTAAATAATATTGATAAAATTTTTATGTCTATTATACCATTGCCAAACAAAATAACCTGGGAAGAAACAGGTGCCAATGAAGCTAAACTAATCGTTGAACCATGCAGTGCTGGTTATGGTACTACTTTAGGTAATGCTTTACGTCGAGTTTTATTATCGTCATTGCCAGGAGCAGCTGTAACCAAAATGAAGGTAAAAAAAGTGGATCACGAGTTTTCAACTATTCCTGGGGTTAAGGAAGATTTAGTTGAAATAATGTTGAATTTAAAAAATTTAAGACTAAAAAGTCAATCAGCTGAACCAGTAAAAATTCATTTAAAAGTCAAAGGTAAGGTAGGAGAAGTAAAGGCAAGTGAAATCGAAAAAAATGCTGATGTTGAAGTGATTGATAAAGATTTCGTGATTGCCACGGTAACTGATAAAAAAGCTGAATTGGATATTGAAATGACAGTGGAAAAAGGTTTTGGTTATTTACCAGTAGAAGATAGAAAAAATGAAGAAAAAGAGGTAGGAATTATTTATTTAGATGCCTTTTTTTCTCCAGTAAAAACCGTAGGTTTTGAAGTTACCCCGGCTCGTGTTGGTCAAGACATTAATTTTGATCGTTTGACAATGAATATCGTAACCGACGGTTCAATTGCTCCAAAAAATGCTGTTGATTTTGCTTTGTCTATTTTATTGGAACATTTTCAATTATTGAAAGAAAATTCAGGTGTTAATGACACCACTCAAGTTAAAAGCAAAGAAAAGTCTAAAAAGAAATCAGTTGAAAAAGAATAAGCGATTTTATGAAACATTTACATAAAGGTAAAATTTTCAAAAGAAAAGTTGGTCCGCGAAATTTGATGTTACGCAATTTGGCGGAAAGTTTGATATTGTATGAACGTGTCAAAACTACAGCTGTAAAAGCCAAAGCTATTCGATCTAAAGTTGAGCCAATGATTTCTCGAGCTAAAAAAGACAATTTACATAATCGTCGTTTGATCATGAAGAGCTTATTTACAGACAACGCAGTGAAAAAAATATTTGAAGTATTGGGACCACGGTATCTTGATAGAAAAGGTGGTTATACGCGTATCTATAAATTAAACCCCCGACGAGGTGATGGTGCTGAACAAGTTATTATTGAGTTAGTTAAATAATATGAATAAAATAAATAGAACAATTCATGAAATAGACGCCAGTGGTGAGATTTTAGGTAGATTAGCCACCAAGGTTGCCGTGCTTTTACGAGGCAAACATAAAGTATCTTTTTCGCCACACATTGATGCTGGAGATAAAGTGATTATTGTCAATGCCGATAAAATAAAAGTTACCGGAAACAAATTAACCCAAAAAACATATGCTCATTATAGTGGCTATCCCGGCGGTTTAAAACAAAAAGATTTAGCCGAATTGTTAGCAACTGATCCTACTCGAGTTATCAAACAAGCAGTTTATAATATGTTACCAAAAAATAAATTAAGACAAGATATGATTAAACGTTTAACTTTTAAATAATATGACTGGTAAAGAAGAAATTTTGGAATTTAAAGGTAAATATTACGCCGCCATTGGCAAGAGAAAAAATGCTGTGGCTAAGGTACGCTTATATCCCAAAGGAAAAGGGAGATTTTTAGTAAACGATAGAGCTGAGATTAATTATTTCCCCAGACAAGAATTGTTATTAAATATTAAAAAACCTTTAAGTTTAGTAGATAAAAGTGATCAGTTTGATATTTCGGTAAAAGTTAGTGGGGGAGGTTTTAAAGGACAAGCTGATGCCATCCGCTTGGGTATTGCTCGAGCATTGGTAGATATGGATAAAGACATTAGACCGGTATTAAAAAAATCAAACTTATTAACTAGAGATTCTAGAAAAAAAGAAAGAAAGAAACCAGGTTTGAAAAAAGCCCGTCGTGCACCACAGTGGCAGAAAAGATAACTCAATTGATTTCCTAAAGCGATGCCTGCTGGCATCGCTTTTTAATTATAAAATTTTTAAGGTATAATTATTTTATGCCAGCTGAACAAACAAAAATTGCCTCCAATACTACCTGGTTTACTTTGGCACTTATTTTGCAAAAAGTTATATCTTTTGTTTATTTTACCTACTTAGCCAGAGTTTTAGGAGCAGAGAACTTAGGTCAGTATGTCTTTGCTTTATCTTTTATAACTATTTTTTCCATAGTTGTAGATTTTGGCACCAATCATTTTATTACCCGTGAAGTAGCGAAAGATCTTTCCATCTCCCAAAAAATATTTAGCAATATTTTAGGTTTTAAGCTATTTAGCTCAATATTCTCTTTAACCTTAGTTTTTATTTTTACCAATATATTAGGCTACTCTGCATTTACTGCCCAGTTAATTTATTTGGCTGGTATTTTGATGGTTATTGAATCATTTGTTTTATCTGCATATGCAATTATTCGTGGTTGGCACAACTTGAAATTTGAATCAATAGGTACGATTGGGGTGCAGTTAATTATTGTTATAGCCGGTATCGCGGTTTTACAATTTACAACCAATCTAATAGTCTTGTTTATTGTACTCATTGGTGCCAATTTTATAAATCTGATTTATGTTTTCTGCTTATTACATTTCAAATTAAAACTTAATTTTGATTTTTATTTTAATTTTGATTACTGGCGTAAAATATTTTTAAGTATTTTACCTTTTGCTTTGGCAGCTGGTTTTACCAAGATTTATGCTGCTTTTGACCAGATTTTACTCTCTAAATTAGCTTCCAATGCTGCTTTAGGTTTTTACGCTGTTGCTTATAAACTAACTTTTGCTTTACAATTTTTTCCTTTGGCATTAGTTGCTTCTCTATATCCAGCTATGAGTACTTATTATACGCACGATCGAGTTATGCTCAATAAAGCTTTTACCAGAGCAGTTTATTACTTGATTGTCCTGACTATTCCACTTTCTTGTGGGATTATTTTTATGTCGGAAAAATTTATTTTATCCTTATATACCAGTGCTTATGCTGACTCAGTATGGCCTTTACAAATATTGATAGCTAGTTTGTTATTTTTATTTTTAAATTTTCCTTTAGGATCATTATTGAACGCTGCTAATAAGCAAGCCAAGAATACTCTAAACATTGCTTTAGCTATGATTTTAAATATCGTTTTAAATTTGGCATTAATACCAAATTATCAAGCCGCCGGAGCTGCTTGGGCGTCTTTTATTAGTACTTTATTTTTATTTATTTTAAACAGTTTAGCCGTGAGAGGTTTGTTGAAAATCGATTTTGTTTATCTTATTAAAACTTTATTAAAAACATTTGTCAGCAGTGTGTTGATGTTGTTATTTATGCAGTTGCTAATTACTCGCATTCACTGGTTGCTAGTGGCTCTGCTGGGTAGCTTGTTGTATTTAGTATTTCAAATAATCCTAGGCACAGTAACTAGACGCGATATAAACCAAATAATTCAGGCTTTTTATAAGAAAAAGTTATGAGAAAGACATTATTGATAACTCTTGATTATTGGCCCCACACTGGGGGAGTGGCTAATTATTGGTCTAGTCTAAATAAATATTTACCACCTCAGTTTTTTTCAATTTTAACGATCCCGTTTCCCGACAAAAATTTTGTTAACGAAAAAAATGTGATTAGAAAAAAAATACTTTTTGATTATTTTTGGCCACGATGGAGTAAATTAATTTTTATAATATTATCTTTAAAAAAAGTTAGTAATTTTTCAATTTTTATTGCCGGACAAATACTGCCTATTGGAACGGTATTATGGTTTTTGAAAAAAATTGGTTTAATAAAAATTTATTACGTATCGTGTCACGGTTATGATGTCATGCATTTACAGAGGAGGAAAAAACATTTAGCTAAACTTATTTTAAAATCAGCAGATAAGATAATCGTCAATTCAAATTTTACCCGACAACTTATAAATGACTTTTCGATTAATAATGAAAAAATTATCCTTATTTATCCTGGTCCCCAAGAGGCACTGATAAATTTAGCGAAACCAATAATCAGAAATAAAAAAACTGATAGTTTTAATATAATTACCGTAGCCCGGCTTGTAGCCAGGAAAGGAATTGATAAAGTAATTAGGTCTTTACCCCAAGTCGATAAAAAGTTGTCAGTTCAATACAATATAGTGGGAACGGGACCTGAAGAAAATAATTTAAAAAAACTGTCCCAACAAGTAACTCGACAGCTAAAGCAATCATCAATCAATTTTATCGGTAAAGTTGATAATGAAAAATTAGCTGATTTGTACAGACAACAAGACTTATTTATTATGCTCCCACAAAATTTAAATGGTGATATTGAAGGTTTTGGTATGGTTTATCTGGAGGCAGGTTTATTTTGTTTACCAGTTATAGCTACAGCCAGTGGTGGCGTAAGTGAGGCCGTTAAAGATAAAATTACCGGCGTATTATTGTCGGAGTATGCTAAGATAGATGAAGTAGCTGAACAAATAATCACCTTACTTAGTAATCAGCAATTATTAGATTTATACGGTAAAAATAATTATCAATGGGCTAAAACTTTTAATTGGTCAGGGCAAGCTCAATTATTAATTAATTTAATGGTATAGCATGATCTCCATAATTATTCCAACCTATAATCATCCTAAATTGTTATCTCGTTGCTTATTAGCAATTAGGAGGCAGGTTTACAAAGATTATGAAATAATCGTGGTTAATGATGGTTCTGATGTAGATCTAAATAAAGTAATAAAAAAATTTCCGGAAGTAAAATATTTTTCACAAGATCATCTGGGGGCACCGATTGCTAGAAATAAAGGTTTTGCTATGTCACAAGGTGAGTATGTTATTTTTTTGGATGATGATGTGATCATGTTTTCGGAAATGTTGTTGAAAATGAAAGAGGTATTAGATACACATTTAAATATTAGTTATGTATATTGCAGTTACCGTTTGGGATGGAAAAAAATAACTAGCCAAAATTTTTCTGAAAAAAAATTGCAGCAAATAAATTATATACATACTTCTTCACTAATACGACGTGATGATTTTTTTGGATTTGATGAAACTCTAAAAAAATTTCAAGATTGGGATTTATGGTTAAGCATGTTAAAACAAGGCAAAAAGGGTTATGCATTGAAAAATGAATATTACAAAATTATTAAACCTCGGCAAGGTCATATATCAACTTGGTTGCCAAGTTTTATGTATAAGCTACCTTGGCCAATTTTAGGTTGGACACCAAAGGTAATTGTTGATTACAATAAAAATCTAAAAATAATAAAAAATAAACATCAGTTATTTAATGATTAGTCGATTAAAAACCAATTTAAACCTATATTTAGTGCGACTAAGTAAATAAAACTCCAATTTGGAGATTTTTTTAATAATTCTTTTTTTATTTAATAAAAAAGTGTAAAATTAGTATATGTCAAATATAGATTTATCAGTCATTATAGTCTCGTGGCGAGTAAAGGAATTGTTATTGATTACACTGAAATCATTATTTAAATCTGAAACAAATATTAATTTTGAGGTAATTGTTATTGACAACGCTTCCAATGATGGTAGCGTCGAAGCAGTCCGACTCAATTTCCCGAATGTTAAACTCTTAGCCAATGAAAAAAATTTAGGTTTTGCCGCTGCTTGTTGTCAAGGTGTGGATATATCTCAAGGTAAATATTTTTTGTTTTTGAATGATGACACCGAAGTTTTTCCAGATACTTTAGAAAAAATTTATAATTTTTTAACTAGCAAACCAAACCTAGGGGTTGTTGGGGGAAAGATATTAAATCCCGACTTAAGCACCCAGTCTTCAGTGCGCCGTTTTCCCCAAACAAAAGATTTGTTATTTATTCTTTTAAAACTACCACATATTTTTCCTGCCTTGACTAACAATTATTTATACATCAATTTTAACTATGATGTACCAGCCAAAGTTGATCAGGTGATGGGAGCTTTTTTTGCTACCACTCGTGAGGTTTGGAACAAGTTAAATGGCTTTGATAAAAAATATTTTATTTGGTTTGAAGAAGTAGATTTTTGTTGGCGAGCAAAACAAAGCGGTTATGTAATTTATTATGAACCTTCAGCTCGAATTATTCATCACCGTGGCGCCAGTTTTAAGCAGTTACTCGCTTTACCCGAACAACGCTTATTTAATCGAAGTTTATTTTATTATGTAAAAAAGAATATCAGCAAGTTTGATTATTATATATTAAAAATTTTTGAACCAGTTAGTATCTTGTTGGCCCTGATAGTACAATTACTGGAAAAAAATAAAAAAAATGTTTAATCTATTTTTTGATAAAGATAAAATTTTATTTTATTTTGCTCTTATACTATTACTAGAAGTATTGTCTTTTTTTAGTTGGCAATTTACAATTCTTCGGACAATTTTTTTTATTGTTATTGTTAGCTTAACAATTTATTTAACTTGGAAAAATTTAAACTACGGTTTACTTTTATCCGCCGGAGAATTGATTATTGGATCATTTGGTTATTTATTTAATATTGACTTATTTGGTTTAACAATTTCTTGGCGAATGTTAATATGGTTGATAATTATGTTTTTTTGGACTGGTAGGAAGATTTTGCAACCTCAGCTTTTTATAATTTTTTATAAAAACAATAAACCTATTATTTTGGCTTTTTTTGTTTTTTTCTTTTTTCTGTTTTTGAGCATTGTCCAAGGTTTATGGTCCAATATTAAACCGGATGTTTTATGGGATGCCAATGCTTGGTTTTATCTTGCTTTGTTACTCCCGTGGTTAGATTTCAATAAAAAATATTTTAATGAATTATGGCAAATACTGATCGCAGCGGTGATTTGGCTTTTTATAAAAACCGCTGGTTTACTGTATTTATTTTCCCACAATTTTTCCAATTTAAATGTCAATTTATACGATTGGATGAGAGACTATAGAATAGGTGAAATTACCTTTGCTGGAGGAAATTTTTGGCGCGTCTTTATCCAAAGTCAAAGCTTTGCACTATTTTTATCCCTGACAATTATTTATCTATTATGGCTTTTTTATAAGAAAAATTATTTTAAACAACATATTTATTCTTATGTAGTTTTAAGTTTAGCTTTGTCCGTAGTTTTAATGAGTTACTCTCGTTCTTTTTGGTTGGGTTTGGCCGGTGCTGGTTTTATTTTTATAGTTTATACTATAGTAAATAAACCAATGCTCAAGTTGTGGGTTAAATTTAGTTCAAAGCTATTTATATCTTTTATTATTTCGGTAGTGACAATTATATTAATAGTAAAATTTCCTTGGCCTCCTATTGAAGCCAACCAACAAATTTTATTTATCAATCGTTTAAAGAATCCTACTCAAGAGGCAGCGGGTAGTGCTAGAATCAATCAATTAAAACCTTTATTTACTTCAATATTGTCTTCACCATTGGTTGGTCATGGTTTCGGCACCAAACTGACTTATCAAAGTACTGATCCTAGGATAGTGGCTAAGGGTGAAGATTTTGCAGCCAATTATAGTACTTATTCTTTTGAATGGGGTTATTTAGATATGCTGGTTAAGTTTGGCGTATTTGGTTTATTTGCCTATTTCTATTTATTGTGGCTTATTTATCGACGAGCCTGGTTAAATGATAAAGAGCTGGCAGTTGCGTTTTTATTCGGTTTTATGGCAATATTAATTACTAATATTACTACGCCTTATTTAAATCATCCCTTAGGTATGGGTCTGATTTTTTGGCTAGTAGCTACGGGGAATAAATTATCTACAAACAATAATCATGTTACAACCTAAAATTTCTATTATTATTACTACCTGGAATGGGGAAGCTTATATCGAAAGATGTTTGCAATCTATTTATCAACAAGATTTAGCTAAAACCACCAATCTTAAGCCCGAAGATTTCTTTGATTTGTTAATTATAGATAATAATTCCGGTGATCGTACTCTCAATATTATTGCCGATAAAATAACCCCGAATTTAAAAGTAGTTAAAAATAAACAAAATATCGGTTTTGCCAAAGCCTATAATCAGGGCATTCACTGGACAAGTGGACGTTATGTTTTTGTTTTAAATCAAGATGTTTATTTAGATAAAAAATTCATAGCTGAAACAGTAAATTTTTTAGATTCATATCCAAAAGTTGCAGCTATCAATCCAGTTATCTTGCGTTGGCAAGATAGAAATAATGAAAATACTGTTGATAGTTTAGGTATAAATTTTGATAAGAGTTTTAGATTTTTTAATCTTAGTGAAGGTAAAAATTATGAAAATCAGTCAGATATCAAACCAGTGTTTGGATTTACCGGCACGGCAGTAGTATTTCGCCGTAGCGCTTTATATGACGTTGCTTGGCAAAAACAATTTTTTGATGAATCATTTTTTTCTTATAAAGAGGATATTGATTTATCGTGGCGTTTGCGCTGGCGCAATTGGGATATTGTAAATCTACCTACCGCCGTAGCTTATCACAAAAGAACTGCCAAACAAACTCATGATCATAAAAATTATTCTGGTTTAATCAAAAATTACAATAAGAAACCAAAATTTATAAATTTTTTATCTTATCGTAATCATTTGTACTGTTTAATTAAAAATCTGAGTGGTATTATTTTTTTACACAATTTTTTTTATATTTTTTGGTATGAGTTTAAAAAAATATTTTTTTTGCTGTTTACGCATCCATCAATCTTATATCGTTCCTGGTTTGATATTTTAAGAAATTATTCTGAATTAAGACAGAAAAGACATTTTATTTTTCAAAACAAAAAAATAAAGTCTAATGCACTACTTATATGGCAAAAATAGATCTATCTATAATAATACTCAATTTTCGTTCGGCAGGTTTAGTTAAACAGTGTTTAAAAGGTTTAACCAATCATATAACGAACCTAAATTATGAAGTAATCGTAGTTGATAATAATTCTGGTGATAATTTAAAAAATTTAGTGAATTTATACCCCGCAGTTAAATTTATTTTTTTACCGCACAATAAAGGTTTCGCTGCGGGTAACAACGTTGGTATCAAGAATTCTCAGGGTGATTTAATTTTAATTTTAAATCCCGACATCGCCGTGTTAACTGGTTCTATTGAAAAAATGGTCGACTATCTATCGACTCATAATAGTGTCGGGATGGTAGTGCCTCAATTGTTAAATCCAGATAAAACAATCCAATCTTCTGTTATGCGTTTTCCTAAATGGTGGTTACCAATTTTAAGAAGAACTTTTTTTGGTAAATTAAATTGGTCACAAAAATGGTTAGATTGGTATTTGTACAAAGATTGGAATCATCTGAATCAACAAACAATCGATTGGGCCTTGGGTGCTTGTTTGTTGGTCAAACGTACAGCCGTTGATCAAGTCGGTTTATTTGATGAACGGTATTTTTTATATGTTGAAGACACCGATTGGTGTCGTCGTTTTTGGGAACACAATTGGGAAATTGTTTATTTGCCAGAAGCAAAAATGGTACACTATCATATGCGTGAGTCTGCTGAGAATTTTTTTGCTAAACTCAATTTTATCCACTTTGCATCTTGGCTTAAATATTTTTGGAAGTTTAGAAATAACAATTAAAAATATGGCTAATTTTAGCGTAAAATTGACAATTTAGTCATATCAGAGTAAAATAGTTATGTTTATATTTAGATTGATAATTATTGCAAAATTGTATTAAATATTATGTTTGTAAAAAAAATAGGTATTGATTTAGGCACCACTTATTCGTTGGTTCATTTACCTAAAAGAGGGATTGTTATAAATGAACCTTCCGTAGTAGCCGTCTCTAAAATTGATAATAAAGTATTAGCCGTTGGTATGGAAGCTAAAGATATGTTGGGTCGTACTCCGGATACTATTATTGCTTCACGACCATTAAAAGATGGCGTAATTGCTGATTATAAAACCACTGAAGCTATGTTGCGTTATTTTATAAATAAGACTTTGGGTGGTGTTAAATTTTTTCGACCTGAAGTGATGGTGTCAGTTCCTGCGGGTATTACTTCAACCGAAAGAAGAGCAGTAATTGATGCTACATTAGCAGCCGGTGCTAAAGCAGCTTATATAATTAAAGAACCAATTGCAGCTGCTATTGGTGCCAATATCCCAATTGGATCAGCGTCAGGACATATGGTAGTTGACATTGGTGGGGGTACAGCTGAAATCGCAGTAATATCACTTGGTGGGATTGTTGCTTCGACATCTATTAGGGTTGGTGGTAATAAGTTGGACGCTGCTATTCAAGATTATACTAGACGTAAGTACAATTTAGCTATAGGTGAACAGACAGCTGAAGATGTAAAAAAAGAAATTGGTTCGGCTTTATTTTTTGATTCTAAAGATACACTAACCAAAGAGGTGAGAGGACGTGATATGGTAACGGGTTTGCCTAGGACTATTACCTTAAGTTCTGATGATATAACTGAAGCTATTCAAGACGAATTAGAAGCTATCATCAATGCGATCAAATTTGTTTTACAAAAAACTCCGCCTGAATTATCAGCTGATATAATTGACAAAGGTATTGTTTTTACTGGCGGTACTTCTAGTTTACGAAAATTAGATACTCTAATTTCACAAGCAACTGGCGTGCCTGCTTATGTTGCTGATGACCCAATGTTGTGTGTCGTCAAAGGTACAGGTATTGCATTGGAAAATCTGGAATCTTATAAACGAAGTATTTTAGCTACCAAGTAATTTATGTTTATTGGTATTGATGCTTCTCGAGCTGGTAAAAAAATAAAAACCGGCACTGAGTGGTATTCGTATAATTTAATAGTCAATTTAGCAAAGATTGATACAACTAATCATTATATTTTATATACCACTGATCATGCGCAGTTTTTACCCCAAAATTTACCTGCTAATTTTCGTATTAAAATTTTAAACTGGCCATTTAAATATCTTTGGACTCATTTTAGATTAAGTTGGGAAATGTTAATAAATAGTCCAGATATATTATTTGTACCTGCTCATACCATACCATTGATCAACCGTGGTTGCACTGTTGTAACCGTTCATGATTTAGGTTTTTTACATTTAACAGAGATTTACAGATTTATTACCCGTTGGTATCTGAGGCTCAGTACTTGGTGGTCAGTTCATCAAGCCCAAAAAATTATTGCTATTTCAAATTTTACCAAACAAGATATTTTAAAAAATTATAATATTCCTGAAGATAAAATTGAAGTTATACCATTGGGAGTTGATTTTAATTTTTATCAAACCCAACAAGTCGATAAAAGCAGTTTGAATCAAACAATCACAAGCCGACCTTATTTTTTGTATATTGGTAGAATTGAAAAAAAGAAAAATTTAGAAACTTTAGCCAAAGCTTGGCAAAAATTTACTCACCTAACAGCTGATTATAATCTACTGCTGGTTGGAGCAGATGGTTATGGTAGTCAAAAAATTAAAAATATTTTTACTGATTTAAAAAATGTTAAGTTTATTGGTTATGTCAATGAAGAAGAAAAAAAATATTTATTAAAGCATGCCTTAGCCTTTGTTTTCCCATCTTATTTTGAGGGTTTTGGCTTGCCTTTACTTGAAGCAATGGCAGCTAATTGTCTAACCATTAGCGCTGATAGCACGTCTTTACCAGAAATTGGTGGTGAGGCAGTTTGGTATTTTCAAACCAATAACGATCAAGAATTATCAGTTTTATTGAATCAGGTGATTAATGATCAGACTAAAGTAAAACAAACAAAACTTTTAGCCCAGTCGCAAGTCAAAAATTTTGATTGGTTGATAACAGCCGATAAAACTCTTAAATTATTCAATAGTCAATATTTAAAGAAGTAATAAATTTGCCAATTAACCTAAAATGTGTTATTTTTTAGTATATTTATGCAATTAGACTGGCCTTTTTTACTACCGCAAAAATTGAAATTATTTTTTACTAAGCTATTGAGCAGTAAAAATTACTCGCATGCTTATTTTTTTGTTGGTGTTCAAGGAACAAATAAAAAAATCACTGCAATAAATTTTGCCAAATCAATTTTATGTCAAACTGACGATGACTCAACAAACTTACCTTGTGGCAAGTGTTCTCATTGTCAGCAGATAGATAAAATGATTCATCCCGATTTATTTTTGATCGATATATTAGACAACAATAAAAATATCTCCATCGAACAAATAAGAGAGCTAACGCAGAAATTATCACTCAAAGCTTTTTTAGCGGAATATAAAATAGTTATCATTTATCAAGCTGATAAAATGACTGAAGAAGCCGCCAATGCACTTTTAAAAAATTTAGAAGAACCTGCACCCCAGACAATATTTATTTTAATTTCGGAAAATTCCAAATTCTTACCAGAAACGATTATTTCTCGTTGCCAAGTTGTACGTTTTTCTCCAGTTAGTAAAGATGAAATGCTAAATTACTTTAGTTCTCAAAATATAGATAAAAGTGAAACAGATAATTTGTATAGATTTTCACAAGGCTTACCAGGTCTACTAGCAGACTATTTGGAAAATTCAGATTTGTGGATTGAAGAATATGAAGAAGTAAAACAAAGAATAACCCAGCACAACCTTGCCTTGCCTCAACAGTTTAAAATCATCAAAGATAATTTTTTAACAAAAAACTATAATACCGAAAAACAACTTATTTTGCACAAGGAAATAGAGTTATGGCTAAAAATTTTTAGAGACATTTTATTGATCAAGTTAAACTTAAACAACCTAAGCCGTTATCGCGAGTTGAATTTACAATTAGAACGTTTAGCTAGTCATTACAGTTTAACTGAGGTTTTAGGTATTTTGAATGAGTTGATAAAATTGAACAAAAATTCTGATGTTAACCTTAATACGCAGCTAACGTTAGAAAATATGTATTTAAATATAATTTAATCAAAAAATATGAAAAACAGTATTAAAATTTGGCTATTTCTACCTTTACTGTCGCTGATTTTATCGGGTTGTGTTTTGCAGGTAAAAACCGAAGCGGCGCCAGATGGCGGAGTATTTCGGTCTTTGGATAGCGCTCAGACCTGGGAAAGTAAATCTTTATTATTGAGCTCCAATCAAGCCGAAAATTCCATCGCTAGTTTAAATATTGAATTTTTATATATAGATCCGACTGATGCTAAAACTATTTACGTCGGAACTAGGGAGAAGGGAGTATTTGTAACTTGGGATGGTGCCGAAAGTTGGCGGTCAATTTTGTCGGATAAAGGTAATATTATTTCTTTTGGAGTGAATCAAAATTCACCCTGTACTTTATATGCGGCCAGTAATAAAGAAATTTATAAAAGTTTAGATTGTGGTAGAAAGTGGCGTTCGGTTTTTTATGAAAAAAGAAATGATGCTTCTATAACTAAAATTTTAGTTGACAGTGAAGATCCGAGTAGAATTTTTATGGGTACTGCTGTTGGCAATAAAGGAGAATTAATCTGGTCACAAGATAATGGTGAAAGTTGGCAAGTTTTACGAGCTAATTTTAAATCACCGGTTCAAGGTATTTATATTAATCCTAAAAATCCTCGGGTTATTTATACTGCTCTAAAAAAAGGTTTTTATCGTTCTCCTGATAAAGGAGTCACCTGGGAAGATTTAACACCTAGATTCAATGAACTTGATTTAAAAAACGCTGATGAAGTAGTAGCCTTGGAATTTTTACCGTCTTTTGAAGATGGGGTACTGATTGCTTCTAAGTATGGATTATTGAGAAGTGAAAATTCAGGCGTTGATTGGCAAGCTTATATTTTATTACAACAACCCAATACGGCCAATATTCAATCATTGGTAGTAAATAAAAAAGATGAAAATGAAATAATCTACGGTACTGACAAAGGTATATATCGTAGTGTTGATAAAGGAGCCAATTGGGCTACAATTAAATCACCAACTAAACGTTTCATTAAATCATTGATTATGAATCCTGACAATCCTAATGTCTTATATTTAGGTGGTTGGTTACCGGTTAAATAAATTAAATAAAATTATATGGAATTTAAAAAAAACGAATTTAATAAAATTTTAGAACATTTAAACTTAGATTTAAAGACATTACGCAGCGGTCGGGCAACTCCTACCTTGGTGGAAAATATTATGGTTAATGCTTATAATGTAAAAACACCCCTCAAGCAACTAGCCTCAATCCATACGCCCGAACCTAGATTAATAGTGATTGAACCTTGGGATAAAGGTTTACTTAAAGATGTTGAAAAAGGAATAGCTGATGCCCAAGTTAATCTTACACCTAACAATGACGGGAGCGTTATCCGTATACAAATACCACCTTTGACAGAAGAAAGTCGTAAAGATATTATTAAAATTCTTCATCAAAAATTAGAAGAGGGGAGAATTTCTATCCGAAAATTAAGAGAAGAAGAAATGAAAAATTTGAAAAAAAGCAAAGAAAACGGTGATGTTAGTGAAGATGATTTTTTTAAATTACAAAAGCAACTTCAAATTATTGTCGATGACTTTAATGAACAAATAAAAAATTTAGGTGAACAAAAAGAACAAGAAATAATGACGGTTTAAAAAAATGACTATATTAATTTTTATTATCATATTGGCCATTTTAGTATTTGTGCATGAATTAGGACACTTTGCTACCGCTAAAAGATTTGGGATGAGAGTTGAGGAATTTGGATTTGGTTTTCCACCCCGCGCTAAAAAGTTATTTGAAAAAAACGGGACCTTATATACTTTAAACTGGTTGCCTTTGGGTGGATTTGTCAAAATAAAAGGTGAATCTGGAGATTATAGAAATGAGCAAGACAGTTTTGCTAGCAAAAAAGCCTGGCAAAGACTAGTTGTCTTGGTTGCTGGTGTGACCATGAACATAGTATTAGCCTGGGCTTTGTTTACTGTTGGTTATAGCATCGGTTTGCCTCAAGTGGTAGATAATGCCAATGAGAAATTTATTAGAGACAAAAGCATTCAAATTATTGCGTTAGAACCAGATTCGCCCGCGATTCAAGCTGACCTACAAGTAGGTGATAAAATCATAAGTATTGATAATAATCACTATGAGGATATAACCGAGATACAGAATTATATAAATAGCAAAAATAACCAAGCTGTAAATCTAAATATTGCCCGAGGAGGAAATAGTTTTGAAAAAACTATAACCCCAACTACCAATACAGCAGGCGAACGGGCAGTTATGGGGGTGGCTTTAGTAAAAACAGGGATTATTTCCTATCCCTGGTATCAGGCTTTATGGGAAGGATTAAAAACAACCATTTTCACTACCTGGCAAATAATTTTAGCTTTCGGTGGTATGTTAAAAAGTCTATTTATAACCGGATCATTGGGGGCTGATATTGCTGGCCCAGTCGGTATTGCAGTGCTAACTGGTCAAGTAGTTAATCTCGGCTTTATTTATATTTTACAATTTGCAGCTTTGCTTTCGATAAATTTAGCCATTATAAATATTTTACCAATACCAGCTTTGGATGGGGGTAGAGTGCTGTTTTTAGCTATCGAGAAAATTATTCGTCGGCCAGTCAATCAGAAGATTGAGGCAATTGTTCACAATATTGGTTTTTTATTATTGATGTTATTGGTAGTAATTGTTACTTTCAAAGATATTGGTCGTTTTACCAGTTGGTGGGAGAAACTTGCTAATATTTTTTAATCATAAAACCCTGGTGTAAATCAGGGTTTTATCAATTGAAAATAAAATTAATTTATGTTATTATTTGATAGTAATAACTTTAATGCTGATCAATTTTTTTGTTCAGTTTTAAAATATGAAACAATCACAATTATTTACCCACACTTTAATAGAAGCGCCGAAAGATGAAATAAGTTTAAATGCCCAACTGCTAATCAAAGCCGGGTATATTTTTAAAGAAATGGCCGGTGTTTATACTTTTTTACCTTTAGGTTTAAAAGTATTGAATAAAATAGAGCAAATTATCCGTGAAGAAATGGATAAGATTGGCGGTTTAGAAATGAGAACGTCAATTTTTCAAAATCAAGAAGTATGGAAAAAATCTAATCGCTGGGATGATAATATTGTCGATAATTGGTTTAAAACAAAATTCAAAAATGGTACCGAAGTTGGTTTATCTTTTACCAACGAAGAGGCATATGCCAATATCTTAAAACAATATATTAATTCCTACAAAGATCTGCCTGTATATCCTTATGATTTTAAAAGTATTTTTCGTAATGAAGCAAGAAGTAAATCTGGAATTTTTCGAGGCAGAGAATTTTATTGGAAAGCTCTTTATTCTTTTTCAAGAAATGAAGAAGAACATAAAGAATTCTACGAGCAGGCTAAACAAGCCTATCAAAAAATATTTAATCGTGTTGGAATAGGCAATTTAACTTATCTTACTTTTGCTTCCGGAGGAACTTTTTCCCAGTTTTCCCACGAATTTCAAACCATAACTCCCGCCGGTGAGGATTTAATTTATGTTGATGAAGAGAAAAAAATCGCTGTAAATAAAGAAGTATATACGGATGAGATATTAAAAAGCTTAGGTCTCAACCAAGCTAAACTAATTGCTAAAAAAGCCGTTGAAGTAGGTAACATATTTTCTTTAGGCACTAAGTTTTCAGCTCCATTTAATCTAAAATATACAAAAAACGATGGCCAAGAAGAGTTAATTTTTATGGGATCATATGGCATTGGTTTGGGCCGTTTAATGGGAACGATAGTCGAAGTTTTAGCTGATGACCAGGGGATAGTCTGGCCTAAGTCAATAGCCCCATTCCAGGTACATTTGATTGATCTACGTAAAAATTCTGACGATAAAATTTATCAATTTTTGACCAAAAATAAAATTGATGTTTTATTTGATGATCGGCAACTTAGCCCAGGGAAAAAATTAAAAGATGCTGATCTTTTAGGAATCCCTTATCGTTTGATTCAAAGTGATAAATTAGGAGAAAAATTAGAATTAAAATTAAGAAACAGTAGCCAAATCACTTTATATAAGGAAAAAGATTTAATAAAAGCTCTAACCAAAGAATAATTTATAATTAGTTATGATAGGTGATAAAGTTTTTTCAAAATTTTCTAAAGAGATGGGTATTGATTTGGGTACATCCAGTACTTTAGTTTATGTTAAAGATAAGGGTATTGTTATCAATGAACCATCAGTTGTTGCCGTAAATACCAGGATCAATCAAATTTTGACAGTTGGTGCTGATGCTAAAAAAATGGTGGGGAAAACCCCGGAACATATTCAGGCAGTAAGACCTTTAGTAGAGGGTGTTATTTCAGATTTTGAAGTAACTGAAAAAATGTTGAAATTTTTTATTGAAAAGGTACATAAAGAAAGTTTTTCACTTTTAGCCAGACCAGTTGTAATTATTGGTATACCTTTGGAAGTTACTGAAGTAGAAAGAAAAGCTGTTGAAGATGCGGCGCTTTCTGCCGGGGCTAGTAAGGTGTATTTAATTGAGGAACCAATGGCAGCGGCTATTGGTGCTCGCTTACCAGTCCAGGAATCAGTGGCTAATTTGGTTGTTGATATTGGTGGAGGCACAACGAATATTGCCGTAATTTCTTTGTCAGGTATAGTTACTTGGAAATCAATGCGGTTAGCAGGTGATGAACTAAATCGATCTATTATCAATTATATTAGAGAAAATTTTAATTTATTATTGGGAGAAAAATCAGCTGAAGAGATAAAAATAAAAATTGGTTCGGCTATGCCGCTTGAGGAACACACTGATATGAAAGTTAGAGGACGTGATTTAATAAGCGGATTACCTAAAGAAATAACTGTCTCAGATATGCAAATTAGAGAAGCCCTAACCCGTTCAGTTAGAGCTATGGTGGAAAATATAAAAACAGTGATTGAAAATACCCCCCCAGAGTTGGTGGCCGATGTCTATGAAAGGGGTATTACTTTAACAGGTGGAGGAGCATTATTGAGAGGTTTGGATCGAGTTATTGCTAGAGAGACTCAAGTACCAGTAACAATTGCTGATGATCCCTTGACTTGTGTAGTAAGAGGTACGGGTATTTTATTGGAGGATAAAAAATTAATGGAAGAAGTATTAATAAACGATACTCAAGGGCAAAATATTAAAATTTAAATGAAATTTTCTCAGAGGAAAAATCATTGGTACTTTATAGCCATTACTATTTTTATTATAGTAGTATTTTATTTTTTACAATCTCCCAGTAGAATATTTTTTGGTTATATTACGAATCCACTTTACAAATCTACCAATAAAATATTAACAATTTTTAAATCAGACCAAACTATAAAAGATGAAAATTTACAATTGCAGACCAATATTAAAAATTTAGTTGTTGATTATGCACTATTGAAACAATTAGAAAAAGAAAATAGTGAATTAAAAAAGTTATTAAATTACGAACAACCAAATTACCGTCACCAAATAGCTGATATTATTGGTTTAGTGCCTGGTCTTGATAAAAATATATTATTAATCAATAAGGGTCAAAAATCAGGAATCCAGCCTGATATGGCTGTGGTTTCACCAGCGGGTTTATTGATTGGCAAAATTTTACAGTCAGATGATTTTACCAGTCAAGTGGTGTTATTGGAGAGTAGTTTATTTAAAACTACTGCTTTTTTACAAAATGAAAACAATACTTTAGGGTTGGTAGAGGGCACAAGAAATTTAGGAATAAGAATGAATTACCTACCACAAACCGATGAATTGAAAATAGGTGATACTGTCATAACTTCTGGACGAGATAACCTTATACCTCGAGGTTTGGTGATAGGTCAGGTATCGGCCATTCATAAAAATGAAGGTGATTTTTTTCAGTCAGTAAGTATAACTTCCCCAGAAAATATGGAAAAAATATTTTTTATTGATGTTTTAGTGCCTGCTTATGAATAGATTAATACTTGATTTCTTGGTAATATTATTGCTTTGGTTTTTACATATTACTTTTTTCGGACAGTTATCTGTTTTAACTTTTCTAAATTTACCACTTTTATATTTACTTTTGCGTTTAGCTTTCAATTATAAAAGCAATATTTGGTGGTTGGCAATTTTTTTAGGTTTATTGAATGACCTGTACAGCCTATATTACTTTGGTTTTTATTTAGTTATTTATTTGGTTACAACGTGGTTAACTTATGTAATTTTGCATTATTTTTTTACCAATCGTTCATTGTTTTCTTTAATTTTAGGGGTAATAATTGGTTTATCGATTTTTAAATTTATCCAACTAATAATTATTTATTTCAACTCCAGTTTTAATGTTGCTTTGCTATGGCTATACATGAAAAATATTTTTATTTCATTAGTTGGAGAAGTCTTAGTTTTGTTCATTTTTATTTTTTTAGCGAATTTATTTTTTCACAAAAAAAATGTCTGATCCATTTATCATACAAGAAGATAACAAAAATATTAAAGATAAGCGTTTAGATAACTTTTATCAACGTCGTTATGTTGGTGAACAAACAAGTTTAGTAAATGAAAACCCTTTTATAAATTTTGTATTTAATCAAAAAAAATTAATTTTTTTATTTGCTTGCATTGTTTTGTTTTTTTTAATGGTTATTATTCGAGTTGGTTTTTTGCAAGTTTATCAAGGTAATTTATTTATAGCCTTAGCCGAAGGTAATCGAGTAAAGACCGAAACCATCAAAGCAAATCGAGGATTAATTTACGATATTGATGGTCAAATATTGGCTAAAAATATTCCCAGTTTTTCATTGGTATTTTATCCTAATGAAATTAAAACAGATGAATTAGAACAAAATTTACAAAATATTTATGAACGAAAAAGCTTTGCTTTAGCAGATGTAAAAAACGATTACCAAAAATATCAATTGTACTCAAATCAACCTATTACAATATTAGATAACTTAACTACGGCAGATGCGTTGGATTTAATGATTTTAACCAAAAATTATACTGGTTTTAAAGTTTTAGAAAGAAATGAAAGATATTATCCCTATCAAGATATTTTTGCTCATATTTTAGGTTATCTTGGTAGTATCAATGAAAGTGATATAGACAAGGTTAAATCAGGTATCTATTTGTTAAACGATAAGTTAGGCAAAAGCGGTTTAGAACTATATTATGAAGAGCAATTAAGAGGTACTGATGGTAAGAAAAAAATTGAGGTAGATGTTTTAGGTGACGAACTGAAAGTAATCAGCGAGCAAAAACCAATAACCGGTGAGGGGTTGATTCTTAATATTGATTATAAATTACAAACCATTGCTTATAATAGTTTAGCTAAGACATTACAGGCCAATAAACTGACTAAGGGCGTTGTCGTCGCCATGGACCCCAACAATGGAGCTATTCGTGCGGCTATAAGTTTGCCGAGTTATGATGATAATATTTTTATTTCACCTAATCTATATACCACTGAAATAAACCAAGTATTTAGCAGTAAAGACGACCCGTTATTTTTTCGGGCTATACAAGGTGAATATCCTTCCGGATCTACTATTAAGCCCATTTATGCCGCGGCCGGTTTACAAGAAAATATAATTACCAAATCAACAACTATTTTGAGTACAGGCGGAATTCGGGTGGCCCAATGGTTTTTCCCAGATTGGAAAGCCGGGGGTCATGGTCTGACCGATGTAGTCAAAGCTATAGCAGAATCAGTCAATACATTTTTTTATTATTTGGGTGGTGGTTATGAAAAATTTAACGGGCTGGGTATTGATAATTTAAAAAAATACGCACAATATTTTGGTTTTTCTGATTTTAATAATGTTGACTTTCCCCAAGAAAGAGCTGGTTTTTTTCCAAGTCCAGAATGGAAATTAACCACAAAAAAAGAACCCTGGTATATTGGTGATACTTACAATACTAGTATTGGACAAGGTGATGTTTTAGTTACACCATTACAAATGGCTAATGCTTTTTCAGCTATAATTAATGATGGTAAATTATTTGAGCCCAGGTTTTTGTACGGATTTAAAAATGAAAAAACGGGTGAAATTACCCCCGTAGAGCCAACAGTTATTCGTCAAATACCAGTAGATAAGAGCAATCTAGCTATAGTTCGTTCTGGTTTAAGAGCCACAGTTTTATCAGGATCAGCACAATATTTAAAATATTTGCCAGTTGAAGTAGCTGGTAAAACCGGAACCGCTCAGGTAGGTGGTCAAGCTGACCCCCATGCTTGGTTTGTAGGGTATGCTCCCTTTTCTTCACCCCAGTTAGTAGTTGTGGTTTTATTAGAAAATGGTTTAGAAGGTTCAACTAAAGCAGTACCCGTGGCTTACGATATATTTAATCAATATTTTTCCACAAATCCTCAACCGTAATATCTTTGGTTACTATTTGCTCTGACTTGGTATCAACTATCGTATAACCGGCTTGGATTATTTTTTTTCTCAACTCATCAGCTAAATCCCAATTTTTATTTTTTCGCGCAGTAGCTCGATTTGTTAGTATTTTTTTTATTTCTGTAGCTAGATTGCTATTTTTTTTATAGTTCTTTAAATTTTTTTCTAAATTGAGACCAAATACTTTATCAAAATAAAATATCGTAGCAGTCTTGTCATTTAGAGATTCATTCGATTTTAACAAATCCCACAAAACCGCCAAAGCTTGAGGAGTGTTTAAATCATCATTGATGGCAGTTAAAAATTTAGCTTGATAATCTGACAAAATTTTTCCAGTAGCCGTAAAGTTCTGTAAATGATTATAAATTTTAAGTAAAGCACTTTGTGCTTGCTTTAAAGAATGCCAAGTAAAATTTATTTTTTGTCGGTAGTGGGTATTCAGTGTTAAATAACGATAAGCGGCGGGTAGTATTTTTTGATCAACGATGGTTTGTAAAGTAATAAAATTATCTTTACTTTTGGCCATCTTATCATCATTGATAAGTAAAAATTCACAATGAAGCCAGTAATTAGCCATTAGCTTACCTTCAGCGGCTTTGGTTTGGGCTAGTTCGTTGTTGTGATGGATACTTATGTGATCAATGCCCCCACAGTGAATATCAAAGGGGATACCCAGATAATGATTGGCCATAGCACTACACTCGATATGCCAACCAGGAAAACCTCTGCCCCAAGGTGAATCCCATTCCATTTGTCTTTTGTCTGAAGGTTTGGAAAATTTCCATAAGGCAAAATCAGTAGAATTTTTTTTCTCTCCCATAGCAACTCTTTTGCCGGGTTGGAGCTGAGCTTTATTTATTGCTGAAAGCAAACCATAATCTGGTAGTCGACTGGTATCGAAGTATAAACCATCAGAAGTTTTGTAGGTATAGCCGTTTTTTTCAATTTTTTTGATAGCATTTATTTGAGTTTCAATGTGGTCTGTGGCTTTGCACCAGATATTAGGGAAAATTATATTCAAAAGTACCAAGTCTTTTTTGAAAGCTTGAGTGTAAAATTCGGCTATTTCCCAAGCGGTTCTTTTTTCATTTTTAGCCATTTTTTCTACTTTATCTTCACCTTGATCGGCATCATCTGTGAGATGTCCCACATCAGTAATATTTTGTACATGTTTAACTTTGAAACCGTTTAAAACCAAGGTTCTTTTTAATACATCTTCAAAAATATAAGTTCGTAAATTTCCGATATGAGCAAAATTATATACAGTTAAACCGCAAGTATATAAACCTACTTGATTTTTTGTTAGTGGCTTAAAGGTTTGTTTTTGTTTAGTTAGAGTATTATATAATTTGATAGTCGGCATATTTAAAACCACTTCTTTGATTTAAAAAATAATATCAATGAAAGGAAAAGGATGGTGAGGATACTGATAATTACCCAAAAACCATAAGTTTGGTTCATAAAGGGTATATATTTTACATTCATGCCAAAAATACTAGAGACCAGAGTTAATGGTAAAAATATTACTGAAATTATCGTCAGCGTTTTCATTACATCGTTGATACGAAAAGATATTGCTGATTCATTTGTTTCTTGGAGGGCGTCAATTGTTTGTTTATGTCCTTCCAAAACTTCCCAAATATCTTTGGTTTGAACCAAAAGTTTTTCGTAGTACATCCGGTAGATTTTCATTTTTAAATAAGGACTGTCTAATTCAGTAAATTTTTTTATAATCGTTCGGTGGGATTGCATGATAAAACGAAAATTTACTATGTTTCTTTTTATAATCAATATTTCTTTAACCATTTCTTTTTCACGATTTTTAAAAATATTGTCTTCTATTCTTTGATTATCAGTTGCTATATGATCCAACATTGGGAAACAGTTTTGTAAAAGTTTATCTAAGATATTATAAAAGAAAAATGCAGGATGGGCACCCATGTTTAAATCACGATAATATTCATACTGAGCGCATTGTGACTGTAATTCTTTTAAACCAATTAGTCTGTTATCATGCAGGGTGATAATCAAATCATCTTTTATAAAAAAATCTACTTCAGCAGGAGTAATTTTTCTCCACTCACGATCGTAAATAGGGAATAGAAAAACCAGAAAGGAATAACTGTCTCTATTAGCAAGCTGGGGACGTTGAGCTTTTTTTTCTATATGAGAATCACGCAAGTCCAAAGGATGAAAGTTATACTCTTTTTTTAAAAAATCAGTTTCAGAATTACCTGGCTCGATGATATCTATCCAGGTAAAATTTGAAGTTTTGATTATTTTGATTTTTTCAGTTAATTGGTCCATTAATCTAATTATAGCATAAAGATTTATGATTTTTAATATCTAACTTTTATGTTATAATTAGACTATGGACAGAGGATACCAAAACAAAAATATTAAACCAAATTTTGAAAAAAACGCTGGTTTTCCAACTAATTTTGAAACTGGGGAGTTAGCGGAGAAAGACATTTCCAAAAAAATTGAAAATAATACCGAACAACCAAAAGCTGATTTAAAACAAACAGTACCAACTAATTTAAAATCAGAAACACAATCCACCAACGAGAATTTACCAACCGACCAGGTCATGGTTGAGAATATATTGGCACAAGGTTTGGATGTTTTGTACAATAATCTTGATCAAAATCAAAAACTTATTTTCAAAGCTAAGGGTGAACAAACTGCGCATTCAATCATTTTGATTTTGCAAAATGTAAAATTTAAGATTTATGAAATCGTAGATTTAATAAGGAATTGGTTGTTTATCATACCTGGATTGAATAAATTTTTTTTGGAACAGGAAGCAAAAATAAAAACTGATAAGATATTAAAAATAAATTTAAAAAACAAAAAACAATAAAAACATGTTTTGGTCGACAGAAAATTTAATTTTTTTAGCTTATTTTGCTGTTATAGCAATTTTTGTTTCTATCCTTATTTTTTTGTATTTATTGCTATCAAAAAAATATTTTTATCAATCAATTTTTACTGTTATACTTTTGAAGGTTACGCTACCCAAGTATAACAGTTCAAAAAAAACCGAGGAGGTTTGGAAAGACAATTTAAATAGCGCAGAAAGTTTATTTGCGGCTGTAGGCGGTCTGAAAGGCAATTCTCTAATTGACATATTGTTTAGAACACATAAAAAATTTATTAGTTTTGAAGTTGTTGCTTATCAGGAAAAAATTGAATACTATATTGCCCTTCCTCAGGATTTAAAAAGATTTTTAATTCAACAAATTCACGCCCAATACCCCCATGCTTTTATAGAAGAGATTGAGGACTATAATATATTTCAACCCCACAGTCAGGTGGCTGGTGGTTTTTTTGTTTTCAAAAAAAATCACGCTTTTCCTATTAAAACTTATGATCAGATGGAAAAAGACCCCATTAATTCAATTTTAAATTCTTTGTCAAAATTAAAAAAGAACGAAGGAGTAGCAATTCAATTATTATTGATCCCAATAGATAACTCTTGGCGTCAAATTGGCAAAAAACTTGTTAAAAAGTTAGCTAATCACGAATCAATTAATACCTCGGCAACCAATAGTTTATTTAGTAAATTATTAAATAATTTTTTTGATTTGATATTTAAAGGCTTTTCCAATAATAAAAAATCAGAAGAAAAAAATAAACCCGTTACAGCTTTGACTGCGCAAGAACAAAAAACTATTGAGTCAATTGAAAAAAAATTATCCAAAGCAGCTTTAGCTGCCAATTTAAGAGTTATTGTCTCGACGGATGATAAAACTACCACTAACAACTATTTAAATGATATTTTACAAGCTTTTTCTCAATATAACATTTATGAGTATGGTAATAGTTTTCAACCGGCTTTTTTGACTTGGTACAGTAAATTGATTCGAAATTTTATTTATCGTCGTTTTGATGATAAACATAAAATTATTTTAAACACCGAGGAATTAGCTTCTATTTATCATTTTCCGGGAGAACAAAATGATATTCCTAATTTACAATGGTTAAGTTCAAAAAAATACACCCCACCTCTAAATTTGCCCAGTGAAGGTTTGATTATTGGTAAAAGCGAATATCGTGATGAAACCTTGGATGTAAAGATAAAAACTGATGACCGACGAAGACACATGTATGTGATTGGTCAGACCGGGACGGGCAAATCAACTTTGATGAAAAATATGATGATACAAGACATTGTATCTGGTAACGGTTGTTGTGTTATTGATCCTCATGGTGATTTTGCTCGTGATATTTTAAAAAATGTTCCCAAACATCGTTGGCAAGATGTCATTTATTTTGATCCTACAGAAACTGAACGTCCCATAGCTATTAACATGTTAGAGTACAATAATGACTCACAAAAATCTTTGGTAGTAAATGAGTTGTTAGCAATATTTGATAAATTATATGATTTAAAAGCAACAGGAGGCCCTATGTTTGAGCAATATATGCGTAACGCTTTACTATTGATTATGGATGATCCTGATTCGGGGATGACGTTATTGGATGTGCCTAAAGTATTGGCTGATGAAAATTTTAGAAAATTAAAATTGAGTAAATGTAAAAATCCAACGGTAATCGATTTCTGGCAGAAAGAAGCACTCCAAGCTGGTGGTGAGGCGGCCCTTGCCAATATGGTACCTTATATAACCAGTAAATTAACACCCTTTATTGCTAATGATTTAATGAGACCCATAATAGCTTCCCAGCACAGCAGTTTTGATTTTAGAAAAATAATGGATGAAAAAAAGATTTTAGTTGTTAATTTAAGTAAAGGAAAGTTAGGGGATATAAATAGCAGATTATTGGGGATGATAATTGTGGGTAAAATATTAATAGCTGCCCTCAGTCGAGTTGATACTGCCGAAAGTATACGCGCAGATTTTTATTTATATATCGATGAGTTTCAAAATTTTACAACCGAAAGTATAGCAATTATTTTAGCAGAAGCAAGAAAATATCGTTTAAATTTAGTTTTAGCCAATCAATACATCGGTCAATTAACCAAACACGGGGACACCTCAATAAGGGATGCTATTTTTGGTAATGTAGGTACTTTTATTACCTTTCGTATTGGTCCCGAAGATGCTGAATATGTTGTCAAAGAATTTGAGCCAATTTTCAATCAATATGATTTAATCAATATTCCCAAATTTAATGCTTATATTAAGATGATTATTGACAATACCACAGTACCAGCATTTAATATATATACAACTAAAGAACCCAGTGGTGAAGATCTAAATTTAGGTAAAGTTATGGCACTTTCCAAACTCCATTATGGTCGTCCCAATAAGACAAAACTGGATTCAGCCAGACATTAAAATAAAAAACAATTAAAATAAATATATGAGCAATGAAAACAAAATTGAAGAAATAAAACACATTTTAAACAGTATCCAACAGCAACTTGATTTGGCTAAAAAAGTACTTTCCGGACAAGTTGATAAAGACAAAATTGATCCCAACACTAAAGCTAGAGAAAAAGGTAGTGAAAAACAAGAAGATGATATAAAAATTATTGAAGGCGTTTTCACTGGTGATAAAATGATAGGCCCTGATGGCAAAGAATATCTCGTGCCACAAAATTATTCTTCCAAATCAAAATTGGTTGAAGGTGATATGTTAAAATTGACCATTCAGCCCAATGGTTCATTTGTATTTAAGCAGATCGGACCGGTTGATAGGGACCGTTTAGTTGGTGAATTATATTTTGATGAAGAAAAAAAACAATACTATGGGCGTACGGAACAAGCTACTTATAAGTTACTAACCGCCCCCGTAACATACTTTAAAGGTGAAATAGGTGATGAAGTTATTATGTTGACACCTAAAAATGCTCAATCAACTTGGGCAGCAGTGGAAAATATTATTAAAAAATCGAGTTAGTATGTCACAAACCCTCTACCGTAAATATCGTCCTCAGCAATTTTCTGATATAGTTGGTCAAAATCATGTCAAAATTACTTTAGCCAAAGCAATTGCTAGTAAAAAAATTGCTCATGCTTATTTATTTACTGGCCCCAGAGGAGTGGGTAAGACAACAGTAGCCAGGATTTTTGCAAAAGCAATTAACTGTTTAAATTTGAAAAATGGTGAACCTTGTAATCAGTGCGAGATATGTTTGGCCATGAATAAAAACAATTTTTTAGATTTGGTAGAATTAGATGCTGCTTCAAAAAGAAAAATTGAGGAAATCAAAGATTTTAAAGAGCTAATCAAATATCAACCAAATATTGCCAAGTATAAAGTTTTTATTATCGATGAGGTCCATATGTTAACAGATGTTTCTTTTAATGCTTTACTTAAAACTTTGGAAGAACCACCCGACTATGCAATCTTTATTTTATGTACCACGGCAGCCCATAAAATCCCAGATACTATCATTTCTCGTTGCCAAAGATTTGATTTTAAAAAAATTGCTAATCAAGAAATAATTGAAAGTTTAAAAAATTTAGCTAAATTGGAGGGAATCAAAACTATTTCCGATGAGGTATTACAAAAAATTGCTTTTTTATCTGAAGGTTCGTTACGGGATGCTCAAGGTATTTTGGGTCAATTATTGGGCGTAAGTACAGATACAATTGATGATACAACCGCTGATTTGATTTTACCCCAATCAAATTTAAATCAGTTAGTAGCCTTATGGACAGCGATTATTAACAACAATACTGAAGAAGCTATTACTATTACTAATAAATTTAGTGACAATGGTGATGATATTGATTTTTTAACAGAAAAATTAATTGAACTTTACCGTTTTACCATACTTTATAAGATTAGTTCTAAAATAGATTATTTAAAAACTATTTTTCCACCCGATTTATATAAAAATATCATAAAACTAATTCAAACAACCGAATTAAATAAGTTAAAATCCGATTTAGAAATTCTATTAACCAAGCAGTTAAACTTAAAAAATATATTTTTCAGACAATTACCATTGGAAGTGGCAATTATAGAAATGACCGCTAGTTCTAATTTATCACCTACGATTAATCTTCCCAGTCAAGGTAATGTTTTAAGTAACAAGGAAGTAGAAAAGGAGTTGCCAACTAAACCTGTTGATAAAAATATTAGCAAATCTGATTTGTTAGATTTGAGTTTAAAAAAAGAACTGGTAGCAAATTTGATCGATGAATTTTATAGTTTAGCTAAAATTATTGAGGATGCAGAGATCTATATTGACAACGATCAGTTAAATATATTTACTCATCATCAATTCCAGCAAAAACAAATAGAAAAAAAGAAAAATTTTGACAAATTAAATAATATTGCTAATAATCTCTTACAGCGTGAAATCAATTTAAGGGTTTTTGTTGATAATACCACACCAAAAATAGATGCAAAAACGGTAGATAAGGAAGAGGAAAAAATTGATAATATTTTGCAAGTTTTAGGTGGATCTTTAGTTGACAGTTCAATTGAAGAATAAAATTATATTTTTTATTTTGCGGGATCGTCTAATGGTAGGACGCCAGGTTCTGGCCCTGGTAATCTTGGTTCGAATCCAAGTCCCGCAGCCATTTTTTGGATATTTAGCATAATTATTAAATCAGGAAAAAGTAGAACTACTTGGTAGTTCTTATTTTATTTAGCTAACATTAGCCCTAATTATTGTTAGCCCCTGACTATTGACAAATTCTGATTTTTTTGCTATTTTTATATGTTAATTTATAACCAATAATTAATAATTAATTTAGCGTATGAAAAAGTTAATTTATTTTTATTTTCCCAAAACATTAAACAAACAAAAATTATTGTTTGTGGTTTTAAGTTTCTCTTTAGTTTTTAGTACTTTTGGCTTATTTAATCTAAATGATACTTTAGCTAGGGGAATAGGTAGTATTGATGATGAATGCCAAGCTAAAGGTTTCGACTATGGTGTGGCCAAATGGGAATGGTCGAACAATAGTTATACAACTGATAACGCCAATGGTACCAACGTCACAGGTGATAATAATCAAGCTAGTTGGACAGCAAATCCGGCAGTAGCTGGAGTAATAAGAAAAGCTGGTACTACCTCAGAGGTTTTTCCTGGAGGCACTTCTGGTAATATATCAGCTGATAATTACGGTATTAGTCATTTGACTTTATGTCAAAATGAACAAGTAATATCTACTTATTGCGAGTTGACCCTAACTAAAACTGATTTTGCTGTTACTACTAAACCGGGAGAGCAACTTTCCTATCAAATAAAATTAAAAAACACAGGTACCGCCAATTGTACTGGTGGGGGAGTTAAGTTGAGAGATTATTTTTCTCAACAAACAAGTTATGTATCAGCTAACCCAGCTCCTGCCGAGGTTAATGATACTTATCTAGAATGGAATTTTGGTACCATGACACCGGGAACCGAAAAAGTTGTTGATTTAACTGTATTAGTTGATACAGATACAGATTGTGATAGTAATTTAACTAATAAAGTTAAATATTGGTCAGACCAGACAAGTTGGGGAGATTATGTATTGGAAGATACACCAGTGCAGTGTGATACTACCGAGCCATATTGTGGTGACGGAAATTTAGACCAAGGTGAACAGTGTGATGATGGTAACAATTTAAACGGTGATGGTTGTAGCGCCAGTTGTCAATTAGAAAGTGAACCATTGTGTCCTGTACCGGTGGATTTAATGTTGGTAGTTGACCGTTCTGGTAGTATGTCAGATTTTTCCTATTGTGATGGTAATACCAATATAACTTCAAAAACTCAATGTATTTTAGCTGGTTATAATTGGATAGTAGAGCCAATGACTTCAACCAAAAATGCAGCCAGTTATTTTGTAGGAAAATTTGATTCCAGTAAAGATTTGATTGGTTTAGTTTCTTATGCCACCAACGCTTCTTTGGAAAGTGGTTTAACTGATAATTTTACAACTATCAACAATGAAATCAATGATTTAAATCCCAATGGTTACACAAATATTGGCGGAGCGATTAAATTGGCCAATACCGAATTAACTAATCACAATCGAACAGCTGCCGCTCCGGTGATAGTATTACTCACTGACGGTAAAGCCAATGTAAACAGTCAGGGAAATTATCCTGATTATGACGGCGGTGCTGATTATGCCTTGGCCGAAGCTTTAGCTGCAAAAAATAATGGTTTTACTGTCTATACGATTGGTTTAGGTCCTGATGTTAGCCATACTTTATTGGGTAATATAGCTTCTACCCCAGATAAATATTTTTATGCTCCAACTGTTGCTGATTTACAATCCATATATAATGAAATATCATTAGATATTTGTGAATACAGCTCAATAGCTGGTTGTAAATATAATGATAAAAATAATAATGGCAGTATTGATGAAGATGAAAATACTCTGACTGGTTGGACGATCAAACTGAGTTATGAAGAAAATAATGAACCAGTAACACAAACTATGGAAACTGATGAAAATGGTTGTTATGCTTTTACAAATTTATCACCTAATCAATATTCAGTAAGCGAAGTAAATCAAGCTGGCTGGCAACAAACTTGGCCAGTCAATGAGTCTTATAACTATAGTTTAGGATACGGGCAACTTATTACTGACGCAAATTTTGCCAATTATCAGACACCGGTGGTAGGACCATATTGTGGTGACGGAAATTTAGACCAAGGTGAACAATGTGATGATGGCAATAACTTAAATAACGATGGTTGTGATGATAGTTGTCAAATTGAGTATGGGACTTTAAATGGTTGTAAATATAAAGATTTAAATAATAATGGAACAATTGATAATGACGAACCAACTATTAGTCAATGGCCTATCGTATTGACTGATGAAATTTTGGGACAAGCTAATCCAATAGCTACCAGCACTACTGATCTAAATGGTTGTTATAGTTTTTCAAATCTTGAATTTGGCAAAACTTATATTGTAGCTGAAGAACAAGTTCCTGGTTGGCAGCAAACCTTCCCTCAACCCACATCAACCTACACTATTTTAATTGCTTCTACTCAACCTTATGATAATTTGGATTTTGCCAATTATCAGACACCGGTGGTAGGACCATATTGTGGTGACGGAAATTTAGACCAAGGTGAACAGTGTGATGATGGCAACAATTTAAATGGCGACGGTTGTAGTGCCAGTTGTCAAATAGAATATAGTACAATCAGTGGTTGTAAATATGCTGATAACAACAATAACGGTATAATTGATATTGATGAACCTACCATACCAAATTGGTCAATTACTTTGAATAAGCTAGACCAATCTGGCCAATCGACTTCTACTACTACCAATACAGATGGTTGTTATAGTTTTTCTCAATTGTTAGCAGGTAATTATGAAGTAAGAGAAGTTCAACAAAACGGTTGGGAACAGACTTATCCAACTTCAACTACATACCAAGTTTCCGTAACCAATCCGGGAGAATATGATGGCTATAACTTTGCTAATTATCATCAACCCGAACCACCTTGTACCAATTGTGGTGGTGGTGGCGGTGGACCTGTAAATCCGATTTTAACAATTACCAAGTCAGCCAATGTAACATTTACTAACCCAGGTGGTATTGTTGATTATACAATCTCCATAAAAAATGTGGGTAATGCTACGGGTTTGAATTTACGATTGACTGATGTTTTACCAACCGGACTTAGTTATTATGCGACAACTACCAACGGTATTTGGGAGTTGGGAAATATTGCTATCAACGAAACAAAAACAGTTACCTACCAAGTTCTATTTGCCGATAATTTAGCGATTGGTAATTACACCAATACTGCTAAAGCAGAAATAACCAATGGTACCCCTGTTACTGACACAGCTGTTGTAGAGGTTAGAATACCAACTGTATATTCTCAGGAATACGAACCTATTTTAGCTATCGAGAAAAAAGTAAACATGAAATTTTCAAACCCCAATGGCGAGGTAACTTATACTGTTACTATAACCAATACCAATTCTGGCAATTTAACAGCTGAAAATGTAAACTTAATTGACCGTTTACCTAAAGAATTTTATTTCAACTCCAATAAAGTTAATGTCAACTCTTGGTCACTAGGAGATTTACAACCCGGAGAATCCAAAACTATTAGTTATGAGGTGACAATAAAAGGTGATACAAAAAATGGAGTTTATGAAAATATTGCCATCGCCAGTGCAGATAATGCTCCTGAAGTTTCAGCTCGAACTCCTTTGGAGATAAGAGATGTTAAAGCTTTAGGTATTGTACTTCCCGATACTGATGGTAGTGGTAATCAATTACTAACAGTTTTACTAGGTTTATTGATTATGGCCGGTGGTTATGTGTTCTACCAATTAAAACAAGAATATAAATTAGTTTAAAATGATTGATTTTATTCATCCTAAATCTAAATATTTTTTCTTAAGCAAAGTTATTTCTTTGTTAGTACTGATATTAATTGTTGGTGGCGGGTATTTATTAATTTCGCCTATAATGGTGGCTTTATCCGATGATAAAGCTACAAATTTATCCGGTTTTTCTGAACTACCTGCAAATTTACCCCCAGAGGAATATTTACTGACTGATTTGCATTTACCTACCAATGATGTAGTCAATCCAGTGCAACCAAATAATGATCAGACAAACAATCAAACAACTGTAGTTTTAGGTGTGAGTTACAATCAATCTGCCCAGCAAGAATTGCAAGCTAAAAAAAATGTTAACAAAATAGTAATTCCCAAGATGGGGGTAGATAGCGAGATTCTTGAAGGAAATACTGAGGATGTTTTATGGCGAGGTATCTGGCGTATGCCAGTAGGTTCTACGCCTAATCAAGGTGGTAATACTATCATTACTGCTCACCGTTATCTGCATCGACCGCCTAGCCCTAAAACTTTTTATTTAATAGATAAGTTAACTAAAGGAGATATTATTACGGTTTATTGGGAAGGTGAAAAATATGAGTATAAAGTTGTCGAAAGTAAAATTGTTGAACCAGATGATGTTAGTATATTACATAATACAGCTGAAGATCGTTTAACTATTTTTTCCTGCACACCATTGTTTACCTCTCAACAAAGACTGGTAGTAATTGCCGACAAAATTTAATTAATTTATAAAAACAGCAGTCGATTGATCGCTGTTTTTATGTTGATTCAAACCTAAAAATCTGGTATTTTTATATTATGAGAACAACAAAACCGCAAGATATAAATTTCAACCCTAGTTATCGTTCAAGGATTTTAAGATTGACCGAAGAACAACAATATAGATTTTTAGAAATGATACCGGGAATTTTAGTTTGGACCACTTTTATTGGTGCTATCGTTATATCTTTTATCCGTCCTTTATGGGCAATCTATTTTATTATTGTATTTGATTTGTATTGGCTTACTCGAGTAATGTATTTATCAGTTTATTTGATATTTTCTTGGCAAAAGTATAAAAAAACCATTAAACAAGATTGGTTTGTAATATTAAAAAATAACCATTCTAATTGGTCTGATTATATTCATATAATTTTTTTACCAACTTATAAGGAACCATTTGAGGTTATAGATAAATCTTTTTCCTCGCTGGCAAGTAGTCATTTTGACTTAAAAAAAATGTTAATAGTATTGGCAGGGGAGGAAAGAGATGTAGAACATTTTAATCAGATAAAAGAGTTGATAAAAAATAAATACGCAAATACTTTTTTAGATTTAGTTTTCACTATCCACCCTAAAAATTTACCGGATGAAATCCCAGGCAAAGGGTCTAATTTAAATTTTGCCGGCAAACAAATTTTACAATACGTTCAAGATAAAAATTGGGATATAAAAAAAGTAATTGTTTCTAGTTTTGACATTGACACTCGACCTCATGAACAATATTTTGCCTATCTCACTCTCAAATATGTTTCCATGCCTGATCCAACAAAGTATAGTTATCAACCGTTAGCCATTTACAATAACAATATTTGGGAAACGCCAGCCCCTATTCGAATTATCGCTTATTCGACGACCTTTTGGTTACTAACTGATTTAGCCAGGCCAGAGAGATTGTTTACTTTTTCTTCCCATTCGATGAGTTTACAAATGTTAGTCGATGTTGATTTTTGGCAGAAAGATATTGTTACTGAAGATTCACGTATTTTTTTACAAGGATTTTGCCACTATAATGGCAATTACAAAGTTGAACCAATGTATATTCCGGTTTCGATGAACACAGTTTATACTGGTTCAATTTGGCAAGGTTTTAAAGATCAATATAAACAGATGCGACGCTGGGCTTGGGGAGTAGAAAATTTCCCTTATCAAGCTTGGTTTTATTTAAAAATTAAAAATTTACCTTTTAAAAAAGGCTTACATTATCTTTGGAATCAATTAGAAGGTGTTTACTCTTGGGCGACAGCGCCAATTTTAATCACTATTTTAGGATATTTACCTTTATGGGTGAGTAAAAATGTAGATAAATCATCAGTAATCGCGCAAAATGCTCCAATAGTTTTACAAATTGTTATGAATTCAGCAATGATTGGGTTAATATTTTCGGCTGTTTTATCAACTTTATTAATGCCCCGCAGTCTAGTTAAATTAAAATGGTGGGAGTATTTAATTATTCCATTTCAATGGATTATATTTCCATTAGGAATGATTGTTTTCGGATCAATTCCAGCTACTGATGCTCAAACTAGACTAATGATCGGTAAGTATTTAGGATTTTGGGTTAGTGGTAAAAAATAACCCTTGTAAGTTGTTGCCGCTGATAAAATTTTTTGCCGATTGGATTGACTTACCAGCCATTTGTAAAGTCTTAATTTCCAAAGCCCAATCACCAGTTCCAACCAAGAGTTGTTGGTTTGTTTTATTTATATTTATTTGACCAGGCAACAATTTTTCTTTACTAATATCGACTTCTAAAAACTTATAAAGTTTATTTTGACAATATGAATAAGCACCAGGCCAGGGTTGATAGGCTAAAATTTGTTGACGGATATACTTTGCTTCTTTTGTCCAATCAATCAAGCCATCTTCTTTGCTTAACATTTTGGTATAAGTCGCGGCTTTATCATCTTGGATAGTGAGTTTAATATCCGATTTTAAATATTTTTGTAAAATCGTAGGAAGTTGTTCTGCCCCAAGTCTAAACAACCTATCAGTTAGAGTTATATTGTTGTCAGTTGTTTTTACCGACTCAATTATTTGATACAGTATCGGACCATGATCTATTTTATTATCAAGTTTCATAATACTAAGACCAGTGGAAATATCACCATTTAGAATTGCGGTTTGTACTGGTGAAGGACCGCGATATTTAGGTAATAACGAAGGATGTAAATTGATTAAACCGTATCTAGGAAGGGCTAGCAACTTTGGAGGCAATATTTTTCCGTAAGCAACTACCACAAATAAATCAGCAGCTAGATTTTGGAGAGTCATTATAAAATTTTCCTCAAATACAGTTGGGGATAATAAGTTAAGTTTTAGTTTTTTAGCACAAACAGCTATTGGAGTGTCAGTAATTATTTTATTCCTACCTTTGGCTTTAGCTGGTTGTGTAACTACTCCAACTACCTCAAAATCAGAGTTATATAAGGCCAACAAGGAATAAACAGCGAAATCAGGAGAACCAAAAAAAACAATTTTATTTGACATTATTTTCGTATAATTCCAATTTTTCTTTACCTTGAGTAATTGTTGAGGTTTTATCAATAAATAAGATGCCGCGTAAATGGTCAACTTCGTGTTGAATGATTCTGGCTTCTAAGCCTGAACTTATTTTAAAATTAAATTTATTATTTTCATCACGATAAATCAACCATACTTTTTCCGGTCTTGTTACCGGTCCAAACACATCAGGTATTGATAAACAACCTTCTTCAAATATATTTTTGTTGTAAGATTTAAAGATAATGGTAGGATTGATTAAAATTTTAGGCCCTTGACCGTCGTCAACTACTATTAAATTTATATTTTGCCCTATTTGCGGGGCAGCTAATCCAATGCCATTGGCTGCTTGCATGGTTAGTTTCATATCAATTATCAACTGTTGGATTGATTCTGACAAAATATTTTTAATATTTACACTATTTTTTCTTAATATTTTGTTAGGATAAATTATGATTGGTAATTTTTTGGCAATTAATGACATATTAAATTTCATAGGGATTAAGCTCTATCATAATAGATTCAGGCAGATTTGACAATATCTCTCTAATTTTTTGATTGTCCTTATGGTAATATCTGAAAATTATTTGGTTGTAATTTTCTTGTATAAAATCAATCACCAATTTATTTAGGTATTTGTTGATAATTGATTTTTTTAGGTTATCAGCTTTATCTTTATTGGTGGCTTTGAACAATAATTTTACTGTATTAGTATAAGGTGGATAAAGTAATTTTTTTCTCCAAAGCATCTCCTGGTGCCAAAATTTTAGATAAGTAAATTGCTTTAACATTCGCCAAAAATTATGCTCGATATTTTTGGTTTGTATTAGTTTAGTACAATTTACTGTACGAAAAGCATTATTAAAATATTGCCAAGCTAGTTCTTGACTGCGAAAATTTCTGCCAATCAATTCTTGATCAGCATCAATAAAAGCTATTAAACCAACTTGGGAGTCAAGTCTTGATAAATAATATTTAGTAGTTACAATTATTTTTGCTTGATCTACTTGATTTGCATGATCGCTATCTAAAAAAACTATATCATCGTAAGTAGTAATTTTTTTTAGATCCTGGATTATGGTTTGGTTTGTTAAACCATATGGTTGCAAATGAATTCCTTGGCATCGAGGACAAGTTGAGGGAAAGGTATAATTGAGGTTACAACGTCCACAAACTAAACCAGTTAAAGAATCGCCACTTAGATAACTTTGACACTTTTCGCATACAGGCATCCAACCACAATCAGTACAAAAAATATTTTGTTTTGTCCCTTTACGATTGACAAATAAAACACACTTTTTACCTGAAACAATTGTTTTTTTAATCTCTTGCTCCAAAGGCCAAGAAATATAAGTAAAATTTTTGGCAATTTTTTCAATATTTAAATCAACCAGAGTATAATCAATTATTTTTTGTTGATCATATATTTTAAACTTATTTTTTTTAAAATAAGTAAATGTTTCTAACCAAGGTGATAATGAATAAATATTTAAATTAGTTTTATAAATAGAACTGATTATTTCATAAATTTGTTCTAAATTATATCTGGGATTTTGATCGGCTGAGGTAAAACCATAATTTTCGGCTTTTAAAACAAAAATATCTGTTAGCTTGTAAAAGGGGAGAAGTAAAGCCGGTTTAGTACCAATAATCAATTTGGCTTCACCTTTACATATTTGTAAATAGTTTTGTCGTAACACCTTATTGCTTAATTGTTTATGATAAATTACCGTATGTTGAATAATTTTTTCTGGTAATTTAGTAGTTAATTTTTCAATATCAATTATTTCCGGACACAAAATTAATTGTTGACTGGATAAAGAAATTTTTTTTATGATATCATCAATCATAGTTTCATAATTCTGAGAAATGGTCAGCTCGTTTTTATTTTTTTTAGTTGATATTTTAGGCTGCTTAGCTAAAACAATATTTCCAAAGTCAATTTTAGTAGAAAAGTTTGGTAAAACATTTTTCCACCAGATACTGGGAGAAACAAAAAATTTCTCTGAAAGTTTGTTGATTAAATTTATTTGCTGAATAGTGGTCAAGGGTAGACCATGATTAAAAGAATATAAAATTTTTTTATAGTTTAAAATTTTGTTTCGAGGAGTGGGTTTGATTTTTATTACTATACCCAAACATTTTTTGTTTCGCCAAGGGATAGTTACCAGAGAGTACTTTTTTAGGTTTAAATCAGTAGGTATTTCATAGTCGAAATAACTAAGCTTTCTGGGTAATTTTATTAATGGAATTATACTAGCTATCATTCTGAAAAAACTTCAATACTTAAACGGTAAATTTTGTAATGATCGTTTTGCCAATCAATCTTTCCGTTACGACAGGCGATTTTAACCATACTGTCAGGTGATATTTTTCTCGGCAAAACCAAACCAAATTGTTTTTGATTTTTTACTACCAAAATACCATCTGTGGCGGTATTTATCGAGGTTATATTATAGATAGCTTCGGTTTTAAGAATAATAAAAATTTGCAGTTTTAGTCCATTGATTTCGTCCTTGCTAATGGGTTTATATACGTCATTTCCTTTAACAGCTTTTATAGTTTGGGTAATTATTTCTGTACCTAAATTATCTTTAGTCGGTTTTATACTGCCTGCTTGACTGCGTATATTTTTGGCATAATCTAAAAATGTTACAAATACGCCAAAGTTAGTTGGACCTAGCCAACTAGGTAAATCCGGAGTTGTTTTAATAGTTAAACCTTTATTTAAATAAGTTTTAGCAGACTCTTTAGCTAAAGTAATGATGATTGACCTATTCATAACTTCATCAAACAAGTTAATAAACCCACGCCATATTTATTTTCATAAGAATTTATCTCACAATCAAAGTTTACTTGACTCATTATGCCAGCTAAGATAGTAAGCGGGCTATGAATGCATTGTTCTGCTAAATCAATTTTGTTTTTTGGAATTGAGTCGAGGGCAATAAAATCTTTTTGTTTTAAAAGATTTATTAATAAATGATCATATTCTTTATTGGTTGAGGAGTCTTTTTTTAAGTCGTTGGCGTGAGATAAATCACCGGCTACTATAACAAAATATCTTTTGGTATCTTTGTGAATCAGCTCAACGATTGCTTGCCCGAATTTGAACGTCAAATCAAAATTTGGGTCAGCTAAACTATGAATTGGTATATATAATTTTTGACTAAATTTTTCTTGCAGCAAATTTAGGACTACACCAAAAGTATAATCAAGATCTGGCTCACCAATAATACTAATAGGCAATCTAGTTTCTAAAGACTCTTTCAGTCGATAGGCAGTTGCCATATCAGATTGAAAATTAAAATTTGTATTTAAATCACCAAATTTAAAAAAATTTACGTTGTAGCTTGGACACAAATTGATGATAAAAGAATTCGGTATGATTTTATTATGACCATTTAAAATTATAAAAGTATCTATATTGAAATTATTGATAGTATCAATAATTTTTTTTATGCCTTTATTGGTACTACTAAAATCAGCGTGATTGTATAAACCAACCGTGGGTACTAGCAGGGGATTGTGCGGCAAAATAGCAGCGCCGACTAATGACATATTTATTTTATTGAATCAATTGGGTCACCACTAGGGTGCATCTCAATGACTTGATCGTTTATGGTTTTTATATTTTCCCATTTATAACCAAGGGATTCAAAAGCTTCTCCGGAAATTATGGGATGCTTTATACCATCAGCTATTACATATACTGCGCTTTTGGTAGGATCTAAACTTTTGACTAGTTCGCCATTATTTAAATATAACGGGGGCATAGAAATATAATTTTTTAACTGTTCTCCGTCAATAGTAGTAATTAAAGGTTTGACTCCAAAATTTACTAGGATTATATCAGGATGAACAATTGGGTATTTTTTACCATCTTTGACATAATAAATCGTGCCGGTTTCTCTACTTTTAAGCAACGCACCCATTGGATAAGCACTAGCTAGTGAGATGGGGCTACCTTCTGGTATTTCGTCAATTAATGCTTGAGTTAAGTCTTCAATTTCTTCAGGATTGATTCCTAAATTTTTCATCACTGTAGCTGAGGTAAAACCGTGTTTTATATCATCAATAATCATATAAACCGTACCTTTGGGGGATCGATAAAGTGCATATTGAGGATATTTAATTGGTTCGCCTTGAGGGTATTGGTCTAAGACCGAAGGTTCTACCAATATAATCTTATTTAATGAATATCTACTCATCAGAGCAGCTTTGGATTTAAAAGGTCTTTTTAAGCCGGATTGTATTAAATAGACTACTGGGTCGTTTTTTGCCTGCAATAGAGTTCCGTCAGGATAGGTATAAGAAAACCATTCGTGCCAAAGTTTCCAAAAATTATAATTACCGTTATAAACATGGGGAGTATAATTATATAAAGCCGCTGTTGCTTTATTCATCGGAGTTACCACGGTAGTGACTTGGCCAACATTATAACGATTATCGACGAATGTATAGGTTTGTCCAACTTGGTAACGATAACTTTGCGGGTTATCTATATAATCTCTAAATTGCAGAGAAGCCGAATTAACTTGTTTAGCAAAGCCCCGCCAACGTTCACTGCAGCTACCACTATCTGGACAACCGTAGCCAGTGGCAAAATCTAAATCTCTTTGCGAAGGAGTTTGATTGGTAATTAAACTTTGTTCTTTTTGTAATAAAACCAGGATAAACTTTGGGTTAACACCGTTTTGTAATGCTCGTTCATAAATAAAATCAGCAGCCATCATTTGTCTAAAAGGTTCATTGATAACATCAACATCTACCAAATAATTAGCTAAATAACCTCCCTTGGCTTTGATAAAATTTTGCACTTCGGTCAAAGACATGGCCGAACTGTTGGTTATTTCTTCATCGGAAATAATATAATGGGGATTAAATTCCAAAGCTGATACTGGCGTCACCAATAATGAAAATAAAATTATATTTAAAAATATTAATAATTTGATATTAATTTTCATATTTTTAGTAATAATGGTGTTTTTATGATACCATAATTGCTACTTTTTTTAAAGTATAATTTAGTAAATTACTTGAAAAAACCCCTAAAAAAAGCCATAATTTATCTATGAGAGTTTTTATTGGTCTGAGTTTATCTAATCAATCTAAAATAATAATAAATAACCAAGTATTACATTTTAAATCTATTCAAAATACTGGGATTAATTGGGTAAAAGCGAATAATTTACATTTAACTTTAAAATTTATTGGTGCCATAGATAAAAATAAACTAGATATGGTGATTGATTATTTAAACCAATATTCGCACAAAAAACATCAGCTAGTAGCCCAATTTAAAAAAGTAATTTTTATACCCGCATCTAAACCTAAAATAATTGTTCTCCAGGTGAGTAGTGAATGTTTGCTAAAAATTATGACTGAACTAGATGCTGGATTGAAGGGTATTTGTCAACCTAGCAAATTTTTTACACCACATATTACTTTAGGACGTATAAAAACCAATCTCAATCCAGATTTAAAAAATTTGTTACAAAGTTTTAATTTAAATTCAGAAGAAAAATTTACCACCATAACTTTATTCGAATCAATCTTAAGTCAAAATGGCGCTGACTATAGAATTATAAAAAATTTCAATCTAAATGACTAAACAAATATTAGGTATAAAGATAGATAATGTTGACAAATCTAAATTAATAGATTTGTTTGATTTATTTTCAAATTCAAATAAATTCAATCAGCTGACTACTGTCAATCCCGAATTTTTAGTGGATGCCCAAAATAATAGTGAATTTAGCAAAGTTTTGAACCAATCTGATTTAAATGTCATAGATGGTTTTGGTTTACAAATGGCTTATCTGCTAAAATATAAAATTTTTCCTGCCAGAATACCGGGAGTAGATTTGGTTGATTTATTGTTAACTTTTTGTCAAAGTAATGGTCTATCAGTTTTTTTACTAGGTGCGTTTGCTGAAACTATCCAAAAACTTAAATTTGAAATTAGTAAAAAATATCCTAATTTAAATTTTCAGGCCCTGAGTGGCGGAAAGATTGAAAAGAAAAACCAAACTTGGGAACAGGATGTTAATATTTTAAAAGAGATAAATATATTTAAACCAACTATTTTATTGGTGGCTTTAGGCCATCCTAAACAGGAAATATGGTTGGCTGATCATAAAAACTATTTACCTTCGGTCAAAATTGCAATCGGGGTGGGTGGAACTTTTGATTATTTATCAAAACAAGTAAAAAGAGCGCCTTTATTATACCGACGTTTTGGTTTAGAATGGTTATATCGTCTTTACCAACAACCCTGGCGTTGGCGTCGGATTTATAAAGCGGTTGTTACTTTTAGCTATTTATTTTTATTAAATTATGTCAAAACCAACGGTAAGAACTAGATTCGCTCCCAGTCCCACCGGCTATTTACATATAGGCGGTTTGCGGACTGCCTTGTATAATTTTATTTTTGCTCGGCAAAATAAAGGCCAATTTATCTTGCGAATTGAAGATACAGACAAAGAACGTTTTGTCCCTGATGCTGTTGATTTAATACTGAAAACTTTATCTAAATTTGAGATAGATTATGATGAAGGTCCAGATAAAGCAGGGGAGTATGGGCCTTATACTCAATCAGAAAGATTATTAATTTATCAAACTCATATTGCTGAATTAATAAAAACCAAGAAAGCTTACTATTGTTTTTGTACCAGTGAGAGATTAGAAGCTATGCGTTTAAAACAAAAACAAAATTCTGAACCAACTAAATATGATGGTCATTGTCGTAATTTATCTGAACAAGAAATCTCTCAAAATTTAAAAAATAAAGTCCCCTTTGTAATCAGACTAAAAGTTGAACCCGGTGAAACTAGTTTTACTGATTTAATCAGAGGGAAAATTACTTTTGATCACCAATCAATTGATGATCAAATTTTAATTAAAAGCGATGGATATCCTACTTATCATTTTGCCAACGTAGTAGATGATCATCTTATGCATATCACCCACGTAATTAGGGGAGAGGAGTGGGTATCATCTACGCCAAAACATATTTTATTATATCAAGCATTCAATTGGCCATTACCATTTTTTGCTCACCTACCTTTGTTACTAAATAGTGATAAGAGTAAACTCTCAAAAAGACAAGGGGATGTCTCGGCTGATGATTATTTAAAAAAAGGTTATTTACCTGATGCCATACTAAATTTTATTGCTTTACTTGGTTGGAATCCTGGGAGTGATAAAGAATTTTTTACCTTGACTGACTTAATTAGTGAATTTGATTTAGAAAAAGTACAAAAATCCGGTGCGGTTTTTAATTTAACTAAGCTTAAATGGTTCAATGCTCATTATATTGCCCAAACCCCAACAGCTAGTTTATTGCCTGATTTTGAAAATATAATAAACCAAGAAAAATTTTACACTAAAAATATTTTTTCTTTAGAGAAAATTATTGAACTTTTTAAAACCAGAGTCAACTCACTTTTAGAATTAAGTCAAAAATCTAGCTTTCTGTATAGTTTACCAAATTATGAAGTAAATTTGTTGAGCTTTAAAAAAACCGATTTAAAAAAAGTTTTTGAAATTTTAAATTTTTTCTTTGAAGTCATAGATAAATATGATAATGAATGGCAAGCTGATAAATTAAAAACTCATATTGATCTAAACAGAGAAGTAAAAGGATATAGTCGTTCCGAGTCATTTTGGCCTTTACGTGTGGCCATAACTGGTTTAGAATCATCGCCCGATGTTTTTGCCACCATGGAGATTTTGGGGAAAAAAGAAAGTCAATTAAGAATAAAACAAGCTATTGAAAAAATTGAAAAAATGTGATATAATATAGTATATATCACCCCATGCTATGAAAAAAAACCCAAACATAAAAATTATTACTCTGATTTTATTGATTGCGTCGTTAATGGCGCCGTTATTTTTTGCTTGGGCGCAACTAATAAACCCCGATCAAGTTGCCGTAGAAATCAATCAATTACAACAAGATATTAATTCAAAAAAAGATGAAATCAGTGATATTGAAGCGCAAATTTCTCGTTACCAAACTGCTATTAGAAATAAGCAAAATGAAAAAGTTTCGCTTTCTAACCAAATGGAAATAATTGATGACCAAATTGCTAAAACCGAATTAGAAGTTTTACGTATTCAAGAACAAATCAATCAAATTAATTTAGAAATCAAGTTAAATCAAGAAAAAATTGATCTAAATAATAACAAAATTGCCAAAGTAAGAACTCAAATAGCTGAATTTATTCGCACCATGAACCGTCAAGATGATAAAACCTACTTGGAAGTAATGGTTTTATACGATTCCTTATCTCAATTTTTCAATGAAATTACCTACTTAGAGAGTCTGGAAGGGGACTTAAAGCTCAGTTTAGACCAAATCAAAAGCTTAAAAGCAGATTTAGAAGCCAATCAGCTAGATTTAACCAATAAACAAGCCCGTTTAAATGAAATTAAAATAGAATTAGCAGAAAAAAAAGAAGATTTACAAATGACCCAGAATACCAAAAGCTATTTACTTGATCAAACCAGAAGAGATGAAGCCAGATATCAGCAGTTATTGAACGAAGAAAAATCTCTTTACGAAAAAATGAATAACGAAATAGCTTATTTGGAACGGACAATTAGAGAAAAAATGGCCAACTCCGGTCAACTAGGGGATATATCAAAATCAGGAATGATTTGGCCGGTTGGTTCACAATATATTACCTCATATTTTCACGACCCTGATTATCCTTATCGTAATGTCTTTGAACATCCCGCTATTGATATTAGGGCTAAACAAGGCGAGGTAATTAAAGCAGCAGCTTCAGGCTACGTAGCTAGAGCTAAAGATGCAGGTATGGGCTATAGTTATATAATGATTGTACATGATAGCGGTATCTCAACCGTTTATGGTCATGTTTCCAGTATTTTAGTGGAAGAAGATACTTATGTTGTTCAAGGTCAAACAATAGGATTAGTTGGCGGTACACCTGGAACTCCTGGTGCCGGCAGACTAACAACCGGGCCACATCTTCATTTTGAAGTTAGATTAAATGGTATTCCTGTAAACCCTCTTAATTATTTAAGTTACTAAATGGAAAATAGTCGGGAATCAGCGCAACTACGAAATCAAAAACGAGTTTGTCAGGTTTGTGGTAAAGAATATACAATCAATACCACTAGGCAAGTCGAAAATTTTGCAAACTATCCCAATATCTGTTTATGGTGTTTACAATCCGCAGAAACAAAAGAACAAATTAAAGCTTACGCAGAAAAACTCAAGTCAAAAGATGACCCGATAAAAGAAGGAGATAAGTAAAATAAATAATTTTTTTATAAGTAATGTGTCGCACAATAAACCTTATACGACACTTAATCCTAGATATTATAAAAAGCTAAATATTTACTTATAGTATACCCAGCCTGGATTTGATAAATCTATGTATTCTGTAACAACTAGATTATCTTTTTCTAAACGGAGGTACAGATTATGTAATGTTTCAATTTGTTTATCGAGATCAACCTGACCATTCAGTTTAATCTTATAATTGTTTGCGGTATTGATTATAACTTTATCTTGATAGTTTTCTAATATCTCAAAACTACCAATTTGTGTTTGGGAGCTAGTTTTAGACCAGTTTTCGTTTAGATATATTAATTTACTTAAATAATCAAGGTCAGCAATTTTGGCGCCAATAGTTAGATTATATGGCCAAAATTCTAAAATTGGAAAAGTTGAAGTTGGTATTGATTCTAAAATATTAATAAGATTACCTGACTTGTCCAAAGTAAAAAACTGACCTTGGTTTTTTAAATAAAAACTAGCTACCCTTTCAACTAAATTAATTTCTATGGTTTTATCTGTGTAGTTTTTATTTATTTTTATATTTTCTAACAAAATTTGGTTTTGAATACTTTTTTTAAAACTATTGGTATCAAAAAAAATTATCTTATCTTGCGTAAATATTAAAAATTTTCTGTTTAGTTGCTGTTGTTGAGCTATTTCCAAAACTAAATTTTGAGTTATACTGCCACCTCCGGAAATAAAAAACTTTTTTATTTGCCAATAGGTTGTAAATTGAAAAAAATAATAAACACCAAATAAAATCAGGGCTATTAATATTGTGTTCACCCAAATGGCAGCTTTTTTGTGATCTTTTAAAAAAAAGGGGTTATAAAAATTTTTTTTATAATAATCCCTTTTTTTATTAAATTTATTTTTTTTAAAATAAATTTTTGATTTATCCATACCCTATTATGTAAACCAAAGTAATAAATTAGTGTCGCAAAATATTTATCAAACAATTGTAGAAAATTTGGTATATTTTTGTAATACTTGAGGTATTTTTATTGAACCGTCAGCTTGTTGATTATTTTCCAAAATAGCAATTAAAGTACGGCCAATTGCAAATGTGGTAGCATCATTCATGTGAACAAACTCTATTTTACCATCAGATCTTTTGACCCTGGTATTTAAGCGTCGAGCTTGATAATCTGACATATAGTCAGCTGTGTGTGTTTCGCGATAAGTTTTTTGACTTGGCAACCAGGTATTGAGATCAATTTGTCTAGCATCAGGTGTGCCCATATCACCAGTACAAACCAAAACTAACTCATAGGGTAACTCCAATTGTTGCATCAAATATTCTTGAATAGCAATTATAAAATCTTGTTCAACTACGGCTTTTTCTGCGGTGGTAAAAGTTTCTAACTCAATTTTATCAAATTGGTGAACTCGTAAAATTCCTTTGGTATCCTTACCATATGATCCAGCTTCGCGTCGAAAAGCTGGAGAAAGCGCTATAAACCTTTTTGGTAAATCAGATTCATTGAAGGTATGGTCCATAAACATTGGGCCGGTTGTATGTTCAGCTGAACCGATTAAATATAAATTATCTTTAGGTAAATAATATTTGTCTTCATCCCCTATTTTTAACCTACCCATTTTTTCGTAAACTTCAGGTTTAATCATATAAGGTGGTATTATTGGTATAAACGGTTCTGGGGTTGTGGCTAAATTATTTTTTTCAATAATATTAGCCAAAATTTTTTCATCAGTTAATACCTCAAAAGCGAAGTTTATCAGAGCAAATTGCAACCAAACTGCTTGATTTTTTAAATAATTAAATCTAGCACCCGCTACCTTAGCGGAAGTTTCAATATCAATAATATCATGCATTTTACCTAACAAAACATGATCTTTGGGTTGAAAACCAAAATCTTTCTTTTGACCCACTTGTTTAATTACTTGGTTGCCACTTTCATCTTTTCCGATTGGCACTTCCGGCAGAGTTAAATTTGGTATTTGATACAATAATGTCAAAATTTCCTCATCTATCAATCTAATTTTTGATTCATACTCACTAATCTTTTTACCTAAATCTTTTAATTTTTGGGCAATTGCCGGAGAAGGTTTAGATTTGGAAAATTTATTTTTTTCTGTTCGCCAAGTTTCTAATTCCTTTTGCAAATCCATCTTTTTTTCATAAACTGAAATCAATCTAGCTAAATCAACTTTAATATTACGATTGAAATTGTTTTTTTCAACTAATTCAATATTATCTTTAATAAATTTTATGTCTAACATAAATTATAATGAATTTATATCTTTAATAAGTTGTTTGACTGCATTTAAACGATGATTATATAATTTTTTTTCTTTTTTGTTAAATTCACTTAAATACTTTCCGGCTTTACCAACAAAAAAAACTGATCTGATAGGATAACCTGGTTGTACTTTAACTGATGGTTCTTTGGTGATTTCACCTTCGATTTGTCCAGTTGCCTGTAGGTATCTGGTTGTATCAGGATTATAGATGGTGACTACGGTTTTTAAAACAGCTTGTCTGTCACTGGTATTATAATTTTTCATTTTTTCTAATATTTTTTTTATTAATTCTTCATCAGTTAATACACGATCAGAACCCCAACGTCTAGTTTTAACACCAGGAAAATTATCTAATTTGGGTATTTCTAAGCCACCATCATCTGCTAAAGTTAAAAATCCTGACAAATTAGCATAAAATTTTGCTTTATATAACGAATTGGCGGCAAAACTATCACCCGGTTCATCAGCGGTCTGAGTTATATTTAAGTCAGCTAAGGTTACTATTGTAAAAGGATGCTGACTTAATATTTCGGTATAATCACTAATTTTAGCTAAATTATGAGAAGCAATTAATATCTTTTTCATACTATAAACCTAATTTAACATGATTTTTCTGCATAGCTTGGAGGGCTATGGTGATAATTTCATCCAAGGGTAATTGTAAATAATCTTCAGCTTTTTGAATAATTGATCTATTAACACCAGCCGCAAAAGATTTTTGTTTAAACTTTTTTTTGACAGTATCCAAAGTTACTGATGATAAAAGTTTATCTGGTTGTACTAAAGCACAAGCAGATATAAGACCAGCCAATTCTTCGACTGAATATAAAGTTTTAGCAAGTAAAGTTGTTAATGATAATTCATGCAAATAATTGTGTGCTTTAATTGCATAAATAATTTCTGGATGCAAACCGTGTTTATTTAAAATTTTTTCTGTTTCTAAGCCATGCAAATGTGCTTGATCTTTGGTTTGTAGATAATCAAGATCATGCAATAAACCGGCAATACCCCAAACATCTTGATTGGCGGCAAATTTATCGGCAAATGCCCTCATAATATACTCTACGGCCAAAGAATGCTTATATAAAGGATTGTCAGCTGGTATGTAACTGTCCAAAATCTTTAGTGCTTGCTGATAAGATATTCCTGGATCAGCAATAATATCAGCATCAGTAATCAAAGTGGTTGTCTGTGATTTACTGAGGGTTTTACTTTTCATTAAAGGAAATAATACATTATCTTTTAAATTTTCCTCTTGGCTAAATAGAGTACAAATTCTATCAATACCCATCCCCCACCCGGAAATCGGTGGCAGGCCGTATTCCATCGCTTTTATATAATCTTCATCCATCATCATCGCTTCTTCATCGCCTTGAGCTTTCAACTGACTCTGTTCCATTAATCTACTTCTTTGTTCAAATGGATCTACTAACTCCGAATAAGCATTTACTATCTCCCAACCATTAACAATTAATTGAAAACGATCGGCAATATTTTTATTGTCATCATTGGCCCGAGCCAAAGGTGACAAACTAATCGGATGATTAATTAAAAAAGTAGGTTGTATAATTTTATCTCGAGCAACTTTTTTATATAAGGCATCAATTAAGTTTCCCATGCCTAAATTTTCTGTATTATCTAAACTAATTTTTTCTTGCGTTATTTGTTTTAACAATTCAGTTTTATCTTTGATTTTCTCAATATCGATTTTGGTATATTTTAAAATTAAATCACGCATGGTAACAACCGCAAAAGGTGGTTTAAAATTTAAAGTTTGCCCAAACAATTTTATTTGGTAAGTGCCAAATATGTCTAAAATAAGATCGGCGAACAAATTTTCAGTAAAATTCTTATTATCTTCCCAATTCCAATAAGCCACATAGTATTCTAACATAGTAAATTCCTGAAGATGGGAAGGATCAATTCCTTCATTGCGGAAACACTTGGCAAATTCGAAAACTTTCTCATAACCACCGACAATGAGTCTTTTTAAGTAGGTCTCCGGAGCAATTCGTAAATAAAAATCAGCTGCTAAAGCTTGGTGATGAGTGATAAAAGGTTTAGCCAGTGCCCCAGAAGCTGTGGGAGTCAATATAGGTGTTTCGACTTCTATAAAATTATGTTGTTGGAGATAATTACGCAAAAAATTAATAATTTTTGTTCTTTGCAAAAATTTTGCTTTTGTTTCAGGATTAACCAATAAATCTAAATATCTTTGACGATATAAAGATTCTTTATCTTTTAAACCGTGAAATTTTTCCGGTAAAGAGCGAAATGCTTTGCCTAAAAATATATATTCATGAACCATTAAGGTAATTTCTCCTTTATGAGTTCTAAATATTTTTCCAGTTATACCAATATAATCACCTAGGTCAAAATACTTGACTAAATTATAAAGTTCAGAATTTAAGCTATCAGCTGTAAAAGCAATTTGTATTTTGCCAGAGAAATCCTGTAAATTTGCAAAGGTAATTTTACCATGTTCACGAAGTGTCATAATTCTTCCAGCCGTTGTAAAAGTAGTGCTGTCTGTGGACAATTTTTCCGCCTGAGGAATTTCATGACTATTAGCATAGTCAATTATTTCATTTATCTGGTGCTGTTTTTCAAATCTTTCCGGGTATGGATTAAAACCAGCCTTGGTCAAGCTTTTTAACTTTTCTTGTCTAATGGCGAAATCTTCAGATAAATTACTATCTTTAGTCATAAAAATAAAATTGATTTATACATCAATTATAAAAGTTTTAGAGTATTATGCAAGTTGTTTTGCAATCAGTTCTACTTGATATCTAAAATTTTATATTTAATTTTTCCCTTAGGAATTTCAACTTCTAGAATATCACCTTTTTTTCTCCCTAAAAAAGATTGTCCCAACGGGGATTCGTTAGAAATTTTTCCTTCCTGGGGGTTTACTTCATTAGAACTGACAATTTTAAACTCGATTTGTTTATCGTTTTGACTAACTACAATGGTATTGCCCATTTCAACTTCAGTTTTATTTATACTTGAAGTATCAGCTACTGTCGCAACTCTTAATAATTCTTCTAGTTCGTTTATTTTTTTGGCAATCAATCCCTGTTCATCTTTGGCTTCCTGGTATTCTGCATTCTCAGATAAATCTCCGAGCTCTTTAGCCTCAGCTATTCTTTTAGCTAACTCGGGAATTTTTACTTTTTTTAAATGTTCTAACTCTTCCTTAATTTTTTGATGACCTTGTTCAGTTAGTAATTTATCTGACATAATTTTTTATTTATTTCTCTTTTGTGAAAATTTAAACCAATCGACTAAAATTGGTGAGGCAATAAAGATCGAAGAATAAGTACCAATACCGATACCTACCAGTAAAGCTAAGACAAACTGTTTGATACTATCACCACCAAAAAAATACACGGCAAATAATACCAAAAGAGTTGTAAAGGAGGTATTTACCGAACGAGCAAAAGTTTGATTCATTGAATCTTCAACTGCCTGAGTAAAGTCTTCATGGCGAGTAAAAATATTTTCCCGAATACGATCAAAAACTACGATCGTATCATTGACCGAATAACCTAAAGTAGTAAGTAAAGCGGTGATAAATAAAATATTAACTTCGTAACCTAAAAACTTACCTAAAATAGAAAATACACCCAATAAAATTATAATATCATGAAACAATGCTACTAGTGCCGCTAGACCATATTTCCAAGAAACAACCGGATAAGACACTTTTCTAAAAGCATAGGCAATAAATAAAATAATAAAAAGCAAGGTGAGAACTATAGTGTAAGTTGCTTTATTGCGTAGATCCACACCTATACTCGGCCCGATTGATTCAAATCTCAATTGCTCCACATTGCCTTGATACTTGTCTTGATAAAAATTGGAGATGCTGGTTAATAAAGAATCGTGTTCATCTTCAGTTAAATCTTTGAGTCGCAATATAAAAGTATTATCTTCGGATGGTTGAGTGTTGAAATTACCTAAATTTAATTCTTTGACCTGGTTATTTAATTCATCTATGGTTGGTGTAGCAGCTGAAAATTTTATTTCTAATAAAGACCCGCCAGTAAAATCAATACCAGGTTTAAATCCCCATAAAATTATGGAAACCAAGGAAACAACTGTCATTATTCCAGAAAGAATATACCAATATTTTCTTTTTCTAATAAAAGGAAAATTCATAAATTTACTTAAAAAAACCAAATAACCACTTATATTTTTCTAATTTTTTTATCATAAACAATTCTAGTAATGTTTTAGTGATAAATATAGCACTAAACATACTGACGACAACACCAATACTTAGAGTTAAGGCAAAACCTTTTATAACTGAAGTGCCAAACCAAAATAGTATTGCTGTGGTAATCAACGTAGATAAATTGGAATCTCTAATAGCCGGCCAAGCCCTTTTGAAACCATCGTTTAGGGCTAAATCTAGTGGTTCACCTCGTTTTAACTCTTCTTTAACTCTTTCAAAAATTAAAACGTTAGCATCAACTGCCATACCTAGAGAAAGTATAAAACCAGCAATTCCGGCTAAAGTTAAAGTGACTGGGATAAATTGAAATAAACCAAAAACGATTACTCCATACATAGCCAAAGAAATAGTGGCAAATAAACCAAGTAATCGATAATACAACATCATGAAGACGGATACAGCAATAATACCAATCAAACCGGCAAACATACTTTGTTGGATACTTTTAGCACCTAAGGCTGGGCCAATAGTTTGTTGAGTTACTAGACTGATTGGTACTGGTAAGGCGCCAGCATTTAATCTTTGCGCCAAAAGTTTTGCTTCAGAAATCGTGAAATCGCCACTGATTACCGCCTCACCATCAGTAATTTCGGTTTGGACAGTTGGAATTGAAATTGGTTGTCCATCTAAAAATATAGCTACGGGTTTATTTAAGTTTTTCTTGGTAATTTCGGCAAATAAATTTTTACCCTCTTCATCAAAACGCAGACTAACTTCTGGTGCATTGGTATTTTGATTGAAAACTAATTGAGCGCGTACTAAATTTTTTCCAGATAATTGAGTATTGACCCATTGGTCATCATTGGCAAATAAGTCTTGGGGACTAATTTTGGCTATTAGAATATGTCGTGATTCCACTTCTCTGGTATCACCAAATCCTTTTTCTGACAATTTTTGGATAATATGAAAACCAAATGATGTTTCCACTGGCTCTGGGGCAATTTCACCGTCAGCTAATTGATCAAAAATCACATTTTCAAATTCCGGTATCAGTACTCCCCTTTTAACAAAACCTAAATTACCACCTTGATCTTTGCTACCCGGATCTTGTGAATATTCTTTAGCTAAGGTAGCAAAATCTTCACCATTGTTTAACTTTGTTAAAACTTCATTGGCTTTTTCTTTGGCTTGAGTATTATAATCGTCTAGAATTTTTTGTTGCTCAGGAGTTAGATTTACTTCGCCAGTAAAATTGGGATTTTGTTCTTTGAATTCTAGCAGGGGCGTTTCACCAATTTGTTTAATTGCTTCATTGATATCAAAAACACCTGCCAATTCAACAATGACCCGATAATTGTCCCCTTCTTTGTTGGTTTGAATAAGTGGTTCGGCAATACCGAAAGTATTAACTCTTCTTTCAATAACATCTCTAACTCCTTCAACAGCTGATGCTTTATCAGCATCAGGTATTTGGGAGGTATCAGCTTGAAAAACTAAATGGGCACCTCCTTGCAAATCAAGTCCAAGTTTTGGTACAAACGAATCAAACCACGCTTTACCAGGCACCCAAGTTGGCATCACCGGATAAACTATACCACCAAAAAATAAAAAAATAATAACTATAAAAACTGTTTTCAGCCATAGTTTTTGCCTAGCTCCTAATTTAGTCGGTTGATTGATTGATTTAGACATAGTTATAAAAATTGATGGATTAACCATCAAATATTTAACGAATATATTATATCTATCCTATAAAAAAATGCAAGCCTGATTTTAGATATTACTGCACCTCAACAGATGTGCCAATATTAGCCCAATTATATAACCATTGGGCTGGACCAATACCGAGCCTTACACAGCCATGAGATACTGGTGTACCTAAATGGTTTTGACCTTCCTTAAAACCACCCGGCCATTCTGGTAATTCATGAATGCCGTATTGTGAACCTATGAAACTCATCCAATAAGGCATCCATAAACCGTATGTTTTTGACCAAGCACGGGGTACTTTATTATTAATAGTATATAGCCCGCGTGGTGTCTCATAACCCTTTTTACCAGTTGAAACCGGAAAAGTAGCCAAAGGAATATTATCCAAAGTAGCAGTTAATAACTGTTGCCTGGTATCGATTATAATTTTTTGCGTCAATTTTACTGGCTGTTGATTATTAGGATCATAACTGTTTAAAATTTCGTCAAAATCATTATGGCCATCATAGTCAGTGTCGGGATTATTTAAATTGGTTTTAAATTGTAATTCTAACCAATCAGATAGTCCGTCATTGTCCAAATCTGTTTGTGAGAGAGTTTTGTCTTGGGCATGAGGTGAATAGTGTTTAGTTATTTCTTCACCATCTAAATAACCATCGTTATCAGTGTCAGCTTGAAACGGATCAGTATAATATATATTTTGTTCTTCCCAATCGGTTAAGCCATCTGTATCTGTATCCAACTCGTTAGCCTGAACCAACATTGGTAAATTTAAAAAACAACCTAAAAATAATAGCAAAAATATTTTTTTCATTTTTCAACTATATACTTAAATCTTAAAATTTTTTTGTTATCCACGTTTATTTTTTGTAAAAACATTTCTATAGGCCTTACCCAAATTTGTCCATCAGCTAAACTTTTATAAACTACTAACTCCTCTTTGGTTTCACTGTGTTTGGCTACACCAATAACTCGATAATAACCGCCTTGGTAATGTTGGTATTTACCTATCTTTATTTGCATTATTTTAAAATAAGAAATAATACAATCAAGCTCCGTGACAGCGTTTATATTTTTTACCAGAGCCACAAGGACAGAGATCGTTACGTCCAACCTTTTTGCCAGCAACATGAGAATAATCTTGACTAGCTACTTGACTGGATGAACTATTGGGTAAAGTGGATTTAGCTTGTCCTTTGTCCATGGTTTTTGCAGGGGCTGACATTATTAACCCTTTACGTTGCAACGGTGAACGTAAAGAAAGTTCTTGAGCTTGAATAACTTTAAATATAGAATAAACAACTTGATTTTGTATTGATTGAATTAACTCGTTAAACAAACGATAAGCTTCTTTTTTATATTCAACCAAAGGATCGCGCTGACCATAACCCCTTAGTCCAATCCCCTGTCTGATACGATCTAGAGTATCTATATGAGCAATCCAATGAATATCAATTGCTCGTAAATAAACGGCTTTTTCAATTTGTCTCATTACTTGAGCATTTTCTCCTAACGGACCACGTAAAATTTGTTTTTCTAATAAGTCATAATGAACCTTTATATCCGAATATATTTTTTCAATAATCTCCGTTCGATATTGTGCTTGAGCAGCACCATCAAATTTTTCGCGGGAAAGACCTTCTAACTGATTTAAAAAATTTTGTTCTACAGGATAAATTGTCTTTATCGTTTCAAAAATTTCTTTAATATTCCAATCACCAACCTTTTCAGCAGCGGTATGAAAAGAAACAACTTGCTCAACCTCGTCTTGAATTATCTGCCAAATTAAATTTTTTAATTCTGATTTTTCATTATTGATATTATTTTTAATATCTCGCTCAGCAGCTTCTAAAACATCCGTGCGTTTACGATAAATTGTTTCTCGATGTTTATTGATAACGTCATCATACTCCACTAAATGTTTGCGTATATCAAAGTTATGACCTTCTATCTTTTTTTGAGCTGTTTCGATTGATTTACTAATAATTCTATTCTCAATCGGCATATCTTCAGGAACTTTTAAGGTGGTCATAATCGCTTTCATTCTATCTGATCCAAAAATTCTCATTAAATCATCTTCCATGGAAATATAAAATTGCGTACTACCAGGATCACCTTGACGTCCACTCCGACCTCGCAACTGGTTGTCAATTCTTCTAGATTCATGACGCTCAGTACCAATAACGTGTAGACCACCGGCTTTTTTTACTTGACTATGCAACTCAGAATCAAAAGGTTGACCACCTAAAATTATATCCACGCCACGACCTGCCATATTGGTAGCGACGGTCACGGCACCAGGCCTACCGGCTTGAGCTATTATTTCAGCTTCCCTGGCATGATTTTTAGCGTTTAATATTTCGTGCTTAATACCAGCACGTTCCAATAAAGAATGTAATAATTCATTTTTTTCTACCGAAACAGTACCAATCAAAATAGGCTGTCCCTGACTAACTCTTTTCTTAACTTCTTTAATTAAAGCATTGTATTTACCTTGTTCAGTCTTATAAATAGAATCTTCTAAATCTTTTCTAACTACCGTTCGATTGGTAGGAATAACAGTTACCTCTAAAGCATAAATTTTATAAAATTCTTCTGCTTCAGTATAAGCTGTACCAGTCATGCCAGATAATTTCTCGTACATACGAAAATAGTTCTGAAAAGTAATCGAGGCCAAAGTCTGTGATTCTTGTTGTACTTTGACACCCTCTTTGGCTTCAATGGCTTGATGTAAACCTTCTGAATAACGTCTGCCTTGCATTAAACGTCCAGTAAATTCATCAACAATAATCACTTCACCCTCTTTGACAATATAATCTCGGTCTTTCAAAAATAAGGTCTTGGCCTTTAGAGCGTTTTCAATATGATAAACTAAATCTAATTGTTGATCGGTATAAATATTTTCTACTTGTAAAATTTTTTCCACCCGAGAAATGCCAGCTTCAGTCAAAGTAACAGCTCGCATTTTTTCATCAACATTATAATCTTGATTTTCTACTAACTGTCGTGCTATTTGAGCAAATTGTTGATACTGATCTTCTGATTCTTCTGCTGGTGCAGAGATTATCAACGGAGTTCTCGCCTCATCAATCAAAATCGAATCAATTTCGTCAATAATTGTGTAATATAATGGCCGTTGGACTATTTGATTGGTTTCAATCGCCATATTGTCTCGTAAATAATCAAAGCCAAATTCATTATTTGTTCCATAGGTAATATCTGCCTGATAAGCTTCGGCTCGGGTACAAGGTTTTAAATTTTCCATATCAACCACTACTGCTGATTCATCTGTAACTTGATGAGTAGGATCATAAATATATGATACGCCTTGTTGTTGAATACAAGATACGGACAAACCTAAAAAATTATAAATTTTACCCATCCAAACAGCATCGCGTCTAGCCAAATAATCATTGACTGTAACCAAATGAACACCTTTTCCGGCTAAAGCATTTAAATAAAGTGACAAGGTAGCAACTAAAGTTTTGCCTTCACCAGTTTTCATTTCAGCAATTTGTCCTTGATGTAAAACAATACCACCAAGCAATTGCACATCAAAATGTCTCATGCCAGTTGTTCGGCGAGAAGTTTCTCTAACTACAGCAAAAACTTCCGGTAAAATATCATCCAACGTACTGCCCTGTTTTATCAAGTCTTTAAAATAACCGGTTTTTTCTTGTAATTCCAAATCTGATAACTTTTTGATCGAATCTTCTAAGTTATTTATTTTATCTACTAGCGGCTGGATTGACTTTAAGTATTTTTCATTGGGATCACCAAATATTTTATTGATTATTTTCATAAATTGAACATTATCTTAACACGATTTTAAACTTAAACCAAATTAACGGCGGTGTTGATCAATGCTTTTTTTTCTAGTTTTGGCTAACAATAACTTCAGGTGATCCTTAACTTTATTTACCGCTTTTTCAAATGATACGGCAGTTTTTTCTACCCTTATCATCTTGCCGTTCAATAATACATTAGCCTCACAACGTATAACCTCACCTTTTAAATGTTTGGCATCTTGTTCAATTTCAATTCTTATTTCTGATATTTTTTTATTATATTTTTCTGTAGTGGTAAATTTTTCTACCACATATTCTTTCATTTCATCACTGAGATCAATATTGGTTGATTTAATTAAAATATTCATAAATTTTGTTTAATTATCTGAAATAATTTGATAGTTATCTCTAAGTTGAATACCGAGTTTATCCCTTACTTGCTGTTTTAAATAAGAAGTCATAACAACCACATCATCAATACTAACTTCACCTGTATTTATCGCCAAATTGGGGTTATCAGGTGCTTGTTTAAGACCACCAAATTTTTTATTTACCAGACCTAGTGCGGAAAAAATTATATTAGGATCTAATTTTTTTTCAGTATTTACTGAACTAATAATATCTTTAGTAATTAATATTTTTTTTATTGTCTCATCAATATCTATAGACATAAATAATTTAATAGATTTTGTTTGATCTTGAGCGGCGGTTGCTAAACAAATTACTAATTTATCAGTGATATTCCCGGCAATCAAGATGTCGTCGTTTAACTTTAGAACTACATGTGGTAATTGGTTAGCAATAGCCGTTTGCCGAGCTTGCTCAAACTTGTCTTCATCGTTATAAAGTAATAAAAATTTAGCTAAACCACCAAGGCCAATCTTGGTAAAATTGGCCAAAGCAATGTCTGTCTTCAATTGCTGACCAAAAAGTGCCTTTAACTTGTTTAAATCAATACTCATAACTATTTTAAATTTAACAAATTCTCACCCACTCGCCAAACATCACCGGCGCCCATAGTAATAATCAAACAATCATCTAATAATTTATCAGCTAAATATTCAACTGCTCCGGATATATCATGAACATATAAGGCATTATGACTAATTTGATTGATAGCTTCAGTGAGTTCATAAGAACTAATCCCCCCCTGTTGTTCTCTGGCACTGCCATAGATATCCAATAACAAAACCTTATCTACATTGGTAAAACTTTTGATAAAATCATCTTTTAACTTTAGGGTACGAGTAAATGTATGAGGATGAAAAACTACAAAAATTTTTTTCTGAGGAAAATATTTTTTCACCATGGTCAAAGTAGCTTGAATTTCTTTGGGATGATGAGCAAAGTCGTCATAAATTAAACAATTTTTAATTTCACCTTTTTTTTCAAATCTCCTCTCCGTACCTAAAAATTTTTCTAAACCCATGATTAGCTGTTCTTTAGCTGCACCCATCTTTTCCGCTGTAGCCAAAGCTGCTAGCGCATTTAAAATATTGAAATCACCTTTTAAATTAATTGAGACTTGGTGCCAAAATTTTTCTTGTTTATAAATACTAAAACTAGTTAAATTATTTTTTAATTGAATATTTTTTGCTTGCCAATCAGCCGCTGGATTAAAGCCAAAAGTAACTAATTCACCCGGAAAACCTGTTATCAATTGGGCAACATTTTTATTGTCATTACCAGCTACCAAAAATCCGTCGGCAGGAATTTTATTTATATAATCAGCAAATACCCGTTGATATTCGTCGGGAGTGGGAAAAAAATCAGGGTGATCCCAATCTATATTATTTAAGACAATAATTTTTGGATAATAAAATTTTAATTTATTTTGATATTCATCTGTTTCTACTACCAACCAATCTGATTTGCCAACTAAAGTAGAACCATTAAATTGAGGTACATTTGACCCAATAATAGCCGAAGGATCAAAACCTGCCGTTTGTAATAAAAATGCCAACCAAGCCGTAGTAGTGGTTTTACCATGAGTACCTGCTATCCCAATTGTTTTTTTGGTATTTATTAGTTCTGCTAAAGCCTCTGGATAACTCAGTAAAGGTATTTTTTTTTGCTTGGCCAACAAACAAAGCGGATGTTCATCAGGCTTATAGGCGGTTGAATAAATTAACAAATCTATATTGTCAGGCAGTTTAGTTAAATTATCGTCTACAAAATATTTTATTTTGTAAGTATTTAAAATTTTGTCGGTATAAAACTTTTCACTGGTATCCCAACCTAAAACATTTTTTTTCAAACCTTGTAACATCAACGCCAAAGATGTCATTCCCCCACCCTTAATACCAACCAAAAATATATTTTTACTACTGGCTATTTTTTCTAGCATATATGTTTTTTATACAATCAGCGATATTTTTAGCAGCTTGGGGTTGATAAAATCTTCTTATATTATGACTAAGGAATCTTAATGAATCTTGATCAGAAATTAACTCTTTTAAATCATCAATTAAACTTTGACTTGAAATTTTATCCTGATCTAAGCAAATGGCAGCTTGTTGCTGACAAAAAAAGGTTGCATTAAATACTTGATGTGAGTTGGGTATGGGAACAATTATAGTGGGTTTAGCTAGGGCTGCTAACTCGGAAAGAAAACCCATACCAGCCCGGGTTATTACCAAATCAGCCACAGCTAAAATATCCGGCATTTCATTTAAAATAAAATCAAACTGATGATACCTGGTCGAAAAATCTTTAAGGGCTAACGGGGCGATTTTTTTGTTTTTTCCGGTAATATGAATGACTTGAGAAAATTGCAATAATTCTGGTAAAGCCCCGCTAATCAATTGGTTTAATTTCATAGCACCAGTACCACCTCCTACAACTAATATTGTCGATAAATTTTCTTCTAAACTCAGTAATTGAATGGCTTTAGAACGGTTACCATATAAAATATTTTCTCTGATGGGATTGCCGGTATAAATTACTTTTTTTATTGAAAAATCTTGTTTTTGTTCAGAAAATGAAACTGAGATATTAGTAGCTAAAAAAGATAAAATCTTATTGGCTAAACCTACTTTAATATCTTGTTGATGTATAATTTGCGGACAACGAAATAAAAAAGCAACTAGTCCTGCCGGCACGGCAACAAAACTACCGGCACTCACCATAACAGCAGGTCTAAATTTTATAAAATAATAAATAGATTGGATAAAACCAAATAAAATTAGGAAAATATCAAAAAAATTCTGCCAAGCAAAATAACGTCTAAGTTTTCCAGAAAAAATTGGTATGAATTTTATATCAGCCGCCAAAACTAAATTTTTTTCTGGACCTCGATATGTACCCAACCAAATAAATTCAACCTCTGCTACTTGGGTTCTTAAAAATTGTGCTACGGAAATTAATGGTGTTACCGAGCCGCCAGTACCACCTCCGACTAATAAAATTTTCATATTTTTGTTTTGGAATATTTAGAAATATTAAAAACTATACCCATACCAGCTAGTAACATTGCCAAGGAAGATGAACCGTAAGATATAAAGGGCAAAGTCGTACCAGTTAAGGGTACTAACCCCAACATTGCCATAATATTTAAAAAAGTTTGCCACAACAATAAACTTAAAAAACCTAAAACAAAAAATTTAGAAAAATTATCTGGTGCACGCAGGGCAATGAGTAAAATACGATAAAAAAAATAAAAATATAAAGACAAAAATAATACTGTAAAAATAAACCCCAACTCCTCGGCAATAATGGCAAATATTGAATCACCTGCCACTTCTGGGAGATAATTGAACTTTTGTCGTGAATGGCCTAAACCACGACCTAAAATACCGCCTGAACCGATGGCTAAAATTGCTTGATTAATATGATAACCAATTCCTTGGGGATCAAGTTCAGGATTTAAAAAAACCATCAATCTAGCAGCGCGATAAGAAGAATTCTTAATTAAAAAATAAAATATAGTAGAGCCAATAGTGACTAAAGTCATCAATAAACCGATCTGACCACCAGCTAAATAGTACATAGTCATACTAACAGCAACAATCAATAAAGTGGTACCCATATCAGGTTGTAACAAAATTAATACACATATCAAAGCCAGTAATACCAAAAATGGTAAAAAGGTTATTTTAAAATTCTTAATTTCTGATAAACGTGACTCAAACCAAGTAGCTAAATAAATTATTATTGCGATTTTGACATATTCAGAGGGTTGGAAAGTAAAACCTGGTAAATTTAACCAACGCCGACCTCCTAAAAATTCGATACCGATTCCCGGTATAAAAACCAATACCAACATCACAATACCAACTACTAAAAATATCATAGCGTTGCGTTTGATAACTGGGTAAGGAATATGACTAGTAATAAAAAATAGAATAAAACCAAAAATTATTCCTTTTAAAAACTGTTGTTTAAAAAGATAATAAGCGTCATGGTATTGATCAAAGGAAACTACACTCGATGCCGAAGCTAAAAAAACTAAACCAAAAATTAAAATAACTAGCAGTAATACTAACACGGTATAATCTGGTTCATAACCATCGTGTTTGTAAAAAAGCCAATCAAATATTTTTTTTGATTTTTGCTTTAAAGCGGGTCGGAAAGTCATTTTAGTTTTTTAACTATTTTATTAAACTGTTCTCCACGATCAAATTCATTTTTGAAATTAGCAAAACTGGCAAAACCTGGCGAGAGTAAAATTGTATCTCCGGTTTTTGCTAATTTTACAGCCGTTGCGACAAGATCAGACATGTTTTGAAAATTGGTAAAGAGTTTTGATTTTTTATAGTGGTTTTTTTCTAAAGCCAATAGTAACTCGTCGGAACCTTCACCAGCAAATAATAAACAGTATTTTACTTTGGATTTAATCTCCTTAGCTAGTAGCTCTACCGGTAATTTTTTTGAACTACCACCGGCCAATAAAATGATATTTTTTTTAATCGTTTGTAAAGCTGCTATGGTAGCAACTGGTGCCGTGGCTGTAGTATCATTGATAAAAGTAATTCCTCTTATTTTTCTAACTGTTTCCAATCGACTACTAAAACCATGATACCGACTAACCACCTGGCTTATAATTTTGTTGGGAACTTGTAGAATTTTTGCTGCTAGTATAGCAGCTAAAGTATTTGCTAAATTATGTTCGCCGGCTAATTTAATTTTATTTTTAGCTATAATAAATTCATCACTGCCATTGTTTCTAAAATAAATACCTCCTTGTTTTATATAAACACCGCGATTAACTCTAAATTTTAGACTGTACCAATACTTTTTGCTGATTATTTTTTTTGCTAATTGCCTACTAACTGGATCATTTTGATTTAGAATAGCAATATCATTTTTTGTTTGATACTTAAAAATAAAAAATTTGGCAGCGATATATTCGTTGAAATTTTTATAACGATTTAAATGTTCCGGAGTTATGTTGGTCAATAAAGATATTTGCGGAGATTTTTTTATTATTTTCAATCCTTCTAACTGCCAGGAAGATAATTCTAAAATTACTTTGGTCCGCGGTTTGATTTGATCAATAAAACCAAACATGGTTTTAATTTTAATATTACCGCCTACCAAAGTATCAGGATAAAACTTACTACAAATCTCCCCCAGTAAATGAGTGGTTGTTGATTTTCCTTTGCTACCAGTAATTGCTAAAATTGGTTGATTGACTAATAAAAAAAATAAAGTAGCCTCATTGTAGATAAGAATACCTTTGGCTTTAGCTGCTTGCAAAAAAAAATGATTATTGGGAACACCTGGATTTTGGATTATTAAATCAATTTTAGATAATAAACCAAGCTTAGGTTCTTGCCCTAAAATAATATTTTTTGAAGGAATAATTAACTGTTTTATGCTGGGTTTTAGTACTGCGGCTGTTTTTTTATCAGTTACTGTTACTTTGGCTCCTTGCCGTTGTAGCCAATTTGCCAGAGTTAAACCTCCGCCATGCACTCCTAAACCAAAAACTAAAACCCGTTTATTTTTTAACCAAGCGGCTGAATTTACCGTCATATTTTATGTATATAAAATCATACCATTGTAATCCAAAAAATATACCCGCCAATAAAGATGCGAGCCAAACTAAAACTGAAAACATAGTATGAATTGCTAACCAAATTTCGTAAGTAAAACCTAGGGAAAATTTATTAAAATCTTGTGATAAAAAATAAAGCACGGGAAATTCTGCTAAGGCATGAAAAATTATTCCCAATAAAAACCAAAAAATTATAGCCGCTAACAAATAAATTGTTTTAAACCAAAGTTGTTGATAATATTTTTTCATAAATTAAAATTTAGTATAGATAATCAACTAAAAAAACAATTAGACCAATAACCGCCATCACTGCTGATATAATCCAAAAACGCATTACTATTTTAGGTTCAGGCCAGCCGATAGCTTCAAAATGATGATGTACTGGTGCTGACAAAAAAACTTTTTTACCAAATATTTTTTTAGCGATAATTTGTACAATTACGGATAAAGTTTCTAAAACAAATAAAAAACCTATAATTGGTAAAAGTAAGACACTATTGGTCAGCATGGCCACAATCCCCAATGTAACACCTAAAGACATGGCGCCAGTATCTCCCATAAAAAATCTGGCAGGATTTATATTAAACCAAAGAAAAGCCAACAAAGCTCCAACAATCGCTCCACAAAAGGCTGCTAAATTATACTTACCTTGAACAAAGGCAATAGCACCAAAAGCGGAAAAAGCCGCCAATAAACCACCACCGGCTAAACCATCAAGACCATCTGTTTCATTAACTGAAAAAGCGGTAGCTACAATAATAAAAATAAAAATAGGTATATACCAAATACCAATACTAAAATTTCCCAAAAAAGGAACATGGATAATATCCCAATCTAACTTGTAATAAAACCAATAAGCACCAGCAATGGCAATTAAACTATAAGCCAATAATCGATGTTTTATTCTTAAGCCTCCACCATCTGAACCTAAGCCTTTAATATTTAAAAAATCGTCAAATAAACCTATGATCGCACTAAAAATAAGAGCCCCCAATGGTAACCAGGTTTCAGATCTGGTCAAAAAATTTAGATCACCCAATGATTGCCATTCAGTTAAATGCCAAAAAGCATTGATTAACAAAGCAAGGGTCAAAACCGTCAACCATACCAAAATACCACCCATTGTTGGTGTGCCTGATTTTATTTGGTGAAGTTTGGACATGATCGGAGCTGTTACTTCCGTACGAATACGTTTACCTAATTTATATTTATATAAAAAATGCGTTAATAAAGGTGTAAAAGCAATCGCCATTATAAAAGCTAAAACGGTTATAAAAAAAATTTTAATAATAGCGATCTCAATCATAAAAAACCTTAATTAAAATAAAAAATAATAACTAAAAATAATCCGAAAGTTAAAAAAATATTTAAAACTGATGAGTACACTGCCAACCAATAAAATAGTTTTTTATTATGTTTATACCAAAACAGTCCCAAACCAAAATTCACAAACGACCAAATCAAACCCAGTAATGGATACAAATACAAATAATAATTAGGTCCGTACCAATCTATACCATAATATATATTGTAATGTAGCGGAACAATTGCTTGATCTACTTTAATCCTGAAATATAACCAAAGAAAAATTAAAACTAAAAACAGTAAATTAACAATAAAAAAAATCGCTTTTTTCCAAGCCAAATTACGATTAGTAAATATATTAATCATAACTATATCATCCAATAAAATATGACTTAAGTCAATACAAAACCACATTTTGGTAATTTTTGAAAATATGTTATAATTTATTCAAAATAAAACCATGCTTAACTCAACTGTTATTAAAAAAGTTCTTTTGAGTCAAAAATTGATTGACCAAAAAACTTTTGAAAAATTGCAACAACAATCAGAAAAAGAGGGCACAAACCTACAAGAACTCGTACTCGATCAAAAAATTATTTCCGAAGAAGCGCTTTATGAAGCTGCCGCCCAGCAGCTTAATCTTTTTTTTATAAACTTAAAAGGTAAGGTAATTAGAAAAGATATTTTATTTTTAATTCCCGAACCAATTGCCCAGACCCACAATGTTATTGCTTTTGATTTAGAAGATGAGCTATTAAAAATTGCCACTATTGATCCCAGTGATTTACAAACCTTGGAATTCATCAAGAAAAAAACTGGATTAAAACTAGAAGTTTATCTTACCGTCCCCAATTCTATAAAAGAAGCACTAAATCAGTATCATAAGGGTCTAAAAGCTGAATTTAATGATATAACCAGTATTTCGGAAAACGGTGAAGCTACTTCCACTAGTCAAGATTTGAAAGAACTAGCAGCTGATCTGCCAGTGGTAAGAATTGTTGATACTCTTTTAGAGTACGCTATCTTCGAAGGAGCCTCTGATATTCATATCGAACCAATGGAAAAAGAGTTATTGGTCAGATATCGCATTGACGGTATTTTAAGAGATGTAATGACTCTTCCCAAAAACGCTCAAGCCGGAGTCACCGCCAGAATAAAAATTTTAGCCAACCTAAAACTTGACGAACATCGTCAGCCCCAAGATGGTCGTTTTAAAATTTCTACAGATCAATATAAAGTAGCATTTAGAGTTTCAATTATCCCGGTTTTTGACGGAGAAAAAATTGTTATGCGTTTACTGAATGAATCGAGTCAAATTCTCACACTTGAACAATTGGGCTTTCACAAAAGATCTTATGAAATTGTTAAAACCAATGTTGCCAAACCTCACGGTATGATTCTAGTAACTGGCCCGACTGGTAGTGGTAAAACTACTACTTTGTATACAATTTTAAATATTCTAAATACACCAAAAGTCAATATCGCTACCGTCGAAGACCCGGTTGAATATCGTATGCCCAGAATTAATCAATCTCAAATCAACACCAAAGTCGGTTTTACTTTTGCTTCAGGATTACGATCGCTGTTACGGCAAGATCCGGATATAATCATGGTTGGTGAAATAAGAGATATTGAAACTGCTGAAATTGCTATTCATGCTGCCATGACCGGCCATCTAGTTTTGTCTACTTTACATACCAACGACGCCGTTTCTACCCTACCCCGACTCCAAGATATGGGTATTGCCAGTTTTTTAATTGCTACTACTACCAACTTGATTGTCGCTCAACGTTTAGTCAGAAAAATTTGTACCAATTGTATTTATTCTTACAATCTAAATAAAGAAAACATCAAGGAACTAGAACAGCGCTATAATATCGATTCGCTACTAAAAACATTAGTGGAAGAAAAGGTTATTGATTCGGTTGATATTCCTCTTACCGAACTATTGTTCTATCGTGGCAAGGGCTGTAAGCAGTGCAATAACAATGGTTATAAAGGCCGTATTGGAATTTATGAAACCTTAGAAATTACTCCTGAAGTTCAAAAACTAATTATGCAAAAAGCAACTGCCAGAGAATTATTTGAAGCTGCCAAAAAACAAAACATGTTAACCTTATTTGAGGATGGCATTATCAAAGCCAAAAATGGTATTACTACCATTGAAGAAATTATTAGAGTAACCAAAGAATAATATGCCAGAATTTGCATACACAGCCCGTACCAAAGAGGGCGAAACAAAAAAAGGCATTATTGAAAAAGCTTCTAGAGAAGAATTAGAGACATATTTATCTAGTCGCGATTTAATATTGACTCAAGCCAAGGAAATAAGTAATTCTACCAGTTTTAAAGATTGGATCAACAAAATCAACAATTACTTGATTGATATCTCCGGAGTCCCCAACTCAGAAAAAATATTTTTTACGCAAAATTTATCGGTCATGATAAAAGCCGGTATCTCTTTATCACAAGCGCTGCATACTCTAGCCACCCAAACTACCAATAAAAAATTACAAAAAATACTACTTGATGTCCAAACCAATGTAGAAAAAGGACGATCACTGGCTGATAGCTTACAACCTTATGTAAAAATTTTTGGTGAACTGTATATTAATATGCTGAAAACCGGTGAAACTGCCGGTCAACTTGAACAAGTGTTAAAACAACTAACTTTACAAATGAAAAAAGACCACCACTTGGTATCCAAGGTTAGAGGTGCCATGGTTTATCCAGCCATTGTGGTTACAGCTATGATCGTAATTATGATTATAATGTTTATTTTTGTTATTCCACAGATTACCGGAATTTTCAAAGAAGTAGAGGCTGAATTACCACTCCCCACTAAAATATTAATTGCCGTATCCGACTTTATTGTCAACAATGGGCTGTTGGTTGCTTTTTTAGCAATCACCGCCGTCACAACATTTATAAAATTTATTCGTAGTAAAAAAGGTCGGGTTATCTGGCATAAATTTACCCTGAAACTACCAATCATCAGTCCCATTTTAAAAAAAGTTAACTTAGCAAGATTTTCTCGCACCACAAGTTCGTTACTTAAAACTGACATACCAATTACAGAAAATTTTTCCATAACCGGAAAAGTCCTGGGCAACAGCTCTTATAAAATTTTATTGAGTCAAGCTTCCGAAGAATTAAAAAAAGGTGTAAGTATTCACACCACTTTGGAAAAACGACCTGATCTTTTTCCTCCAATTGTTATTCAAATGATAGCTGTTGGCGAAGAAACTGGATCTCTTGATAATATCTTGGAACAATTAGCCGTTTTCTATGAGGAAGAGGTTGATCAAACTATGAATAATTTGACTGCTACTTTAGAACCAATTTTGATGTTATTACTTGGTCTAGGTGTAGGCAGTATTGCTGTGGCTGTTATCATGCCTATGTATTCTCTAACACAACAATTTTAATGACTATAAAAAATAATAAAGCTTTCACTTTATTAGAAATAATTATCAGTTTAGGCTTGATGATTATGGCGGTTTTGGCAATTTCTAGACTATATGCCGCTTATCTGCAACTTACTGCTAATGAAAAATTTAAAATAACTGCTTCGGCTTTAGCTAATCAAAAAATTGAAACAATCAGAAACCTACCTTATCACAAAATTGGTACACTGGGAGGGATCCCAGCGGGTTCAATCTTGCCATCAGAAACAGTTACTAGAAATGGTTACGACTATACGGTTCAGACCGAAATTTTATATATTGATGATCCCTTTGATGGCACTTACAGTCCTGGTCAAGTTAGCAACCCTTATAACATCAATAACCCTGAGGTAATTTTTTACTGGAATGCAAACAAAACCACCAATAACCAACCACCCCAAAAAGGATCAGGTGTGATTACTACCCCCACTTCTTTAACTACAGCCAATGGGGTTATTGACAAAGGAGCTTTTTATAACCCTGGCAATCAAGCTGACTATACAAGATTTGATGTCACTAACAATATTGATTTGGCCAGAGGTAGAATAGGTTTTTGGTATCAAGCAACCAACAAAAATATTAGTAGTGATCGATATTTATTCTATTTAGGTGGCTGTACTGGTGAATTTTCAGTTAAAAGAAAAAATTCCAATAAACTAGAGTTACGTTATGGTCAAACTGTTGGTATGACACCAGCTGAGTATTTATCAACCAACCCTATTCAATGGGAGTTGGGCCGTTGGTATTTTATTGAAATTGTCTGGAACTCTGCTGAGAATGAAATACTATTATTACTAGATAACGAAGAAATTGGTTTTAGAACCGGTGATACTTTTAATCCCCCAACTAATTGTTCTTCTGCTTTTATTGGTAACTCTAGTATTTATGGTACACAAAACGCTGATGGTATTATTGATGAAATTTATATTCTTAACAATCCCTTTCCAACCAATGTACCACAGGATTTTTTAAATACTGATTATAAAAGAGTTAAAGTAACTGTCTCTTGGCAAACTCCATTTGGCTTACAAAGTATTTCTATGTTAACGGATGTTGCTCCGGTTGGTATTGAATCAACTGATGGGGGCGGAACTTTAATTATCAATGTTTTTAACAGTGAAGGTCAACCAGTGCCACAAGCCTCGGTTAATATCACAAACCAAGAAATTATACCCATTGTTGATTTACAATTAACTACAGACGATAACGGACGTCTTTTGATTCCCGGAGCACCTGCTAGTGATAAATACAATATATCAGTCACCAAAACAAACTTTAGCACTGATGCTACTTATGAACCAACTATAGATTTCCCTACTCCGTTTAGACCTCAAGTAAGTGTAATTGCTTCGCGTAGTACAGAAGTTAGCTTTGCTATAGATTTATTTAGTACTTTAACTATTAAATCTGTCTCACGTGATCTGCCAGGTAACTGGGAAATGAGTAACGGTCCCACCTCAACACCTTATTATGAAGGTAAAATAATTGCCGGTAGCAATGTTTTTTTCAATGTGTGGCAAGATTTTCGTGATGATTTAAACAACCCAAAAACTTTCGGTCAATCCTATACTTTTACAGGTGACAAAATATGGAGTAATGATATAGCTATTGCCCAAGCTCCACAACAAAGTAAAGCTGATCTAACAATAGATGAAAACGACAATTTTTATACTGTTTGGCAAAGTAATTATTTAGGTCAGTATGACATTTTTATCAACAAACATAATAGTTCTGGTATTGATTTATGGAGTGGTCAAAAAAAAGCTACCCAAAACAACCTCTCGCAAAAAATTGACCCTCAACTTACTTACGCAAGTGGCACGATTTTTGTTGTTTGGCAAGATAACCGAGACGATACAGGTGATATTTATCTAAATATATTGGATCAAAACGGTAATTACCAAATAGTATCTGATAGTAAAATAAACACCGATCTTGGCAATGCGGTTCAATCTCAGCCAAAAATTGTAGCCGATACAACCAATAACGCTTTGGTTGCTTGGCTAGACAATCGTAATGGTTTAAAAGATATTTATCTTACTAAAATTGATCAAACTGGAAATAAATTGTGGTCTAACGAATTAAAAGTTAATTCAGAAATACCCAGTATAGATCATGACAATTTTTCTTTAACCACTGACCAAAATAATAATATTTATATTACTTGGTCTGATGATCGGACTGGACAAGCAAATATTTATTGGCAAAAAATCGATACCGATGGAAATAAATTATTTTTTATTGATCAAGAACTAATAACTCAAGCAAACTTAGCCCAACAAACAAATCCAAAAATTGTTTGTGACCTAAATAATGATCTATTTATTGTTTGGCAAGATAATCGCGGTGGCCAACAAGATATCTTTACCCATAAATTGGATTCTGACGGCAACACTATTTGGCCGCAAGAACAACAAATCAATTTAAATAGTGAGGGCGACCAATATTTAGTAGATATTACTATTTATGAAGGTACAAAATTGGCATTATCATGGACTGATTGGCACACAGATTATCCCTCAGTCTGGAATGCAACTTTAGCTGACCAACTAACAGAAAATATAATTCCAAACTATGATTTTATATTATCTGGAACAAAATTAATTTATCAAGAACCTGACCAATTAAAATATCTAGCTAACTTAAAAACAAATTCACAAGGCGAATTAACAATCACAAACTTAGAATGGGATTCTTATCAAATTACCAATAATGATACATTTTATAATCTATTGATGTCAGAACCCATTTTACCATTTTTAATTCCGGCTGGTACTAGTACGATGATAAAATTAATTGTCAATTGATGAAAAAAATAATTATTTACAACCAAACTGGTTTTTCTTTACTTGAATTATCTATTACCTTAGGTATTTTTATAATTATTGTTTTAGCTTGGAATAATTTTACTTTACAAAATTTACGAAGTACTGCTTTTGGTCAAGAACAACTGGAAGCTATCAGACAAGCACAAAAAGGTATTGATGTTATGGCTAAAGAATTAAGAGAACTAACTACGGCTGAAAACGGCGCTTATCCTTTGGAATTGGCCGGTGATTTTGAAATTATATTTTATTCGGATATAGATCAAGATGTTTATGCCGAAAGAGTACGTTATTTTTTGGAAGATGATATTTTAAAAAAAGGCGTAACTGAACCAACCGGAGAGCCTTTAACTTATAATCCTACAAACGAAATAGTTTCTACTATATCAGAACATGTGCGAAATGATACTTTACCGATTTTTACATATTTTAATGGTGACTATCCTTATGACACCATCAATAATCCTTTACCCGCACCTGCTCGTTTGATTGAAACAAAACTTATTAATGTTTTTTTACGAATTAACATTGATCCTCAACGAGCACCAGATGATTTTGATTTACATACTGATGTTCAATTACGCAACTTAAAAACAAATCTTTAGCATGAAAAAAAAATTTTTAAAAAATATAACAAAAAATTTACAAGGCAACGTGCTTGTTTTGATTGTAGTTTTTACAGGTATTTTTTTAGTAATTATCACTGGTCTAATGGGTGTAGTTTTTTATCAAAAAAAATTAAATGATCAATACGTTGCTCAAATACAAGCTCTTCACATCGCTGAGGCTGGTATTAATTATTATCGTTGGCACTTAGCCCATGCCCCAGATGATTTTTCTAATAATACGGGTCAACCTGGTCCTTATATTCATGATTATATTGATCCAACAAGTGGTAGTATAGGTAAATTTAGTTTGAGTATTGATTCACCTGACATTGGCTCAACCATAGTCACTATCCGTTCCACAGGCTGGACTAATGATTATCCAAATTTAAAAAGAACAATTGATGTTAAATATGGCAAACAGTCTTTGGCTCGTTACTCTTATCTAACTAATTCAGATATTTGGTTAGGCCAAAATGAAGCTGTGTCAGGTGAAATGCATGCTAATGGTGGTGTAAGAATGGATGGAACCAATGACTCATTAGTTACCTCAGCTAAAGAAACTTATATTTGTACGACTTCTCATGGTTGTTCTAATGAAGAAAAACCAGGTATTTGGGGTAATGGCCCAAACAATGATCTCTGGGATTTCCCAGTACCAGAAATTGATTTCAATACTTTGACATTGGATTTGGCAAACATGAAAACAGCCGCCCAAAACAATGGGCATTATTATCAACCAAGAAACTACGGCTATTTAGTTTCTTTTCGCAATAACGGTACTTATGATATTTACAGCGTTACCAGACTTTATCCGGCTATACAACAAATTAATGATAACTTTACAGCTTACGAATACAAAGCCGAACAAATCGAACGAACTGTCTTTATCGGTAATTATAATTTACCAACTAATGGTTTAATATTTATTGAAGATGATGTTTGGGTACAAGGAACCTTAAATGGTAAAGTCACCTTAGTTTCGGCTAGTTTTCCTGATACCCCACAAACCAATACTAGTATTTTTATAAACGATAACCTTAGATATTTAGCTCGTGATGGCAACCACAAATTAGGAATAATTGCCCAAAAAAACGTGCAGGTTCCTAGACACGCTCCCACTAATCTATACATTGACGCTGTTTTACTTGCACAAAAAGGACGAGTTTATCGTGGCTTATATGGTAGTCGTTTGATAAAAAATTATATAGAGGTTTATGGAGGAATTATTACCAACAAAATTTGGACTTGGAGTTGGGTATCAGGTACTAATATAATAGACGGATATACTAATACCAATAGTATTTTTGACAGTAAACTAATTTTTTCGCCACCACCATATTTCCCTACTAGTGGCGATTACTCATTTATCACTTGGGAAGAATTATCAAATTAGGTATAATGTAAGTATGATTTTAACTAGTAAAAAAATTTCTTATTTTGGACTGGATATAAGTGATTTTTCTTTTAAGTTGGCTGGGGTTATAAGTAGTAAAAATACTTTTGAATTAATCAATTATAATACTGCCAATATACCGCCTGGTTATTTTGATAATGGCAAAATAATTAAGCATCAAGAGTGTGCTAATTTAATTAGAGAACTCATAGGTTCTGCTCAAGGACCTAAAATTAAAACAAAATTTGCTCATGTCTGTTTACCTGAAAAACATACCTTTATTAAAATACTTCATTTACCACCCATGTCAGAAGCTGAAATTCCTTCAGCTATTGATTGGGCCGCAGAACATCACTTACCTTTCTCATTAGATGAAATTTATTTTGATTATCATGTTTTCAAAGTAAAAAATCCTGATCATTCTATACCAGTTATAATTGGCGCTGCCCCCAAAGAAATTGTTGATGATTATACCAAAATGATAAAACTGGCCGATCTTGCTCCTTTGTCACTAGAAATTGAAGCACTGGCAATCGCTAGATCAATATACCCCTGGGAAAATAGCATGGATAAAACTGAGGTGATAATTGATTTAGGTGCCAGTCGTAGTAGTTTAATTATCTGTGCCAACAATGCCGTCGAGTTTAGTTTAAGTTTACCAATAAGCGGTAACAAAATAACGGAAATTATAAGTCAAACTTTGCAGCTATCACCTAAACAAGCCGAGACTGCCAAAATTATTTGTGGATTTGATCCCCATAAATGCCAAGGTGGTATTAAATTGATAATGGATCAAGAATTAGACAAATTGGCCAAAGAAATTAAGGATGGTCTTAAGTATTATCAAACCAACATCACTAAATCAAATAATATTGAAAAAATTATTTTAGTTGGCGGGGGTGCTAATATGATTGAATTGAGCAGTGTCCTCACAGAAAAAGTAGGCATCCCAACTGCAGTCGCTGATTTATCTGAACACATCAAAATAAATCACCATCTAAATATAAAAAACCAAACTTTACTATCTTTAGCTACCGCGATTGGCTTAGCAATAAAATAAATATGATTGAATTAAATTTACTTTCAAATACAGAAAAAACCAACTCCAATCTTCTTTGGAAATATATTATAATTAAAACTGTCATCTCAATTATCTTGACCTTGTCTTTTGTAATAAGCGGTGTTTTATTTGGTGCTAAACTTTTATTATTGCAAAAATTTACCGAGGTACAAGAACAAGCCGCCGCTATCAATATTACTCATCAAAAAATTAACGAGCGAGTAAATATGTATAATAAAGAGATAAAAACATTGGACGGAATTCAAAATGAATTCACTGATTGGCCTTTATTCCTATACAATTTGAATAACCAAATTACTGGTGGGGTTAATTTTAGCAAAATTGAAATCAACATGTCTGAAAAAAAAGTAAGTTTTACTGGTATTAGTAACACCAGAGAAGATCTCTTGAACTTTAAACAAAGTATGGAAGATTGTGGTATCGTTACTGACATTACCCTACCATTAAATACCTTATTGAAAAAACAAAATATTGATTTTTCCATATCAGGAACAATAAAAGAACTATCGTGTTATGATTAATTTAAAACCTAAAAATAAACAAGAAAATTCTACCACTCTCAATGTAACCATTGCTTTGTTGGTAATTTTACTAGTTAGCACAGTGATTTTTACTGGTAAAACAATTTTAAATATACTGGAGCTAAATCAACAAATCTTATCCAAACGAACTGAGTTAGAAACCAAATATCAACAAGGTATGTCTCTAAAAAAGACCAATTTGGAATTGGAACAGTCAAAGGAAAGATTGGAGAAAATAAACAATATAATTATCAGTACTGATAATACTTTAGATTTTATTAGTGACATAGAAAAAACCGCCGCTGCCCACAACATTGAACACCAAATTAAACTACCTGATTTTGAAAAACCCAAAGTTCCATCGCCAATTACAATGCAGTTAACACTTCATGGTAGTTATTTAAATACTCTTCGCTTTATTGAAAATCTACAACACAAACCCTATTATATCAACATTCACTCGTTGTCTTTCTCTCAACAAACCAATGAAGTGACAACAAATATTGAAGCTAATATGTACTGGCAATAATATGAATATCAAAAAAACTTTACAAAATACCAATAAATTTTTACTTAAACATTTAAAATTACTAACAATATTTTTTTCTTTTTTAATTGTATTAGGAATTGGTATCTTTCTTTATTTTAATTTTTACCAAACTATTATTTCCGCCAAACAAATAATAGTATTACAATCTGATATTGCCCCGGCTACAATCAATATTAAACTGCTTGACCAAGTCGAGGCTAAATACCAAGAAAAAATAAAACCCACCAACTATAAGTGGGAAAGATTTACTAATATTTTTGCCACTAATCAAACAAATAGCTCTCCTAACAACTTTACACCGTCCAACATCAACCCTCAAATTTCCTTTTAATCAAGCATAATTACTTCGGAAATTTCCGCAAACTGGCTCTGTAACTGTTTTTCCACTCCCATTTTAAGAGTAATTGCAGATAAGGGGCAACCAACACAAGCACCCATCAATCTAACTTTGACCTGACCAGTATTCTGTTGAAAAGAAACGAACTCAATATCGCCACCATCAAGCTGAATAAAAGGCTTGATTTTGGTATTTATGAATTTATCTATTTTAGTAGCTGTTAATTTATTGTTTTTTTGAATTTTTTTGGCTGGCATGATATTACTTTATCAGTTACTAATTTTATTGACAATACCAAATTTTATGTTATGATACTTATACTATCTACTAGAATTATTAATTTTAACTATTTATGGCTCATAAAAAAGCCGGCGGATCAACTAGTTTAGGCCGGGACAGTGTTAGTAAGCGCTTAGGCGTTAAAATGTTTGCTGGACAAATTGCCAAACCAGGTAATGTGTTAGTAAGACAACGTGGTACTAAAATTAGGGCTGGACAAAACGTTATGCGCAGTGGCGATGATACTTTAATTGCTACCAAAGCGGGTATTGTGTCTTTTCAAACCAAAAAAATTACTCGTTTCAATGGCCAGAAAAAACTTAGTAAATACGTTCACGTCAAAGAAAAATAAATCATTCTGAAAACACCCTTTCTTTAAGAAAGGGTGTTTTTTAATGGCTGGTGTCTCTGTTTAGAGCTGCTTTAATAAAGCTAAAAAATAATGGGTGTGGTCGCAAGGGTCGCGATTTAAATTCAGGATGAAATTGCACCCCGACAAAAAACGGATGATTTATAAGTTCAACTATTTCCACCAAATTTCTCTGTTTGTTAATGCCAGAAACTTGCATACCGGCTTTAACAAATTTTAACCAATATTTATTATTGAACTCATAACGATGGCGATGACGTTCTACTACAGTTTTGGTGTGATAAGCAGTTGCCGCAATTGTTTTTGGTACTAATTGACAACTAAAATCACCCAAACGCATTGAACCGCCATAACGTGAGTTCTTTATATTTTGTTTTTGTTCACTCATTAAGTCAATAACTGGATGAGCTGTCTGTTGATTTATTTCGGTAGTGTTGGCATCATTTAATTTCAATACATGACGGGCAAATTCTATACAGGCTAACTGCATACCATAGCATAAACCAAAATAAGGTATTTTATTTTTTCTAACATATTCAATTGCTTTGATAATACCTTCAACCCCCCTACTACCAAAACCACCCGGTACTACAACCCCAGCAAAATTATTTAGTATTTTAATATCTTCTTTGCCCTTCTCCAAATTTTCACTATCAACCCAGACAAAATCGATTTTAACTTTGTTGTGCCAGGCAGCATATTTTAAAGATTCAATAACTGAGATATATGAATCGGACAAAGTAAAAGATCCAGTTGAAAAATATTTACCAACCAATCCAATAGTAATTTTTTTTCTAGCTTGTTTTGGTGTTTTTATCAATTTTTTTTGCCAATCTTTTAAATCACGATTATTGGCTTTCATATTAAACTTAAACAAAATACGCTTGTCTAAATTTTGTTGACGATAAACTAAGGGAACTTGGTAAATACTATCAACATCAGGTGAAGAAATAACGTCTTCAATTGCTACATTGCAAAAAACAGAGATTTTTTCTTTACGTTTGTGGTCAAGCACCCTTTCGCTTCTGGCCAAGATAAAATCTGGCTGAATACCCGCTGAATTTAAAGTCTTCACCGCTGTTTGTGTGGGTTTTGTTTTCATTTCGCCGATTTTAGAAGGAATTGGTAAATATGACACCATAATAAACATCACCTGGTTGGGCATCTTTAATTTCATCATTCGAGCTGCTTCCAAAAAAATAAAGTTTTGATACTCACCAACCGTACCTCCAATCTCAATCATGACAAAATCAGCTTTTGATTTATTGGCCAATTTTTTTATTCTTCTAATTACTTCATCAGGAATATGGGGAACCGGCTCAACACATTTACCACCGTATTCTAAATTTCTTTCTTTATTTATCACTGTTTGCCAAACCGAACCTTGGGTCATATAATTATCGGCATCTAATTCAATATCTAAAAATCTTTCATAATTTCCGACATCCTGATCGGTTTCTAAACCATCTTTAGTAACAAAAACTTCGCCGTGTTCAGTTGGATTCATGGTACCAGCGTCCACATTGATATACGGATCGATTTTGATAGCAGTTACTGAAAAACCACGACTTTGTAAAAGTTTAGCAATTGAAGAGGTGGCAATACCCTTACCCAAACCAGATAAAACGCCACCCATAACAAAGATAAATTTAGTTTTTTGTTTTTTCATATCTAAGGTTGTTTCAAAATGTTTATTTTTATAGCCAATGAACTCTGATCAGAAAATAAAATTTTAACCCAATGTTCTCCAATATTCTTTAAATGACAGTCGGCAACTTTAATATCATCCCAAAAAAAATTCAATTTTTTTAATTCATTTAATACATCAACTGATTTAACTTGGGCAAATAAAACACCGCTTTCATTGGCCGGTCTGGTAATATTAATCTGCTGTCTGTCAAGATTTTTGATAAATTCTTCTTTTTTTTGTAAATATTGTTGTTGTTTTTTTTGTTTCTGTTTAACTTGTAATTTGAAATCAGTAATACTTTTTTCATCTGCTACTTTGGCAATTTTTTGTGGAATTAAATAATTTCTAGCATAGCCTTCACTTACCTCTTTCAATTCACCTGTCCGTCCCAATGACTTATGGTTTTTTAGTAAAATTACTCTCATGTAATTATTGGTTGATTAATTCCATAACTTTATCTAACTGCGGATCTCTATTTTCATCATAGTCCTCTCCGGTCATTGGCACAACCACATCAGGTGTAATACCTACTTGATCTATGGCATTACTATTTGGTGTTAACCATTTAGCTACAGTTAATTTAACGGCTGAGCCGTCAACAAAATCAATTAAATCTTGAACGCTGCCCTTACCAAATGACTGTTCACCAATAATCTCTGCTAGGTCATAATCTTGTAAAGCACCAGCAACAATTTCCGACGCCGAAGCCGAACCCTCATTGATTAAAACAAAAGTTTTTTTACCTTTTAAAACTGGGGTGCCGACAGCTGGAAAAGGAGTTATTGAATCGTCATACATTTTTTCTAAGACTACTGGTTGTCCATCAACCCAATAACTGGCAATTTTTACCGCTACATCCAAAAAGCCTCCGGGATTTCCTCTTAAATCTAAAATAATATTATCAGGATTGGTGCTTAAAGCTTGAGTAACAACTTGTCGAAATCTATCATAAGTATCTTCATTGAAATAGGAAATTTTTATATAAGCAGTCTTATTGCCTTTATCTTCCCAGCTAACACTTACTATTTTAATAGTATCGCGAACAATTTCAACATCCTTAATTTCATTGTCATCTGCAGTAGCAATAGTCAATTTTACTGAACTGCCCTTTTCACCTCTGATTAAACTTACGGCTTTATCCAGTGCAATTCCTTGGGTGTCATAACCGTCAATAGCCAAAATTTTATCACCAGTCTGCAAACCTGCTCGGGCGGCTGGTGTTTCCGGTAACGGAGCGATAATGGTTAATTGTTCTTTGCGAATACCAATCTCAGCTCCAATTCCTTCGAATTTACCACTTAATTCCTGGGTAAATTCCTCATTCACTTGGGGACTCAAAAAAACTGAATAAGGGTCATTTAGAGAGGCTACCATACCGGCTAAAGATCCATAAAACAAATCAATTTCTTTAACATTTTCTGCATCATAATATCTTTTTTGTATAGTCTCCCAAACATCCCAAAATAGTGAAAAACTGACATCTTGAAGGTATTGTTTAGGAGCAATATCTTTATTTAAAACTTTACCCGTACCTACTTTAACCAAATTGTTGATCAATATACCGTTTTGAGCACCAAAAAAAAGACCAGTAAAAAATACTCCTAAAATAAAAAAACCTGCTAAAACAGCTAATAATATTTTTTTCCACCAACTCATATATTTGTAATTATATCATATTTAATTATTATTCTAATTGTTTATTTATTTGTGCACCAATACCTGTCAGCTTATCAATCAAATTTTCATAACCTCTTTCAATTTGATAAATATTTTCAATCTCGGTAGTGCCTTCAGCAATCAAACCGGCAATAACCATGGCAATTCCCGCCCTTAAATCTGGGGATTCCAATTTTTTTCCTCTTAATTTAGTTGGTCCGGTAACCAATACTCTCTGCGGATCACACATAATAATATTGGCTCCCATTCGATTTAAAAAATCAGTATAAAAGAGCCGTCCTTCAAAAATAGTTTCGTGAATCAATGACTGGCCGTTAACTTGAGTCATAAGCACAGTAAAAGGAGCTTGAATGTCAGTGGGAAAACCAGGGTACTCGTGAGTTTTTAAATTTATGGCTTGTAAGTTTTCCGTAGGGATTACTTCTAAAGTATTTTGTCCAATTTTTATATTAGCTCCCATCTGCTGTAAAATAGCTATTGGAACTCTTAAATGTTCAGGCTCACAATTGCTAATTTTTAAACTACTTTGTTGGGCACAAGCTAAGGCCAAAAATGATGCTGTTTCAATTCTGTCAGGGATAACTTTTATTTCACCATTACTTAAATAATCAACCCCATCAATTTCTAATACACTAGAACCAATTCCTTTTATTTTTGCTCCCTGTTGATTGAGATACTCGGCCAAAGCAACCACTTCTGGCTCTTGAGCAACATTAATCAAACGGGTTGTGCCCTTAGCTTTAACCGCTGCCAACAATAAAGTCTCGGTACCGGTAACAGTTATCTGGGGAAAAATAATATCGGCCCCAATTAATCCATGTGAACTGAAGGTATAAAACTTATCGTCCATCGCTACTTTAACACCCATTTTTTTAAAACCCTCAATAAACATATCAATGGGTCTTTTGCCAATAGTACAACCACCGGGATGAGGAAATTTTATTAAATTATATTTCGCCAGCAACGGTCCCAATAAAAGTATGGAGGCACGAAATTTGCTGACCAAATCCATATTTAAATTTTGCGGATCAAATTCTTTTGGATTTAATTGGTAGTTATTGCTCTCTAATTTATTAACCTTAACTCCCAAATCAACCAGGACTTCCAATAAACGATTAATATCTTCAATTTCAGGAACATTCTTGATTGTCATAACTTGATCAGATAGCAAAGAAGCAACCATTACCTTGGTCGCCATATTTTTTGCTCCAGAAACTGTTATTGTGCCATGCAAATTACTACCGCCCTGAATTATATATTTTGGCATATTTGTCATAAACTTATATTTATTGTAAATTATCTTTAACTTTTATTCAAGCTAAGAAAAAGATGCTATAATAAATCCAATATGACATTAAGGACAAGACGTTTTATTTATTTATTATTTGTGACTTTCTTCCTGATTACCGCCCCTCTGGTAGTTTTATATACTACTGGTTATCGTTGGAATTATTATAAAAATAAGGTAGATAAAATAGGAAATTTAGTTATTAGAACATTTCCTAAAAAGGTCAATATTAGTCTGAATGATAACCTGGTAGAAAAAACAACGCCCTGGCGCTTTAATAACCTTTTACCCAATAAATATCAGATTAAGATAACCAAAGACGGTTTCTCTTCTTGGGAAAAAAATTTAAACGTCAACTCGGGCGAAACTACGTTTGCGGAACATATTTATTTATTTAAAACCGAACCTAAGCTAATAAATCTTGTAAATCAGGTTGATTTTTGGACTTACAACGAACAACAAAATATTTTAATTTACCAAAAAAACAATCAACTCAAACTTTTAAATTTAAACAATAATTTAGAACAAATTATCACTGACAATAATCTCCCTATTCTTGATTATAACTGGTCAAATAATTATCAAAATTTATTATTAACTACTTTAGATAGTTATTTATATTGGCGACTGTCTGACCCGAGTAAAGTAAATATTATCCCTACCAATATAAAAAATTCAATATCTGAATGGCAAAATATCGACTGCAAACAAATAAATGATAATGCTGTTTTATTACTATGCGCTGAACAACACAAAATATTTAATTTGGATCCTTTTACCTTAACCACCTCTGAGATTATCTCGAGCCCCATAAATCAAATTATTGATTTTTATTTTGCTAATAATTTATTTTTCTATTTAGAAAAAAATCAAGTAGACAATAATATTTATTTACGTATTAAGCAACAAAATTTAACCACTGAAGTTTTCCCCGATTATTTATTACCCTTCTCAGAAAAATATAAATTTATTGACATTAAAAACCAACAAGCCACTATTTTGGACCAAAAAAATAAAAAATTATATTTATTGAACCTGACAAAAGACGAAGCCGGTTTTAACAACTCCTCAAAAATCTACAATGATATTGAGCAGGCCTTTTTTGCCAGTGATGGTACTTTGGTTTTTTATAATCCTTGGGAAGTCTGGATAGAACGTAATAATTATGCCACTTTAATCACTCGCCAATCAGAACCAATCACTTCAGTTAAATGGTATAATTCCAACAATCACTTATTACTAGTAGAAAAAAACCACCTGGCAATGATTGAATTAGATGAACGTGATCGTCGTAACATTGCACCGCTGATAAATATGACTAACATAAAAAAAGCCAGTTTTGATAAAACTGGAAATAATTTATTTTTTAGTGCCGAAAATACAACCAACCAAAAAGACGATATTTTTATGACTGAAATTCTTCCCAAAGAGACTGATTTCTCTTTGCCCAATCTGATGCCATAAGCAATGAATCAAAAGTACCAGTATCAAACCAATCACCAGCAATTATTTTTACATCTAATTGCTGTTTTTGTAAATAAACATTATTGATATCAGTAATTTCCAATTCTCCACGATTAGAAGGTTGTAAATTTTTAGCTATATTTATAACTTGATTATCATAAAGATATAAACCTGTAACACAATAATTACTCTTGGGGTGTTGTGGTTTTTCTTCGATTGATAGCGCTTTACCTGTTTGATCAAAATCCACTACCCCATAACGCTCAGGATCTGGCACTGCTTTGGCAAACACCCGTCCTCCACCACGGAATGATTTAATATCGTTTGTCAGATTATCTCCAAAAATATTGTCACCAAGTATCATGGCAACATCGCCATTATCTATAAAGTCCTCACCTATTATAAATGCGTCAGCCAAACCTCTAGGGCTTTCTTGTATTTCATAAGTAAACTTAGCATTGAATTGTTTACCAGAACCCAATAAATGCATAAAATGTCCGGCATAATCCGGAGCGATGATTAACAAAATTTCTTTAATACCAGCTTTCAGCAACGTAAACAAAGGATAGAAAATCATCGGTTTATTATAAACCGGTAACAGCTGCTTACTAGTCACTAAAGTCAAAGGCCGTAGTCTGGTTGCTTTGCCTCCCGCTAAAATAATACCTTTCATGTTTAAATTACTTACCGATATTGGGAAATTTTAAACTGGACGGAGCTGACATTTGAGTTCGAATGACAACTTCTTTATAATTCTCTTTGTAATCCTCCACCCGTTCGTAATTTTTATCGGGAAAATTATCAGGTAATTGATCAACTGGAAAATAATCAGCAGCTACATAGTTACCACTGGGTTTGGGATTTTGTCTCTTATTCATCAATTTTACCAAAAATAAAACCACCAACTCATTTTGTATCGGTTTAGAATATAAACCAATTACTCTTTCGATACTAATAGTCAAACCCAATTTTTGATGAATCATTTTAACTATTGATTCATCAATAGTCTCGCCCAAAGCCAACTCACCACCGGGTAATCTCCACATATCACGATCTGATCTTTTTACCAATAAAACTTCCCCACCTTTGGGAATTATTGCATTAACCGATAATTTAAAATCATGAGACATATAAAAATATTAAGGATTAAATAAAAATTTAATTTGTTTTATTATTTAAATAATCTTCTACAGCCAATTGCCAACTTCTTAATTTTGGTAACTTGTTATTGTGCAAAATAGCATATTGGGGACGCTTAGCCAATGTTTTAAAATCTGTACTTTGGCTTGGTTTAATTTTAGCATCGATACCCTTTATCTGCAAAGCAAATTTTGCCAATTCATACCAATTGGTTATTCCTTCGTTGACGATATGATAAATACCGGGATTATAATTTTCCCATAACATGGTTTTTATCCCTTGGGCTAAATCATTAGTGTAAGTAGGGTGTCCCCATTGGTCATTCACAACTGAGAATTCTTCACCTTGTTGCGCTTTAGCTAATATAGTATCAATAAAATTTTTTCCTCTAGGCTTGCCTTTTTGGGGAGCCTGACCGTATAACCAAGAGGTTCTAACAATAAACCATTCACATTGGGAGTTTATTAAAATTTTTTCTGCTTGAGCTTTAGATTGACCGTAGATATTGATTGGATCGGGTTGGTCAGTTTCATTATAACCTTCTTTATTCTCACCGCTAAAAACATATTCGGTGCTAATTTGTACCAATTTTGCTTTGAGAGCGGCAGCTGTTTGGCTTAAATATTCAATAGCGGTAGCATTGATACTAAAAACCTGTTCCGGATCAGTCTCTGCTCCATCAACATTAGTATAAGCTGCTGTATTAATAATTATTTCTGGGTGTAACGAAGTTATTTTTTCTTGAACCTGGTGTTCAGAGGTAATATCAAGTTCTTCTTTATCCCACAACGACGGTTTATATTCTAAAAAAACTTTAGCCAAATCATACCCCAACATTCCCCCAGCCCCAATTATTAATATTTTTTTCATGGCAAAATTTTATTTAATAATTTGAACATTACTAGGTAGTTTTTCAATAATAATCTTCAAATCTAATGCAGAATAGTTATTGCCCGAAATGTCCAATACTTTAAGATTTTTTAAATCACCTAATTCGTAAGGTAAACCTGTTAATTGGTTGTTAGCTAAATTAAGTATTTCTAAATTTTTTAACTGACCAATCTCAGCTGGTACTCCAGTCATTTGATTATTACTGGCATTCAGTACAACTAAATTCTGTAAATGTCTAATTTCAGCTTGAATAGCACCGGATAACAAATTATTGGAAACATTTAACTCTTGTAAATTAGTTTTATCAAAAACATTATTTGGTATTTTAGTTAATCCTTGTCCGCTTAAGTCTAATTTATTTTTAGTTGCTATTTCAATATTTTTATTATTTTGATTTTCTAAAGTTAAATCGTTATTACTTTGTTTTTCATCAGTTGTAGTATTGGTTAAACTATTGTCTGATTTAGATTTATCTATCTCATTAGTAGTAGGAGTAGAAAGCAAAGAACAACCACTTAAAAATAAAGTGATTAAACTGAAAAGTAAAAAATATTTTTTCATAATTATTTAGTATTAGTTATTTAGTAGTAGCCTGATTTAAAATTTTTTGCCACCAAGATTGATTTTCAATATACCAATCAATAGTTTTTTTCAAATAAGTATCAAAATCATACTGCGGGGCGTAACCTAACTCTTGTTGCGCTTTAGTCCAATCCACTGCATAACGACGATCATGGCCCGGACGATCATTGACAAATTTTATATACGACTCGTCTTTATTTAAAATACTTAAAACTTTTTTAGTGATGGTAATATTGTTGACATCTTCAGTCATGCCACCTATACAGTAAGTTTTTCCTAAGGATGAAGATTTGATGACCAAATCAATTGCTCGACAGTGATCTTCCACATAAAGCCAATCTCTAACGTATAAACCATCACCATAAACAGGTACTGGCTGGTCTTGCAATAAATTTATTATCATTACCGGTAAAAATTTCTCAGGAAACTGATAAGGACCGAAATTGTTGGAACAGTTGGTAATAGTATAGGGCAATCCAAAGGTATCTCCATAAGCCCTAACTAAATGGTCGGCTGCTGCTTTAGAGGCACTGTATGGTGAATGAGGGTTATAAGGCGTTATTTCGCTAAATTTAGCCGTATTACCTAATTCTAGGGCACCAAATACCTCATCAGTGGAAACCTGGTGAAAATGGGCTATTTTATGCTTTAAACAGGCATCTAAAAGTACTTGCGTGCCCAAAACATTTGTTTCAATAAACACAGCTGGTCCAGTGATTGATCTATCCACATGACTTTCTGCTGCAAAATGGACTACCAAATCAACCCCAGGCAAAACTTGGTCCAATACAGCTGCGTCACCAATATCACCTTTTACAAAACTATAATTTTGCTGATTGGCAACAGTTTTTAAATTATCTAAATTGCCAGCATAAGTTAGTTTATCTAAATTGATAATTTGATCATCCGGATACTTGGCTAACCAATAAAGTATAAAGTTACTACCAATAAAACCTGCTCCTCCGGTCACTAATATTTTCATAATAATTTACTTAATACTTATTTCTACCTTCGATATTCACTTCTAAGTTCCCATTTCCCAGCTGGCTAAATATTCTTTTTGTTCAGCTGTTAAATTATCTATCTTACTACCCATGGTTTTCAACTTTAACCGGGCGATTTCTAAATCTAATCTATTGGGTAAATTATAAACGTTTGGATTTAATTTATTTTTATTTTCTTTAATATATTTTGCTGCCAAAAATTGTCCGGCAAAACTCATATCCATAACTTGAGCCGGATGACCTTCAGCAGCTGACAAATTCACTAATCGTCCTTCTGACAATAAATATAAAGTCCTGTTAGGTAATTCATAAGCGGTTACTTCAGGTCTAACTAAATTGATAGATTTAGACATTTTTTTTAAGGCTTGTACATTTATCTCTACATCAAAATGTCCGGTATTAGCCATTACTGCTCCTGGTTTCATTTTTATAAAATGCTTTTTATCAAGCACATTAATATCACCAGTAGCAGTAATAAAAATATCACCAACTTTTACTGCTTGAATCATGGGCATAACTCTAAAACCATCCATTTTTGCTTCCAAGGCTCTAACTGGATCAACTTCGGTAACAATAACATCGGCTCCATGTCCTTTAGCCCGCATAGCTACTCCCCGGCCACACCAACCATAACCAGCAATAACCAAAGTTTTACCCGCTAACAAAATATTTGTGGCACGTATTAATCCATCTACAGTTGACTGACCTGTGCCATAACGATTATCAAATAAATGTTTAGTTTGAGCATCATTTACCGCAATAATTGGATAAGCTAATTTTTTTTGCTTAGCTAAAGCTTTTAGTCTAATTACTCCGGTGGTAGTTTCTTCGGTACCACCCCAAATATTTTTTAATAAACTGGTTTTTTCACTATGCAACATTTTTACCAAATCAGCCCCGTCATCCATGGTAAAATTGGTAGATTTAGCAATCACTGCACGCAATTGTTTAAAATAATCACCGCGATTTGCACCTCGAACAGCAAAGACGCTAATACCATAATCTTTGACTAAACTAGCAGCTATTTCATCTTGCGTTGATAAAGGGTTAGATGCTGACAAGCTAACCTTAGCACCAGTTTTTTTCAATAAAATCATTAGGTTGGCCGTTTCACTGGTAACATGCATACAAGCGGCTATATTTAAACCACGCATTGGTTGGGAGGTTTTAAATTTTTTTTCTAAATGCCACAAAACGGGCATGCCTTTTTTTGCCCACTCAATCTTTTTACGACCGTTAGCTGCTAAATTTATATTTTTAACTTTATTTGGTATCATAATTCAATAGTAAATTTTCTTATTAAATCACCATATTCTTTCATTTCCTGGTCATCATACGCTTGACCCTCCCACATTCGTAAATTGTCATCATGATGTCTAGGAATAATATGAAAATGTAGGTGTTGCACAACTTGACCTGAAGCTTCGCCATTATTTAAACCAATATTAAAACCATCAGCGTCCAATGCTATCATCATTTTAGGCGCAATTTTTTTTATGGTGTTTATACATTTTTCCAATTCTTCAATTGGCGTCTCCAGTAAATCTTTAAAATGCTTTTTAGTCACTACTAAAATATGCCCCTTGGTAACCGGTGAGATATCTAGAAAAGCTAAGGTATGATCATCCTCATATACTTTTTCACTTGGTATTTCACCAACAACAATTTTACAAAAAACACAGTCATGCATAAAAATAAAATTAAAAATTTAGAATATAAATAAAAAATTACTATTAATCATCAACAATTGGTTCACTTTTCCAATCAAATCCAATTTTATCATCATTAAATGCTATTCTCTTTTCATCTGGGTTAGTAGCATTGTAACTTTCTGTTGTGTGATAAAAAAGCAAAACCGGCTCAACAGATAAAACTTTATAACCATGAGCTACTCCTATAGGAATAACAATTAACTTATAATCTCCTTCGCCAGCGTAAATAACTTGTGTTTTACCAAAAGTCGGCGAATCTTTTCTTAAATCAAACAAAACCACCATAGCTTTACCAGTAGCAACAAACCACAAATCATCTTGTAGTTCGTGATAATGAAAGGCTTTAATTGTCCCCTGATAAGCAACCGTAAAAGTAGTTTGTCCAAACTTTTTTAGTAAATTATCGTCCGCGCGCAAAACTTCCAACAAAAAACCAGGTTCACTTAGCGCTTCCTCGGTATCGGGAATATCAGCATGAACTTTTAATTTTTTTATAATAACTCCTGCTATCATATATGTTATGGTAATGAATATAATTATTTATAGCAAATCAATTCAATAGTTGTCACTTTAAATGTTTATAAAATATGCGTAAAACAAAAAACCCAAAAAACAACCCCACCCAAGCGAACCAAAAATTATAACTTAACAATTTAAAGGTTAGCAATAAACTTATAAAAATAATTAAATAGCTAAAAAATTTTAGATATTTAAGATTAGGTGGTTTGGGTTGATAACTATCTTGACTAAACATTTGCCAGACAAATAAACCTAAAATAATGGGTACCAACCAGTGAGGAGTAAAATGGACCTTAACTAAATAAGGTTTTAAATCTTCCAAAATTAATAAAAAAATAAAAATGGCAATTGACCAAATTAATAAAATTTTAATAAACCTTTGTCCTACCTGTTTAAACATAATCAAAATCTATTTTTTAACCGATTCAGAAAACGAAACAATTTATCCGTAAAATTTTGCTGGGTAATCGGTTCTTTCTCTAAATCAAATTTTACTGACCGGACATTGACTGTTTGTTTGTTCTGGGCTAGATCTGGTGACGAAATAACAAACTTATAAATATGCCCCGCTAACCAGAGTTCATTTGGTAGAAAACTAGCTGTAGCTTGCCGCCAGCCGTTACCTAGATCTTGGGCTGGTTGATAAGTCGTCAATAGAAAATCAAAATCTTGACTAGTAAAATTTTGCTCCCATTCTTTTGTATTTATATCTGCCAACCTAAATGAATTAAAATTATAAGTAACGTACTCTGCCGTCGGATACTGTTCTAAAATATCCGACCAATTATTTAATTCGACGGGTAATGATTTTCTGCCGGCACAAATCGAAACGTCAGTTGAGGGAGAATAAGCAAATTTTTTACAATCTAATTGTAAACTCTCAAAATAAAAATTATAAACTGGTTTTAGAGTTATTTGCCAACCTTCGTCACTACCCAATCCCCCCAACTCTAAGATCGTCTGATTATCACTTAATTGGAATTCCACTGAGAAATCAATTTTCTGATATAACCTAGGTATATACAAATCAAAATAAACCGGATCAATTGCTATTTGCCAATAATTATTATTTACTCCCAGTCGATCTTCCGGATATGGTCCTCGAACGAGTTTATTGTTTTTATTATAAGTGTGTACTATTGACCTTTGACCGCTGGGATTAATATCGTACCATACCAAATAAAGCAATATAAAAAAAACCAAAACAACCATGGCCAAATTGATCAATTTAGATATTTTATCAATTTTCATAAATCAATTATAGCAAAAATACAAGGATTTTTACATTTCATTTAAAAAGCAAAGCTTGATACAATATTAGCATGGCTTCACTCAAAAATATCTTGAAAAAAAATACCGCTTACCTAGGGCTTTCCGAAGGGGTGTCGATGTTAATTTTATTCGTAATTAGTGTTTTGGTGGCGAGAAAATTAGGACAGACAGTTTACGGTCAATTTGCCTTTATCTTGGCTTTTGCTCAAATTTGGCAAGTGGTAGCTGACTTCGGCCTGTCTATGTTGGCTATCCGTGATATTAGTACCAATAAAAATAATGTTAAAACAATTTTAAGCAATTATATTTCTTTAAAAATTGTTTTAGGAATACTAACCTACCTACTGATAATTATCTCGGCTCTAATTCTCAACAAACCTTTGTTTATAAAAGAATTAATTATAATTGCCGGTGCTTATCTAATTATTTATACCTTGGCTGAACTGCTCCGAGCTGTGTTTAGAGCTTATGAAAAATTTAAATACGAAGCTCTGATAAAAATCAGTCAACACGTTATTCTTTTACTGCTGATTATTTATGCTATCTTTATCCAATCATTATTTGCCGTTGTTTGGGCTTATTTTGTAGCTGCTATTTATGCTTTAGTAGTAAGCGCCTGGTTGATAAAATCAAAATTTACCAGCTTCAATTGGCACTGGGATAAACCACAAATTAAAATTATTATAAAACAAGCCTGGCCACTGGCTTTAGCCAATATGTTTGTTATTATTTATTTTCGGATAGATACTGTGATGTTATCAATGATCAAAGATGATTTAGCTACGGCTTGGTATAACGCGGCTTATCTGTTAATTTTCTCTTTAACTTTTGTGGCTTATATACTGATTATGTCAGTCTACCCTAAACTTTCTCAACTTGCTCTAGAATCAATCAACGCCTGTCGCTTACTGTACCGCAAAACCTTACTGCTTATGTCTTTGGCGGGATTAATAATTTTAGGTATAGCCGTTGTCATAGCTAAATGGTTGATTATTTATATTTATGGCCAAAGTTTTGCACCGGCAGTGCATGTTTTTTATATTTTATCACTAGCGGTATTTTTTTCTTTTTTAGCTCATGTTTGGCTATATACTTTAAATGCCTTAGGTAAACAAATAAGTTATACTTTAGCCACTGGATTTGGTATGCTAATGAATATCGGATTAAACTTTTATTGGATACCAAAATTTTCTTATATCGGGGCAGCTTGGGCTACGGTTTTAACTGAGATTACTACGGGTTTAATTATTTATGGTTTAGTAGAATATTATTTGAATAAAAAATTTGTTCAAATTAAAAAAACACCATCTCCTCATCTAAACAATCCTATTTAATTTATGCCGACTATTGCTATTTCTATACTTCACCATAAAAATACAACTCTAACTGGCAACTGTTTAGAATCTTTAAAAAAACAGACATTTAAAAATTTCCATATTTATTTACTAATCCAAGGTGCAACCCGCGAAGATGAAATCACTTTACAGAATCTTTATGGTAATGAAAAAAATATTACTATCAGAGTAGAGACGGAAAATAAAGGTTTTGCTGAGGGTAATAACCTCAATATTAGACAAGCTTTACAAAACAATCAGACCGAATATATTCTCACCTTAAATAATGATACTGTAGTTGATAAAAAATTTTTACAAGAATTAATAAATACCGCAACCACTAGCAACTCGGATATGGTGCAAGCTAAAATGCTAAAAATGGATGACCCTCAACAAATTGATTGTCTAGGTATTGAGTTAATGATGTCTGGCTTAACTTTTAACATTAAATCACCAAATAAAATTCTGTTTTGTCCTTCTGCTGGAGCGGCCTTATACAGTCGTAAATTACTAGAAAGTTGTCGTGAAGAAAAACAAGTCTCTATAGGTTTTGAATCAAGAATTGTATATGACTATTTCGATTCTAGTTTTTTTGCTTATGCCGAAGATTTTGATCTCGGTTTTAGAGCCAGATTATTAGGGTTTCAAGCAACCTTATCTCCGCAAGCTATCTGTTGGCATAAAGGCTCAGCAACCACCGGTACTATGTCAGATTTTGCTGTTTATCATACTTACCGCAACTTAATATTTGCCCTGTATAAAAATTTACCAACCAAACTATGGTGGGAATACGGAATTTTTATTTTAATTGGTCAAATTATTATTAAACTAAACTCATTGCGCCGCCAACAGTTAAAAACCTACGTTGCCGCTTTTTACTATGCCCTAAAAAACTTAAATAAATTCCAATTAAAAAGAAGTAACATCCAGTCCCGCCTAACCTCTGAGATTAAACCTTATATAACAAAAAAATTAATTGCCGATGATTATTGGCCCATCAAAAATAAGGCTTAATATTTTTTTATATCAATCAGAGCTGTCTTGTGTAAATCGCCAGAGATAAACTTTGCCAATTTGTTCCTGTGGATCTCCCAATAGCTCGATATTTGTTTGCCAAACATCATCTGACATCCATTTTTTTTCTACCATATACCAGCACTCCCTAGCACCAGTTACTGCAAATGCTTTAGCTAACCAATTATCAACTTTTGGTTTTCTTATCAAACCTTCAAAAATCTTTACTCGTTCTGGTTGGGCGTATTCCAAATAAACTGGGAAGCCACCAGCAATTATCTCTCGCCCGGAAACATATTCTAAGCCAAGTAAGGGCCAGGTATTGGCCACTACACAATAAGGTGAATTTTTATCTATATTATCCCAGACAAAATTGGCAGCTTTTATTTCATCATGCGTTACCACTTCCAAAACCGGACCAGAAGTATAGGTTGAAGCGGCTACCAAGGATATAAATATTATCAAACCATAAATTTTTACAAATTTATCGACTTTAGGTAAAAAATCATTTATTAAATAAAAAACGCCCAAAGCTATTAGCACTAACCAAAAAAATGAAATAGTTACATCGAGTCTTCTGGCTAAAATATGGTTACCCTCCATAAAGTACCAAGAAAAGACATAGCTAACTATCATAACCACCAACGACAGTAAAAAAAATATAGCTATTTTTTTGTCTGCCAATTTTCTTATTTTTTCAATACCGGCTAAAGCCAATAACCAAATCAAACCGGTAAACATAAGTGGCAACAATCTTAAATTGAAAAGTGAAGCTTGGCTTTGAGTTTGTCTAGTTTGATTATATAACCAATTACCTTGATCAATATGTGTAGGTCTGGGTATAAAAGCCACTACACCGGTTAAGGTGCCAAAAGCATCAGCTAACTGGTTAAAAACTACACTGGGGTTTAAAATATTTTCTTTTACTGCACCGTAACCCATAACTATTTCTAAAACTGGCACTACTAAACAAGACAGTATCAACCAAGTTATTAAAACATATCGCCTGACTTTAGGTTTACGTATTTCTCCCCACAGTAAAAAACCAACGCCCATAACCAAAATGATAATAAAATACAAAACATAGCTAAAATACATGAGTAAACTAAGTAAAATAGCTATATTTCTAACTCTTTGGTCTTGGTTTCTAATATAATAAAGCCATAAATATAATACGGCCAGAAAATAAATAAAACCTAAAGATACCGGTATAGTTATAGCACCAAATACTTGTAAGGTATAAAAAATTGTTGGTAAAAAAGCTACCAATAATCTAAACTGTTTAGACTGATAAATAAAACCAGCAATCTGATACAATAACAAGGGTATAAAAAAGGACCACAAGATATAAATTAACCAATAATCAATCCAAAAAATATTTACATTTAAAAAATAACTAAGTAAAAGTGTTAAGCCCCACTGATTTCCATATGATGTTTTATTGCCAGCCAACAATACTTCTGGTACTTGCCAGGGACCAATTGACATCATTTTCAATGGTTCACCAATTAAACTTGGACTATATACTTGTTCGCTAGCTAAATATTTTTCCGAAGCTAAATGCCGCCATTTATCCCCTCCGAAACCAGTCTGATAGACAATCGGCAAATAGGCATGCAAAAAATAAGAATGTAAAACAATTAGTACAATAATAAATCCTGTTTTAAGTTTGGAAAATATCAAAACTCCAATGCTAAATGTGATCAATAAAAAAATATAGATAAATATCTTTGGTATTACTTGCCAAGGAGTAATAATATAATCACCAGTACGCGCTGAGAGTAACAAGACAATACCTAAAATAAATAATAATGGTAAAGCATAAGTTAAATAAAAAGGCGGCCGGATAGAAAAATCAGACTCAGCAGAGATTACCTGTTGTTGGGAAAAAGTAAGACTTTTACCCAACCAAAAAAAGACTAGAGCTAAAAATACTACCGACAATAATGCAAATAAATTAGAATACTTATAAAAATTAACAAAAATTGCAATAGTAAAACTCAACCAATAAATAAATACCAAATAACCGAAAACCAACGATTTAAAAGGTGATAAATTAAGTAATCGATTAAAAAATACACCTGCATAAATGCCGGTCATTATAAAAAATATAACAAAAGCTATGGTATTCAACCATGGAGTTTGTTGCCAAAAAAAATTCAGCCCCAAAACAATAATATTCAACCAATAAAAAATATTTAGATTCCGGCGATTGGATGCTTGAAATAATTTATACATAATAAATATCTCGCAAATTTTTTATTATATTTACCCAGTTATAATAATTTTCTACCTTAGTCCGAGCTTGTAAACCCCATCGCTGTTGCAGTTCTTCATGAGTTAATAAAAAATCCAGTTGTTTAGCTAAATCAGATACACTATTGGGCTTGACCAACAAACCAGTTTGTTCATGACTGACTACTGACCTGACGCCTGGCAAATTGGACGCGATTGTCGGTACACCACAAGCCATGGCCTCCAACAAAACTATACCAAATGCCTCAGTCTTATCTATACTAGGCAAACAAAAAACATAAGCTGATTGATATAAACGTAATAATTCATCATTTGTTTGCTGACCAGTAAACCAAACTTTTTTATCAATATTTAATTCCCCAGCTAAATTTTTGTAGTCAGTCATCAACTCCCCACTGCCAACTATAATCAAACGCCAATTCTCATTAGTTAAATTACTACAGGCCTTAATCAAGTTACCCACTCCTTTAAAATAATGATTACGATCCAATCCACCCACAAATAATATGTTTTTTTGAACCATTTTTTTATCTGTCGGTGGTACAAATATCTCATCAGGAGCAAACGGTAAAGCAATAAATTTTTCTTGATTATTTTGATAATAAAAATTTATTTCACTACTTTTTAAATAATCAAAGGATGATACTAATATTACATCTGCTTGTTTTAATAACCAAGGTAAGAAAAATTTTTGATACAACCAAAAAAATTTACCCAACCAACCTTGTCCTACTAAATCGTGATGATAAAAAACAATTAATTTTTTATTTTTATTTAGCTTACGCCAGATAGCAACAACTTCTGCTAAACCAAAAGCCGGATAGTGCAATTGGACAACAGCAAATTTGTCTAACCGCCACAACAACTGCGGACAAAAACCTGCCTTGCCCCAACGTGGCCAGGCTTTAAGATAATGGCATTTAAAAGCAAATTCATTTTTAATTCCATAATCTATTGTAAAAACTTCAACCGACTCACCTAACTGAGACAAACCTTTAGCGTACTGCCAAGCAACTTGGCCAATACCGCCACGATAAGGAGGAAAAATAGCTGTGACTTGTGCAATTTTCATAAAACTACCATCTTACTAAAAATCTAAAAATTACAAAATAAACTTTAGCTAAAGGGTTGAATAAATAATCAATAAACGGACTGGATAGACCTTCAAAATCTAATTTAGAGGTCATTAATTTAATTAACTGTCGATCAGACAATATTCGAAAACGACGATACTTAAAACGATTGAAAAAAATATGTGGTACTAACCGTAAAAATCCCCACCAGGAAAGAAACTTATACTTAGTCCACCCAGTAAAAAAAGCATATACCAACATGGCTATCTCGGTAAAAATTATAAAAGGTAACAATAAAACTAAACTCAAGAAACGATAATAAGTAAAAATAACAACTAAACGGTTTCGTTCTGCATAATAAAACTTTTTGGTACCAAATGAAAAAGTATATTTATGAAATGCTTTAGAATTCGGAGCAAGATAAATCTCATAACCCGCCAATCTAGCTCGCCAACTTAAATCCACATCTTCATGATACATAAACAATTTTTCATCAAACTCGCCTATTTTTTCTATGACCTCCAATTTAATCAACAAGCTACTACCTGAGGCAATGACTATTGGCTGGGAATTTAAAAACTGACTGCTTAAACTTTTAAAACCTCCTGACCAAGAAAAACCTGCAAAATGCAGGGGGTTACCAGCGGTATTAATGCGATATTTTTCCTGAAAAAAAAGTACCTTTGATTGTACAATACCTATCTGCGGCTGGCTGTCAGCCAATTTAACCAGCTCTGCCAACCAATCAATATCCACTTCCATATCAGGATTTAGTAAAACAAAACGATTGTATCCTTGTTGTTTAGCCCAAGTTATCCCAACATTATTGCCACCAGCATAACCATTATTTTTATTTTTAATAACAGTAATTTGTGAAAAATTTTTTTTGACAAAATCAACTGTATCATCGGCCGAATTATTATCAACCAAAATGACTTGAAAATGATCTTGATAACTTTGTTGCAAAACTGACTGTAAACAATCGTTTATTTGTTGACGATTGTTGTAAGTGACTATAATAACCGCTACTTGGGACATGTTATTTTTTTTCTTTATCTTGATCTTGTTTGTTTTGAATAGCCAGGTGTCGGATAATCTTGGTAAGATTTTGTTCCAAGTTATCAATTTTAACTACTAAGCGAAATAAAATATAAAAAAGTAATGGGATGGAAATATAAACAACCAAATCAACTCCCCGACCAGAAGCTAAACCTAACTTACCAGCGACTAAATCGGTTGTTTTTGGCCATAATATCGCCAATCCAGCTAATAGCCAAAACAAACTCCAGACCAACCATTCAACACGACTAATATCATGTTGACGCCAACGTAACCAGATTCGGTAAATAGCAAATAAAACCAACAACAATAATAAATATTGTATTATATTCATATTAACGTATTAATTTTCCCAATAATAAATCGCGAATAATTTTAAATCCGCCACTAATATTTTGTCCATATTCATAATATCTAATTGTCACTGGAATTTCTTGAAATTTAAAATTAAATTTTTTTATTTTTTCAACTATTTCTGTATTATGAGCCATCCGATCTTGAGTAATGGTTATCTGTCTAGCAGCTCGCCTGGATAGCGCCCGGAAACCATTGTGAGCATCAGTTAACCAAAGTCTGGTAAACCAATAATTAATAATTTTGGCTAGAGGGTGAATCAAATATTTTTTTGTCCAGGGCATATCTTTTTGCCAACTTAAAAATCTTGTTCCTAAAGTAACATCAACCTGCCCCTGAACAATTGGCTGGATCATAGCTTGAATATCGCTAGCTTGCATCTGACCGTCAGCATCAAAATGGACAACAATATCAGCCGCATCGGCTAAAGCAAAGCTATTTCCAGTTTGTAAAGCTGCGCCCATTCCCCGGTTGATTATATGTTTCAACACTACGACATTATTAACTTGAGCCTGGGTAGCAGTGTCGTCTATTGAACCATCGTCAACCACTACAATATGATGATAGTTGTGGTTATGTAAATCAGTAATAACTTTTTTTATATGATCGGCTTCGTTATAGGCAGGAATTACAATATAAATTTTCATAAATTATTTTTAAACCAGTCGTATGTTTCAGTCAAACCTTCAACTAAACTATATTTAGGTTGCCAATCTAAATCTTGGGTGGCTAGTTGATAAGCTAAAGAATTACGTCTGACTTCACCTGGTAAATAGGGTTTTATTTCTGGCTCGATAGCTGTCTGACAAATTTGCTGTTGTAATTTAAGGAGCTCAGCTATACTGGTAGCTCTACTAGTACCAATATTATAAACTCCATCATGCTTCGCAGTTGCTGCCAAGATTAAAGCTCGCACCACATCTTTTACATAGACAAAATCTCTTGTTTGCTCACCGCCGCCATTGAGCTGTGGTCGCTGCTGATTAATTAATTTATTAAAAAAAATAGCTACTACACCAGCTTCTCCTTTGGGATCTTGTCTAGGACCATACACATTGGCTAAACGTAAACTTATATAAGATAAATTTTTTAAATTTTTAAAAGCTTCTAAATACAAATCGATTGTATATTTGGCCAAACCATAAGGTGATAATGGTTTTGCTCTAGCTTGTTCTGATAGTGGCAAAATATCGTTTTCATCATAAATTGCCCCGCCACTGGAAACAAAAATAAATTTTTTTATCTTATGCTCAGTGGATAATTTTATCAAATTAAGCGAACCTAAAATATTTACTTTGGCATCTTGATCGGGATATTGTACAGAATAGCGTACATCTTTTTGAGCAGCTAAATGAAAAATAATTTCTGGGGCAAATTGTAAAAATATTTCCTCCACCTGGGCAGTCTGACAAATATCAACTTGATAAAATTCAACTTCACTAGGTACCAATTCTTTATGTCCAGTAGACAAATCATCAATCACCGCCAACTGATGACCCTCTTTTACTAAAGCATCAACTAAATGAGAACCTATAAAACCAGCGCCTCCAGTTACTAAAATCTTCATAGTTTAAGAAAAATATTTCCTGATCTTATTGACTAGCGATAATTTTTCCCAAGTAAAAGTACTTTCATTTCTACCAAAATGTCCATAAGCAGCCGTTGCTTTATAGATAGGTCGTAATAACTGCAAATGCTCAATTATCCCAACCGGTGTCAAAGGAAAAATAGCTCGCACCATTTTTTCTAATCTATCTTCAGAAACTTTACCAGTACCTTCTGTATTTATCATGATGGAAATTGGCGCTGCTTTACCAATCACATAAGATAGCTGTACCAAACATTTATCGGCTAATTTAGCCGCTACAATATTTTTAGCAATATATCTGGCCATATAAGCGGCGCTACGATCAACTTTTGATGGATCTTTACCGGAAAATGCTCCTCCGCCATGTGGTGCATAACCACCATAGGTATCAACAATAATCTTTCTACCAGTCAAACCGGCATCAGCTGGTGGACCACCTTTAACAAATTTACCAGTAGCATTTATAAAAAATCTAGTGTGGTTATCTAAATATTTTTTGGCTACAGGCGTAATCACCTTTTTCATTATATCTTGTTCAATTTTTTTGTTATTAATATGTGGTAAATGTTGAGCAGCTACTACCACTGTATCAACTCTAATTGGCTTATCGTGTTTATATTCAACTGCGACCTCGATTTTGCCATCAGGTCCCAAATAAGGTAAAGTGTTGTTTTTTCTTACCAATGCCAACTGTTTAGCCATACGATGAGCTAACATGATTGGTAGTGGCATTAATTCGGGTGTTTCGCGACAAGCATAACCAAACATTAATCCCTGGTCACCAGCTCCCTGTTCTTTGTATTTACCTTTATTTTTATCTACGCCTTGGGATATATCGGGTGACTGCTCATCAATAACTACCATCACGCCACAATCATCACCATGAAAACCAACCGAGTGATTATCATAACCGATTTCTTTGATAGTTTTTCTAGCAATAGCCGCAATATCAACATAACCTTTAGTTTTTATCTCACCAGCCACCACCACTAGTCCGGTTGTTGCTAAACATTCTATGCCAGCTCTAGTGTTTTTATCCTGTTTTAATAATTCATCAAGTATGGCATCGGATATCTGGTCACAAACTTTATCTGGGTGACCTTCAGTTACTGATTCAGAAGTAAAAATTGATCTTTCCATAAAAATTTTATTAATTACATACCCAATAAACCTTGTTGGGCTTTCATGTATTCAATTGTTTTTGCTAAACCGGATTTTAAATCAACCAAAGGAAACCAACCCAAAGTCTCTTTGGCTTTGGTTATATCCGGCAGTCCGTGTTGCAAAATATATTGCGGTGCTTCACGATAAACAATTTTTGATTTTGATTCGGTCAATTCTTGAATGATTTTTGCTGCTTCTTCCACCATAATTTCCTTGGGGTGACCCATATTTAAAATTAAACTGCCTTCAGCTTCCATGGCTTTCAATAAACCATCAATCAAATCTGAAATATACAAAAAAGATGTAGCAATACCTTCCTCGCCGTAAATGACTAAATCTTCTGACAATAAAGCAGAACGAATTATATCTGGGATCATACGGGCATCATTAAATCGCATCCGAGGACCGTAAGTTTGGAAAATACGTATAATTTTTATATCCAAGTTGTGATAAATACCATAATTGTGAGTAAGACTTTCAGCAAATCTTTTGCCTTCATTGTAGGAACTTCGTGGTCCAGTGGGATTTACATACCCCCAATAATCTTCTTTAAAATATTTTATATTTTTTAAGGGCTCACCATAAATAGCTGATGTTGAAGCCTGTAAAAATTTGGCTTTGTATTTTACCGCCAACTCTAATAAATTTCTGGTACCATGAGAATTGGTAATAATAGTCTCCAACGGCAACTCACGATACTCTTTATAAGATATCGGACAGGCTAGATTATAAATTTCTTGGATACCTTTCGCACCGATATTAAATGTTTTTAACTCCGGCAAAGATTCTAAATCCAAAGGCTCAGAAATATCATGATTTATGAATCTAAAATTTGGTTGTTGTAATAGAAATTCAATATTACTGCGCGTACCACTGACAAAATTATCTAAACAAATTATATTGACTCCTCTTTTTACTAAATCATCACATAAATGAGAACCAATAAAACCAGCGCCTCCGGCTATAAGAATATTTTTTTCTGCTACCATACAAATATTTTAGTTAATAATTTAAACCTATTTTAACACAAAAACCGCCTAAAAGCAAAAAGCCTGTTTTTATAAAAAACAGGCTTTTTATTTGAATTTTAGATTAGAAAATTAAAACTTGTTGAATCTCTTCTACTAGATGAAACTTAGTCAGTAATAAAGTTGATACCAATAAGATAACCCCTAAACTTTGGATAATCACCTGACTGTGTTGGATATGAGGTTTAACCAAAACATTAATCAATAACATTACCGATAAAACTACTAAGAATAGCAACAAAGCATAGCGACTAAAAATTATAACATACTCAACTAAACCTTTCTGAACTAACTCATTGGTACTAGCGACTACTACCGGATTATCAGCCATTTCTACTTTCTCTGGTACTACTATTTCACCTACCAACTCCTGACTGACTGGTGCTAAGGCTAAACTATTATCAGTAGCTACATTGGTGTCAATTGTAACTGTGGCTGAATTGTCTATGGGGCTATTATCTACAACCGGTGTTTCAGTAACCTCAGTTGGCTGATTTTCAACTACTGTTGGTTGGGTTGGGTTATTATTTACTACCTCAGCTGGTGCAGTCGGTTTGGTTTCCGTGGGTTTTACTACTACTGGCGGTTCAGATAATGATTGAGTCTCGGGAGACACTTGAGTTGGAGTGGTAGCGGCTACTAAAGGCGTTTCACTAGCTTGAGCAATTGGTACTAGGGGTTGTACGGTTTTTTGAGCACCAAAAAATTCTACTAGTACAATTGTTTCTCGTCCATCAATATTACCAACAGCTACACCAACTCCCATATCTTGATACTTGGGATTCATAATATTTTTCCAGTGGGTTGGTGATTGTTGAAAAGCACTTTGTGCAATCTGTGCCGAGGAAAAATCCATAGCTAAATTTTCACCCATGTATAAAAAATAATAACTACCCTTGTTTATCCATTCCCAAGGTTGTTTACCGTCAGGTCCAATATGAGCAAAGTAATTGCTGGACACCATATCATCAGCTTTGGCTTGAGCGGCTCTGGCTAATTCATCATTCCAATTTAAACTATTGACATTTTCCTCGCTTCTGGCCACGTTGGTTAAATCAAAAATTTCTTGAGAAATTTTTTGCGACAATACTGCCGGACTGGGGTAAGTAAAAAACAAAAAACCAATCGTTACAACTTTAATCAACACCAAAACCACTGCATAAATTTTTAGTAATCTGGTAGATAAACCATGCGGCTGATGATCATTACTGTCAGTCGGTATAAAAAAATCTTTCACATTACGTTTTATTTTACTACGTAGCGACAACACTTTATCTGGCATATGTTTACATTCTTCATTTAAAATCAAAGCAAAACGGTTGGTTTGTTGTGAGATCTGTTTTTTTATCTTTTTTCTATAAGGATAAACCAACCAACCCAAACCAATTGCTAAACAGGCAATACGCCACCATTTTTTATGTGGCTTTATCTGGTTTGTTTTTTTATCTCTTGACCTCATATATTTATTATAGCAAATATTTTAATAACATTTTAGTATAGCAAAAAAAAAGGATTTTGTCAACCCTATTAGCCTTACCTATAGGCAAATCACCTATAAACTAGTATATTTCCTCCTTTTTTTCTCTGACATATCCCATCCATTCTTCAATTGAGTCAACAATAACTTTGAAAGGTGCTTCAATAATAAAATCAAAAAATACTACAAAAAAATTGATTTTATTTAGTTTGTCCGACAGCCAGCGTCCAGCCTCCAAAATTGGCAAAGAAAAGAAATCCTTGATAAAGGTTAATAGGTTTTCTTTTTTTTCAACTATATGTAACTCCCGGGCTGATTGGGAAATTCTGATGGAAAAAAATGAAACTAAGCTTAAGAAAAAGATAAAAATTACCATACTGGCTAAATTGAATCCAATTACATCCAAACCGTATACTATCAAACCAAAGGTAAACATAAAAATTACGCCATAAATAAATTTGAAAGTTCTGGTCATCAACACAGTGCGTTTAAGGGGCTTTTTAATCTTTCTGATCACGTTACGTTCCTCAAATTGATAAGATATTTCCTTGATACCTTGTACAATCTTATCAGTATTTTTTATACCAGGGACTCTAATAAACAAACTAATTACAAACATTAACAAAGGTGGGAAAAGGACATTGATAGCGATTGTAGTATAATTGATATTTCTTTCTAACATTAAATCCAAAGGAAATTCCAACAACACCGCTAAGATCATCTTGGTTATAAACAAATATATTATACTGCGAATAATGCTACGAGTTAATTTAATACGGGAGACTTTATATCTTTTTTTAGCTGCTTGTCTTATCCTCTCTTCCAATAAAACTGGCTGCTTCCATATCTCCAAAGCTTGGTTAGGATACTCATTGACAATATCTCTGATTATCAAAAATAATACATTGTATTTACGTAAAATTCTAATATATAAATTATTCAAGGGGTGTTCTAATTGCCGTTGAATTTTACTGTAAATATCAGAAATATTTTGGGCTAGCAAAATTAATTCCTGCTCGGTAGCCTGTGACCAATGTGGTACATAAAGTTGCCACATATAAAATCCTATCCGAGGTTGATCAGCTTTCATTAAGGACTTTAAAATAGCTACATACAACTGAATTTTTTTATCCAATTCACTATAACGATTGTCAGTAACCACAACGTCCTTTTTTACAACTTGATACATACATTCTACCAAAGCATTATCCCTGTCTTTACTAACTAATAAATCATCAATCTCAATAGCTAACATCGGTAGTAAAAAATTAAATAAAACTACCTTTTCTTCTTTTTCTTTGTAACTACCGATTAGGTTATTTAAAGTGATAAAACGATCAATAATCTGTTCCGTTTGTGAAATAATTGATTCATGAAGCTGATCATTGGGTAAATAACCGGATCTAATTAAATCATAAACCAAAGGCTTAGCTATCACCTCACCCTTACGGCTTTGTAGTGTCATGGTTCTTTTTAAATTGCGTAAAATAGCCCGTTCACGCAATAAGTGGTCGTCAGCATAATCAACTGCATTTCTTAACTTCTCATAAAAAAAAGAAATTTTAGAGACAACGGTATTTAACTTAACCCTAGAATCCTCAGGTGGTAATGTATTTTGTGCTGTTCTTTCAAAAACTCTAATCAATTCCAATAAGGGCAAAAATAACGTGTAAACTTTTTTGTTGGTTTCCGTAGCCATATTTAAAGTAAATTTAGCTTAATTTACAAAAAAAATCAATCATTAAAAAAGCGCCAAGACTTGGCGCTTGATTTACAACGAATTAATCATTACTAACCGTTGATAAATGAGTTATTTTTTGTTTATTCAGATTATGTTGCCACATCTGAATTAATTCGGCGGTTAATTTTTCATAACCCAACAACGAGTGTTTGGCGTTGGTTAAGATAGTCACTTGACTATTGGAATTGGATAAATATTTATTGAACCAAGCGGCAATTTGTTTGGTGGGTCGGTCCTGATATTCATCTTGACCAGCCAGTAGCGCCAATAAAGGCTGTTTTACTGTGGTTAAGGTTTTCGGATAAACTTGCGGACTGATATAGGAAAAAATTTCCTCAGGACTATCGGGGTTATAAAGACTAATAAATCTTTGGGCGTCGTCATAACTAGGCCATAAATTAAGTGGCAGTAAATCGTGCTCACGGCCGTTTTTAATCATACGTTTAGCCACAGCGGTAATCTTTTTTAGTTTTGGCAAACCATGTTCTTTAACCGCAGCGGCATAATCACTCATTGGACACAACAAAACTGCACCTTTAACTTTTTCTCGATAACGACCATGCGCTAAATAATAAATTGCTTTTTGACAACCTGTAGAATGACCAACCAAATAAATATTCTTGATTTTCTTTTTTAAAAGAAAATCAACCGCCCCAGCAACATCATCTTTGCATTCAGTAAATATTTCGTGCGCTCCCCCACCTCTGATCGAACGATAACCTTTAACCGTACGTTTATCAATTTTTTGTACTCTAGTAACTTTATCATGTCCCCTGGTATTTAAACTTAAAACCGAAAAATTTGCACCAGCCAACCAGGCCACTAAATCCAATTTGGAAAATACATTACTAGCTAAACCGGGAATATAAATAAAACCTACTTTGGCTTGACTGGGACCAAAGTATAGACCTTGTAAAATTATTTGTTGTGGGGTAATAACCTCAACTACCTCACATTTTTTTCGCATATTTTTTATCATATTTAACTCCTTTATTTTAGTATTTTTAATTAACTTTCGCTATATCTTGCCATAAGCTCAATAGAAATGCAAATAAAAAGCGACTCAAATATCTGAGTCGCTAAGTATTATTTTTCAGGTGGGATGATGGTTATCAAATAACTTGGTGAACCGGCAATAATTGCTTCGGCAGCTTTTTTATGATTTTCTAAATGAACAACATCATTTAAAGACAGTTCCTTGATAGCAGTAAATTTTTCACCGCCAAAACTTTGTCCATCGTTGGTATCATTGATTATGGCAACTCTATTTTTGCCAATAAAAATATAGCGATCACCATTTTCCCCTGTGAATTGCATATAGGTCATTTTTACTCCTTGGATTTTTTGTTAAATAACTTAAGATTGTAATTTATATTTATTACTCAGATTTGTCAATATTAAATCCCGCAAATTAATGCGGGATTATTAACTAAACTATATTATACTCTTCATCAAAATCATCTAAATCGTCCACTTCCAAACACTTTTTATCAATCTGTTGCTTATTAAGACCAGAAAAATCATCTGGCAATAAAATTGTTTCATCGTCCTGGGGACAATAGATATTCAATTTTTCAATAACAGATAAAATTCTTTTGGCCGGTACTTTGACATGTACACAATCTGCTTGTTGGATAATATTTTTATCCGATATGTTTAAATCCTCAAAAAATACTCCAGCTTCAGTTAAAATATCAGCTGCACTTTTTACCTCTTCCGCATCCATAAAAATTATGGAAAAGTTTTTTTGATGGTTTTTTATAAAAACATCATAGCAATAACGGTGGTGACTAAAAGTAGCTGAACATTTGATTTGTCCGTTTTCCAACTGACAACAAGGGGTTTTACCCTGAATTACGTCAAAGACGGTTTGAATAGAAACAGACTGGGCTAAATTTTTTTTTGGCATCTAGTACCTCCTGATAAATTGATGGATAAATAAGTTGTTAAGGTGAATATATTAAAATATACTTAAAAATTTAATTTGTCAACCCGAAACTAATCAATCTGTCTAACTGATACTTTTTCCATCACCACATCTTGTAGTGGTTTATCATTGGCGTCTCTTTCTACCTTAGAAATTGCCTGGGCTATTTCTTGTCCTTTTATTACTTTACCGAAAATAGTATAACTATTGGGTAAAGGATAATTTGCAACCATGATAAAAAATTGACTTCCATTGGTATCGGGGCCGGCATTGGCCATGGCTACCGTACCAGTAACATATCCTTGTTGGTAAGATTCAGTAGTCGGATTAAGCTCGTCAGCAAAGGTATACCCGGGACCTCCCCTACCAGTGCCTGTCGGGTCACCACCTTGAATCATAAATTTATCTATTACTCGATGAAAAATCACTCCATCATAAAAACCTTTATTGGCAAGATTTACAAAATTATTTACTGTATTAGGTGCATCGGCGTCATAAGTTAAAAAAACTATATCACCTAAATTGGTAGTGATAGTAATTTCGTGACTAAAATTTTCTTTTTTATCCAGATTGGTCTCATTCATATTTTCATTAGTTATAAGTTGATTAGAATTTACTTCTGTATTTTTGGTATTATTATTTACAGGTTGTGTTTTCAGATTATTATCGTTGGCACTTGAAACTTCATTGGTTGGGTTGGAATTTCTCAAATAAAAAATCAAGCCACCAACTACAATGATAAAAATTAAAAATAAAAAAATAATTTGTATTTTTTTCATTTGATTTAAATAATTAATAATTTTCTATTAAATTATATGTTCCTTGATATTTATTTTGAAGATCACAAGTTTTTTTAATAACATTATTAAAGGGCATAAAATAAAGATTTGTTAAAACTTTCCCTACAGCATTTTCCGTAAAATATAACTTCAAATAGCCAACGGTATTGTAGGGTCTAAAGATACTTTCTACTACTTCATTTTCTCCACAAGGATCTTGGGTATTTTTTATTAACTGTCTATACAAGTCGGTTTGATAGGAAATGGTTAGATTTGGTTTATAATAAAAATTATTTTTAAAAATATATTTTTTAATAAAATGATTTTTACCAAAATAATTTTCCTGATTATTTTTTAAGTAAATAAAATCTTTCTTTGTCAGAATATAATCAAATTTTAAATAGGAAACATTTTCATTTTGGTTATTATATTTTACTAAATCATACAATAAACCATCTTTATCTATATTTTCACCTTCACCAATAGCAAAAACTTTTTGTAAACCATCTAGAGAATTATTCTTTATAGCCATACCTACTAAATATCCAATGGTAATCATTTGTGACTTCATCATTGCCTCACCTATTTTCAATGATTTTAACACTTGATCTACGGCTGCTTGATTTCTACCAGTATGAGCAAGCCAGACGGCGTAAGCTAAAGAAACCCTATTTGCTCCCCGCCACCTATTATAATCATTAATCGGTAAATTTAATCTGGTTTTATTCTCTAAATCAGCCATATCGGGTAATAAAAATTCATCTTTTTGTGCTGCTCGGTCCCATAGCTCAAGAGCTTGTTCATTTTTAGTAAATACTTCATTAGCAAATTCTTCATCCCAAGTATCACTGTTTAAAAAATCGCTAACAAAATTTACTTCTTTTGGTTCATAAATCATATCTCTTGAAATCTGATCAAGTTCTATAAACATATTTTGTTCATAAGCTAAGGTAACTTTTGGTAACATTAAATCAGCATCATCTACTTCAGGAATATCTTTTCCCCAAAATAAACTCAATAAACCAGGAATTATAATACCAAAAATAAGTAAAAAAATTAGAACTGCAATTATAAATTTACCAATTCCAGTAAATATTTGTTTTACATATTTATTTTTTATACACATATAAAATTCAATTTATATATAGACTAATCATAACTCTAAAATACAAAAAACACCAATAAACATTGGTGTAAAATCCTGGCTGCATTTATTTGATGAAGTTAGAACATTAATTTCTCAATAAATTAAATTGATTTATTTAAAATCAATAAAATTCACATCTATGATTCTAGTTAATAATTTATAACCACTTTTTAAAGATTGATCTAAACCTAATACATTTCTCTTTTGTACTAAATAATTACTATCTACAAAAAAATTCACACTTATTTCAACAGTTTCATCTGGTCTCATGATTGTACTTGGATAAACTTTTCCTGTTTGTAAAATATTATTATTTTTATCTGAAATTTGTACTTCAATAATTATATCTTTAGCTATACATTTAGATGAATTATTTTTATATAAACCAGTAATAGTAACTTCGTTATTTCTTACAATACTAAATTCATAATGACCCTGATCTAAGCTTTTTATTTTCAATATTTGTTCGTTATCACAAAAATCTTCATTATTTAAATCATCTTCATTTATATTTTTTTGTGTCAAAGTATTTGTGTGTGGAAATGATATTTTTGATGAAGTAAAATTATTTAATGTTCGATCATTTAAATTCATTCTATAAAAAAAATTTGTAGGCCAATATTTTGAACGCATAAAATGATATTTTTCATCTAACTGAAATAAAAACAAATAAATAATCAATACAAAACTGCAAACACTCAAAATAATAAATAAATCAATTAATACTCTCTTAATAAAGTTTTTAAACTCTATTTTTCTATTATTTTTTTCAAATGAATTATTATCCATATACTTATTAATGACTTAAATTTAAAACTATAATTAAATTAAGTCAACTAATAAAAAACACCAATAAACATTGGTGTAAAAGTCGTGGCTGGGGGACGTGGACTCCCCCTCGCTCCGCTCGGGTACCGGGGCGCTGCGCACCGAAAGCTGCGCTCGCTCGCTTTCTCTCGCGCCCTTCGAGTACACCAATCCTCACTAACTATGAAAAAACAACAAACCAAAGTTTGTTGTTTTTTCATGGCTGAACTGCCTTGTCTAGAACACCGCCTTCAGGGGTTTTACAAGGGTCTTTGATCTATCTTTCTTCACTCTTTTTGACCCATCTTGGTCGAGGTCCTGCCTGATGGCAGGCAGAAATGTTATAAATGTTACAGTACAGGTATAAATTACTTTATTTAGTATAACAATATACATAATCTCTTTCTAAACCAACCGCAATTTAATGACAGATTTTTCTATTTTTGCATATTATAATTAGTTATAAAAAAGAAGCCATAAACTATTTTGCAATTCTGATTTATCGACTACATGAATATGATTTTTAATAACACGATTAACAACATCTTTCTCCGACATCCCTTTAGGGGGATAGGATATTTTTTTGTATTTTTTGCGAATATACTGCTTATAACTTTTTAATTTTGCCCAAACTTCTTTACCATCAACTAAAAAATATGTACTTTTACTTGAAATATGATATGAAATTACTTTATGCTTCCATAAAATACCATGTGTTATATCATCTTTATTAAAAGAAAATATTTTAGGATAGAGTGCAATAACCATAGAACTAGATAAAGACCTACTCTTTTTAAATAAAATCGAGAGGTTATGTTCTTTACAATACTTTACAAAATTTACTATTTCAATAGCAGGACACAATGGTTTAAACAAAATTACTCCAAGAGTATTTAGTTTACACTCGTTAACTTTTTTCATGTATAAATCAATTAGTATGTTTGGCATATTATCACTATAAATTTAATTTTTTCTCAATTTTATTATTTAAATAGATATCTTCATATGTTTTTTTAGCAATGCCTTTACAATAAACCCCAGACGAAAGTTCTTGCTTGAAACCCCATATCACATCGGGAATTAAATATATTTTTAATTTTTCTTTTAAAAAATTCGATATAAATAATTCTTTATAGTTTTCTTTAAATAAATTTATAACGTTCATAAGAGTTTGTTCGTCATACTTATTTTTTAATTTAGGTTCAACAAATTTTTGTGGAAATAAACAAAAATTAATAATTTTAGCGAGTTCAAAATCTATGGGAGCTATTTCTGCATGCTCAAAATCCAAAAGTGCAGTAATTCTATTTCCACTGATTAATATGTTTTCAAAATGAATATCTCCATGCACAAGCGCTTGTGTGCCTTGAAAGTCCAGAACTCTTGAATTATTTTTAAAATATTCTTTCATATAAGAAATGGATTTTTGATCTATTCTTTTATCTATTTCAGCTTCTGCAATGCAGGATTCAACATTTTTTTTAAAAATATTACTCCATGAATTCGCTGGTGGTAAAAAATTAAAATCTTCTACTGGCAGTCTGTGTAATTTTTTTAATTCGTCGCAAAGCTGGCATATAATTTTTTTTTGTTGTGCGTAAGAAAATTGCAACCATTTTTTTGCCAGTGTAATCCCTGTTATTTTCTTCAAAACAATAACGTCTAATTGTATTTTCTCAAAAGAAAAATCACTAAAAATAATTTCCGGTACAGATACTCTTTTTGCTATTACATTAATAATTTTTTCCTCTCTTAAAAAATTTCTACCATCATGTCTTCCATCACTGAATCGTATAACAAATTTATTGTTTAATAAAAACACACGGTTTAACTGCCCACTATCAATCTGCTCAAAAGAGATAATCTTTTCAACTCCTATTATTTTTATAAGGAGTTTTATATAATTTAATATTTCCATCTATTTTACTTTATGTTTTTGCTTTTGCATCTATTAGTTTTCGATAAACATTAACATGGTCTCTTATAATTTTATCAAATTCATTTTTTCTCCATAGTCCCGCTGGCTTTAGTGGTTTTTTATTGTATACTTTAATTAACATTTTTTGATAACGATTTGAATACTGATTATATTTGCCATCTGTTACATTCCACTCATAAATTCCAGGCCATTGTTCTTTATAAAAACCTACGTTAGAAGCGATAACGTAAACTCCACAATCTCTTGCGAGTTCAAGTTGTCCACTATGTGTTCCCCACTTATAAGGAAGAATTACCGCATGAGAAGCCAAAAAAGCTTTGTTAAAAACATTATTGGAAATACTTCGTGAACATACTTTTACAATTCGACTATTATGGCTAATTAGTTTATAAAAAACAGATTTTTGTTTTTGAATAAACTTATCATTTTTGAAAAAATTAATACTGCTGTAAATCAACTGAATTTTAGCATTAGCTAAATACGGACAAGCAAGAAAATCTTTTATAGCCGAAATATAATCCTTATTCTTTCTAAAATCTCCTATATGGATAGTAAAAAGATTTTTATCCTTTTTAACATTACTCATTTCCTCATCAATAATTGATGGATGTGCAAGATAACCCATGGGAATAACTGTTACTCTACTACGATGATGACCAAATTTTGAATACAACCACTTAGCGCATCCAGGGGTCAGTGTTATAACAGCATCGGTATTATCATATAAAAATTTTATGTATCTATTATCATTTTTTTCATCTACTAAGCTATTCCTATCATGGCATGTCCACACGATTGGCTTTCCATTATGAATAAAATATTGAATAAGGAATTTAAGAGTTTTAAACGGCACTAAATAGTACTCAAAATGTATATGCACTATATCATAACTTTCTAAAGGAAAATGTTTATCAAGATATTTGGGGGAACAAAATTTTTTATTTACAAAAAAATCACAACTTGGATTTACGAAAACTATCTCTCTGTAATTATCAAACCTTGTATTGTATGGATGATAAGATGGTAGACTTAATACTCTTATTGTATTCTTTTTTATTTTTAAAATTTCTTGATTAATATCTTCAAACGAATTAAAGTTCATATGCTTTATAGCTTTTCTATTACAATATTGATTTAACCTGCCAGTCGCAAAAACAAAATCTGCTGCCTGAGAAGCACTAAAATCACTGGATCCATCTCCAATAACCATAATATTCTTAACATTATTATTTCTTAAATAGTTAATAATATGTTTTTTGTCTGGTGAGCACCCAAACTCACCATCAAAAGTAGATTTTTTGATTCTCCAACAGCTTCTTTTTTTATCAAATATAATTCGGTTACAAATTATGGGTATTACATTTTTAGGAATATTCAACAGATCTTTTTCTGATTTAACAAAAAATAAATTTAAATCTTTTAAAACAACTTTTATATAAAAATCCCACCCACCACTAACTATTATTGGTAAAATATTATATCTCTTGCAGATTGCTAAGAATTTAAAAAAACCATCTCTTATTTTTATATTTTTTTTTATAAAATTGCTTATATCTTGTGGCTTCCCGTTCAGAATAGCAACAAATTCTTCATTCATTTTGCTGTGCGATATATACCCATTATCATGTTCTTTGCCAATATGAACCCATTTTGAACTACCAAATTTTTCCATAATTCTATCGCAAACATCATCCTTTGATATAACTCCATCAAAATCACAAACTACTACTTCTTTTAAAGTGAAGTGTTTTAATTTTTTTTTAGGTAACCCCGTCTTTTTCATAAATTTACTTGATTCGCTTTTTGATCAAATTCTCTCTTTGCCATTACAAGCCTTTCAATGAGAATATAGGCGGATTCAAAGGTAATATATGGATTTAAAGGGTAAATTCTTAAAGCTACTACAGGGCTCCCAGTATAAGTATAAAATGCCGCTGATGTTTTGCTAAGCGCAATTCCCTCATCTCCCAAGCTCTTATTAGAAAATAACCATTTTGCGAACGAATCCGTATAATTTGTGTGGATTTTTAATACTGAGTCATCCTTTAACTCGATTTTATATTGTTCCCGTGGGTTTAAGCCTGGCGGGTAACATCTAACAAAAATATCGCATCCAAAAGAATAAATATTTGCGACATACAAACCAAATTTTTCATTCTTTATTATCTCGTTTCGCATAAACTCAGACATTTCAAGAGTATGACCTAAAAGAACTTGATATCCTTCCATTCCTAAAGCTTGCAAAGTGACCCACGTTGCTAAAATATTTGAAGCCGAGCGTGACGTTTCTAATGTAAATATACCGGGATTATAAGCAGAATCATTATGAAATAAAGGAGTCATAATCTTATTATCTCTTCTTAATAAAGCAAAATCTTCTTGATCTTTCACAATAATCATGCTGGAAATATATGGGATATAACCAGTCTTATGAAAATCAACACCAAATGAATCCGCAAATTTCAATTTTGAAATTCTATCAACAATTTTTTTAATTTTTCTTCTTATACTCTCGTTAAAACCAAGAGGATTATTAAAAAAATCGTACTTAATAAAATTTAAATATGCCCACCCTAAAACACTGTCAACGTGAATATGTGGTCTGTAGTTAAGGTTATACCTCGATACTAATTCCTCTCGTATATAATATATTTTTTCTATATCATCAATAGCCATGTTGGACGTTGTTCCACCAACTGCCTCAATGCATGCAATCTTTTTTCCAGAATCAAGCGCATTTCTACAAGCCTCCTCTAACTCATCTAACTTTGTCGTTTGATCTAAATTTGTTCCAACCTGAATATAACTATTTTGACCAATTCCAATCCAGTTTAATACTGTCTGATGAGAATAATGAGATGCACGGGAGCCAACAACAACTACGTTATCCTTGATTCCTTCATGGCCATGTGATGGTTGGACTTTGCTTAAGGCAATTTTAAGTGCATACATATTTGTGCCTGTTCCACCAAAAGTAAAAACTCCAGCTACTTTTTTTGTATCTAATCCAGCCAATTTTGCAATGGCTGCAGCACAACTAACTTCCCAATTCAGTGTTTCTGCCGAGTCCTCACCAGTTACCGCGTTAGGCATATAAATAGACACTGCTAAATTTGCTGCTAAATAAATTAGAGCTGGTGTTGGGATTATATTCTTAACCATAAAAGGGTTATTGGATTTCACTGATCCTTGAACCCCTTTAAATAAATTTTTGATAATGATTTTTTGGTTAGCAGAACAAAAAGAAGGGATGTTAGCCCCTGCTGCAACCTCAGAAATCGAACGTGGTTTTGAATAAAATGGATATAATGGACCTTTGCCTTGATTTGTTACCAAGGTTTTAACCGCAAGATCTACAAAATTTACTAGGGTGTCTATATTTTCTCCACCTGGTTTTAAAAAAAAATCTCTTCGTAATTTTCTAATTATTTTATCCTGCCTTCGCATAATTCAAACATCAAATAACTTTTACAAAAAATCTTTTACCTTTCTGAATTACATCCCCACTTTTAACATTCATTCTAAAATCATTCTTAATTATTTTATTTATTTTTACCCCGCCATGCACAATTACTCGTCTGGCCTCTGACTTGCTTGGCGAAAGTCCAGACTCAACTAAAACAGTGACTATATTATAATTGGAGGGTTTGATTTCTGGCATAATATTAGGCATCTCTTTTTCACTAAAAGTTTTGATAAAATATTCCTGAGCTTTTAGGGCATCCGTTTCGGAATAATAAAACTTTACAATTTCAAAAGCTAGCTTCATTTTATAATCTCGTGGATTACCGCCAATCCTCAACTCTTGTTGATATTTTTCTATTTCTACCATACTTACTCTAGTAACTAGGGTAAAGTATTTAATAATCAAGTCATCCCTTAGTGACATTACTTTGCCATACATTTCATTTGTAGAATCGAGTAGATTGATAGTGTTACCCCAACTAGAACTCATTTTCCGACCGTCTAATCCTTCAATAATAGGGTTTGTAATAATATTTTGTGGTGATTGATTGTAGTATCGTTGCATTTCTCTTCCAGTAAGAAGATTAAAACGTTGATCAGAACCACCAATTTCAACGTCTGCCTTAATCTCTACTGAATCGTATCCCTGCATAAGCGGATAGAGTAATTCTCGCAGCGATATTCGCTTACCAGAATCCAGTCTCTTCCTTATATTCTCCCTTGAAATAAATTCATTCAGAGAAAATAGATCCGCTTGTTTACATATTTCATAATAATCTAATTTACCTAGCCATTCGCTATTATATCTGACTTCACATTTCTTAATATCAATCACTTTCCCTGCTTGCTGAATGTAGTTTTCTAAATTATTTTTAACTTCACTACGATTTAACATTGGGCGTTCAGAATCCTTATCAGATGTATCACCGATTACTCCTGTAAAATCACCTATTATCAAAACGATCTGATGACCAAGCTGCTGAAAATCTCTTAATTTAAGCAACGGGATAGATCTCCCCAAATGTAAATTTGGACTTGTCGGATCAATTCCTAGTTTAATGCGAAGTTTTGCTCCGCTTCTTAGTCTTTTTTCTAAACTAGCATTATCAATCACCTCTTCTACCCCCCTATTTAATAACTCATCAATTTTATCGTTTGATACAACTTTATTTTTACGTAAAGATTTAATAATTTTCATAACAAAAATGAATTAATTTTTTTATGTGTTTATCTACTTTCCCAACACTGAACTTAAATTTTATCCCATTTTATTCAAAATATAATTAATATCATATATTCCCATGTACTTCAATATCACACAACCATATTATACAATAAAAAGGTTACGTGAGCGAGGTTTGTCATTTTTTTATGGCTTAAGTTATTTTAGGATATTAAAGTAATTTTAACTTAAATATTAATTAATTACTCCATAAAATAAAGAATAATAATTAATTGCTAAATTTATTATATTATAATATTTATATAATCAATTTATTATGAACAACATAAATCAAGAGTTGCTGGCATGTTTTGATGAAACAGTACAGCCACTTCCCCTACAACCCAGATCTGAAATACATAAAGAACCACTAAAAATATGGCATGCGGTAACCAATATCTGGGTAATAAATAAAAACGGTAAAATACTCTGTACGAAACGTTCTAAGAAAAATGAAGGAAATCCTGGTAAATGGCAAACCTATGTAGTTGGACACGTTAAAGCAGATAATACTTTTTTGGAAACTGCTCAACGGGAATTAACTGAAGAACTTGGTCTAACAGGCAAACTTATACACATCAAAGATGTTAAATACGAACCGGCAAAACATATTACCGCTTTGTTTATTTTGATCTGGAATGGTAAGGCTGACGAGATAAAGCCAGTGGATGGTGAAATAGAAGATGCTAGATGGTTAAGTTATGAAGATTATATTCGGGAAAAAACCATGCAACCAATGGAGTGGTGTAATGGCTTGGAAAAAGAAATCTACGATGAAATGATTTCTATATACAAATATGAAAAATAAAAATATTAGTATTAAAGTTGCAGCTTTGATAATAAAAAATTATAAACTATTGTTAATAAAAAAAATAATAAAAACAAACGCTACTACTGGAACTTGGTCAAAGGCACTTTTGAGTTAAAGAAGGATAAAGACATAATATCTGTGATAAAAAGAGAAGCACTAGAAGAGGTAAACATAAAAATTAAAATAGACAGATTATTCTCAGTTCAATTTAAAAATGATAATAAAAATGTTATGCAATTCAATTTACTTGCCCATACCAACCAAACACCTAAAATATCATCAAAACAATTTCAAAATAAACTAGGCGAAAATATTATAGATTATAAATTTTTTAGTAAAAAAGAAATAAAAAATGCAAAAAAGTCTTTCTTTATGAATGAAAGAATTTATAAATCAGTTAGAAATTGGGCTTGCGATACTAAAAAAATATTATAATTTAAATTTGGCACTTAGGTCACCTAGATACTTTCAACCTTGGCTGCACTTGTTTGACGAAGTTAGAACAATTTATACATACCAATTGCTATTATAAGGATGAAATATCCTAAAACCTTTTTTCTTTTTTAATTCCTTATTAATTAAAGTTTTTCTTATTTCTATTCCTCCTGCATTAAGTGGTGTCATACCACGAATTTCCTTCTTTTTACCTTGTTGCTGAAACCACCAAACACCTAAATCTCTTTTATAAAATGGTATATTAAATATTTTTGCATAAGTAGGTATTTTATATTCTAACATTCCAATTTGTTTGTCTTTTACTCTACTCCATTTTTTAAAAAATATTTTAGGAAATATTTGTAAAATAAATAAACTGCATATTAATTTTTTTTTATAATCATAGTTATCAGCGAGATAATTTTTAAAAGCTAAATAATTTTTACGCTCTTTACTTTCCTGTTTTGTCCAATGCCAACGTTTTTCAATAAATGAATCTAATATTCTGGTGCCAGAAATAAAAATTTGATTTTTTTTCAAACCTGGAAACTGTTGTTTTATAGGACCTAAAACTAAAACATCCCACTGAATTACGATAACACTATCCCAGTTCAAATTTTTACCTCGTCTTTCAAACCAATCTAAAATCATCAGATCACCATTTATCCATTTCCAAGATGCGGGTTTATTATGATTTGAACTAATATAAAAATCATCAAGATAAGAATCAAGTGACTTTTTAAATTTTTGAGCATGTTCTTTCTTACCACCATACAATCCAAAAATTTGTAAATCTGGATTATATTTTTTTAATAATCTTAAATGATTTTTACATACTTGTGGATTTTTATAAAACCAAAAAATTATTGCTAACTTCATAATCACATATTATCAAAAAACCACTCCCTAAGGAATGGCTATTCAAAAATTCGTGGCTGGGGGACGTGGACTCGAACCACGATTGACGGCTCCAAAGGCCGCTGTCCTACCATTAGACGATCCCCCAATGGTTTAAAATTTAGAATAAAAAAACACTGCAAATAGTGTAAATGAAAAATTTCATCACGTCAATATTAATTTTTCAGATACCGCCTGACAGCTAACCAAGAACTAAATATACTAATAAAAGTCGCGCCCAACAACTGCAAACCCACTAGACGAATAAAATTTTGGTTAAAATATTTAACCAAATCCAAAGTACTGGCACCAAAAAACTTATCCAAAAATGGTTGCGCGGCTCCGGCGATTGGATAAATTATGACTGTAGTAACAGCTACTGAGATCAAAGCATACATCATACCTTCTACAAAAAAAGGCCACTCAATAAAAGCTTTACTGGCACCGACTAAACGCATTATACCCAGTTCGTTACGATAAGTATAAATGGCTATACGGATTGTATTAAAGGTTACCAAAACTGCAATCAATAAAAATAAAATACTTAAAAATAAACCTATCCGATTAACAGTACTGCTAATATCCGAAATTTTATTGATAATATTGTTGTAATCCTGAAAATTTTTCTCCTGAATAAACGGTGATAATTCTTCACTGTTTAAAACTTGCAACACCAAGTCATAATCATTGATAGATTGGGCTTGGATGATTAAAGTATCTCCCAGTGGATTTTCGGCCAATTCATCTAGTGACTCCAAAATAACTGAGTTGTCAGAAAATTTTGTTCGAAAATTCTCCAAAGCATCATCTTTGGATATATATACAACTTCTTTGACGCCAGGAATTTTTTGTAAATTAGCTTGAAATTCTTGTACCACTTCCGTAGTGATGTCGGTTTTAAAATAAACTGAGACATCTACTTGTTCATGTAGCGAATTAATTGCTTGATTAATAACTAAATTAAGTCCCAATAAAACCATAACTACAAATAACGACATAGACATTATGGTGGTAGTCACTACTGCCAACCATATATTGCGCCAAAAATTGATTACCGCAAACTTTATTACCCGATAAACTGAAATTAAAAACATTTCATTTAGGATTTAGGATTTAGGATTTAGGATTTAGAAAACTATCTAAAACCTAAATCTTATATCCTAACTATAACATATACTTGCCTTCTATCTGATCGGAAACTACAGTACCAGCGTCAAAAGTAATTACCCTCTTTTTAAGACCGTTTACAATCTCGCGATCATGGGTGACTAATATAACAGTGGTACCTAATTCATTTATTTTTTTCAAAATTTCGATAATCCCTTGAGTGTTGATGGCATCTAAATTACCGGTAGGTTCGTCAGCAATCAATATTTTTGGTTTATGAACCAAAGCTCTGGCAATAACCACTCTTTGCTGCTCGCCACCAGATAACTGATAAGGAAAACGGTTTTGTTTGTCAGACAAACCTACTACTCGCAAAACTTGCGGCACTACTCTATTTATTCTTTCCGGAGATTCTCCACAAACCTCCAAGGCAAAACTGACATTTTCAAATACTGTTTTTTTTGCCAACAATTTAAAATCTTGCCAAACTACTCCGATTTGTCTACGTAAAATTGGCAACTCATAAGGTTTAATGCCGGTTATATCCCAATCACCTATCAATATTTTACCCTTAGTTGGTTTCTCCTCAGCAATAATCAATTTAACTAAAGTGGTTTTACCAGTACCAGATTGACCAACTATAGAAACAAATTCTTTGGGTGCTATTTTAAAATTGACGTCACGCAAAGCAAAAACGTCCGGTGGGTATTTTTTAGTAATATTTTTAAATTCAATCATAGTTTAATAATAATTCTCTTCCACTGAAACTACAACCACCCCGGCACTGGGATCGGCTATCTTGGCAAAGGCAACTCGGTCTAAGTCAATTACTCTTTCCGGATGAATACTACGATCTGGTCCAAAATCATTGACAGAAACTACAACCGCTTTGCCATTTGCTAAATTGGTAACCTTCAACTTAGTACCTTTGGTATAATCAGGAGAAGCCGCAAAATCTCCTCCTTTGTATCGATACCAACTGGCCACTCCTTTTTCCATTATACCATTGCTAAAAACAGCTAAAATCATTTCTCGCTGGTGGGTAAAAGTACGAACTACCCCGTCGTTATAACGAGTTAAAGACGGTGAGGGCTGCCAGGTTAAATTTACATTATCCCAATAATAAATATCCTTAGCTTCGACACTATCGCCAAAATACTTTATATCAATCGGTAGATCTTTTTGCGGAAATTCACCACTGGCGGCATCTATATAAAAATAATAAATTGGTGAAACCAATTCCAAACCAACCGGTACATAAAATTGTGACAAATTTAAAGGTTTGATGGTAATTTCAGCAGCTTGTTGTAAAGCATCAGGTAAAATATAAAAATTGAAAAAACCATCAGCTGTTTTTACAGGATAGCCTTTTTTGACAGTAGCACTATCTAAATTGACTACCGCTTCCGACAGTATCATAGGCGATATATAAATCCGACCCGACTTAGCTGGCAAAGGCACTATGATTGCTTGTTCGGTAACTTCATAAGCAGCGGGTAAAAAATTTTTCCCGTTGAGTGAAAACATAATCTGCCAATCACTGTTATTTAAACTCAATGGTAAGGATAAAAATATTTTACCAATTATATCGGCATCTAAAATTTGCCAAGCATAAATTGGGCTAAGTTGTTGGCCACTACCAACCGAACTTTCATCTATCCAAAAAGCTATTCGGGAAGGTTGGGATAAAGACTTTTGAGAAAATTGTATACTTGCCTGATTATCAACTAAACTAACCATTTGATCGGTTTGGGAGGTATCGATAAAACTCAAAACATTGGCCTGAGCGCTGGTAGAGTTATAAAAAATAAACAAATAAAACAATAAGCTGGTAAAAAATAATATTTTTTTTATATCGGGCATGAAAATTTTTTTAATTAAACTAATTTAGTGATATTATAAGGTTAGTTTACAAAATTGGTTCAATGATACTATACTGATTTTTAGATGATTATAATTAGCGAGATTAGTACAGTGGCAGTATACTTGCTTCCCAAGCAAGTGACGCGGGTTCGATTCCCGTATCTCGCTCCATGTCATTCTTAATTCTTGATTCTATAATGCCGACCTAGCTCAATTGGTAGAGCAACGGTATCGTAAACCGTAGGTTGTGGGTTCAACTCCCGCGGTCGGCTCCAAGTCATCAACAAACTAGAAAATATATTGTAAAAA